>NC_020504.1:2136375-2443537 GCF_000349325.1 Streptomyces davaonensis JCM 4913
GCATGGTCCAGTGCGCCTCGTTGATCAGGACCTCGTCGGCGCCGCCGTCGTAGAACCCCAGGACGGCGGCGTTGACGTCCGAGGTGAACATCGACCGGCAGCGCTCCCACTGCGGAGTGCCCGGCAGCACGTCGGCCGGCCAGGTCACCCCGGTGGCGCCCTCCATGTCGGCGCTGATGAGGATCTTCATGACCTGTCACGGTACGCGCCGGGAGCGGGCCCGGCCAGGAAGCGTCGTCAGGTCTTGTGCAGGCGGTCCACCAGGAGGTCGATGACGAGGGGGGTGCGCGGGCCGTAGCCGAGCAGGACGCCGTCCTCCAGGTCGACGACTCGGCGGTTCATGCCCGCCGGGGTCTGGGCGATTCCGGGTATCCGGACCAGGCCGTCGATGCCGCCGACGGATTCGAGTCCCTTGGTCATCATGAGGATGACGTCGGGCTGGGCGCGGACCAGGGCCTCGCTGGTGATGGGCGTGAACGGCTTGTCGAACCCGGCCTCCTTGCCCGCGTCGACGGCCCCCGCGGCCTCGACGAGGGAGTCGGCGCCCGAGCCCTTGCCGCCGATCAGATAGACGGCCGCGCTGCCGCGCATGTAGAGGAAGGCGACCTTGGGCCTGCTGCCCTCGGGCACGGCGGCGCGGGCGGCGGCTAGTTCGTCGCTCATCCGCACGTTCAGCGCCTGGCCCGCGTCGGGGACGCCGAGGGCCTCGGCGATGCGGGTGGTCCGGGTGGTGACGTCGGCCAGTTCCGTCGCCGGGTCGAGGACGACGACGGGCACCCCGGCGTCCCGGATCTGTTCGATGGCCTCGCCGGGGCCGGTGTCGGTGTCGGCGAGCACGACTGTCGGCTTCAGCGACAGCACGCTCTCCGCGCTGACGTCGTGCGCCTTGGTGACCTGCGGGAGGTCCTCGGCCTCGGCGAAGGTGGCGGTGATGTCCCGGCCCACGACGCGGTCGCCGAGTCCCAGGGTGAACACGATCTCCGCGACCCCGCCGTTGAGCGGCAGGATGCGGGAGGCGTCCTCGACGGTCACCTTCCGCCCGTCGGAGGAGTCGACGGTGACGGGCAGTTCCGGGGTGGGCGGCTCGCCCTCCAGGGGGACGAGGGTGTTCTTCGCGAGCTGCTTCTCGGCGGCCGCGGCACGCTCGCTCGCGGAGGCGGGCGAGGCGTCCGACCCGCCGGACACCGAGGTGCCGCCCCCGCAGGCGCCGGTGAGCAGTGCCACGGCGAGCACCACAGGCAGGCCGAGCCGACGTGCCCTTCCGGTCAATTTCATCGCTGTCCCCTCCGGACCCTCGGTTCACCACAGTTGAGCAATGACTTAGGTTAGCCTTACCTTATTATCTCGTGGTGGGGGTGTGCCGTGGCATTACCAAGTGGCCTGCGTGGCAAGAGAGTTGGCCGTACGGCCGTACTGGCGGCCTCGATCGCCGTCCTTGCGTCGGCCGTTCCGGCGTCCGCCGCGGGCGGCTCGGCGAGCGGTCCCGAGGGCCAGAAACTCACCGTGTCGAAGTCCTCCGGCCTCGACCCGGAGGGCGAGACGGTGACCGTCACCGGCTCCGGCTACAACACCGAGAAGGGCATCTACGTCGCCTTCTGCGTCGACAACGGCGCCGGGAGGACGCCGACGCCCTGCGTGGGCGGCGTCGACATGTCCGGGGAATCCGGCGCGTCGGTGTGGGTGTCCTCCCATCCGCCGTCCTACGGCGAGGGTCTGGCGAAGCCGTACGAAGGCAGCGGGCACAAGGGCTCGTTCAGCGTGAAGGTGAAGGTGCGGGCGAAGGACGCCAACACCGACTGCACCAAGTCGGGTGTGACCTGCGCCGTGATCACCCGTAACGACCACACGCGGGGCGGCGACCAGAGCCAGACGGTACGGATCCCGGTGAGCTTCGGCGGCACGGGCGGCGACAACACCGGGGCGGGCAGCGGCAGTACGCCGTCGAGCACTCCGAGCGCCTCGGCGCCCGCGACCACCACCGCCGATTCCGGCCCCGGCGACACCGGCGCGGAGGAGCCGAAGGGCCCGCTGGCCAGCACCGGTTCCGTCGCGCTGCCTGCCGGACTGACCGCGGTGGCGCTGGTCGGGGCCGGTACCTGGACCTGGCTCTGGGCGCGTCGGCGCCGGGCGGGCGCGCGCTGACGGCCCCTGATTCCCGCAATCCCCAGGAGACTTGACGATGACGAAGAGACCCGGTGCCGCCGTGGTCGCGGGCGGCGCGCTGCTGGCCCTGCTGGGGCAGGGCACCGCGGCGGCACAGGAGACGGCGGTGTCCGGCGGCCATGTCAGCTGGACGCTCGACGCGGGAGAGCTGACCCTCGGGGGTTCGGCGCGCCCGGCCTGGCTGCCGGCCACCAGCGGCTCGGCCGATCCCGAAACCGGCGGCATGGACCTGGAGTTGGGCGGTACGGCCCGGCTCGCGCCGACCTCCGACACGGTGCCGCCGCTGATCCTGGCGGACCTGCGCCTGCGCCTGGACGGCGACTCGGGAGCGCTGCGCACCCGTACGGCCTTCAATGGCGAGGCGCGTGAACTCGCCCTGGCCGAGGTGAGACCCGGCGACACCACGGTCCGGACCGGCGGGGTGACCTGGACCGGACTGACCGTCTTGCTCACCGACGAGGGCGCGGCGTTGCTCTCCCGGTGGAGCGGGCAGGAGTTCGCCCCGGGATCCCCCCTCGGCCGGTTCGACGTGACGGTGGGCACCGGAGCGGAGACGGAGGCGGCCGACGCCCCGCACCCGACGCCACCGGCGGCACCTCCCCCGGTCGCCACACCCGCCCAAGTCACCCTGAGTGCCCCCGAGTTGTCCGCGGGCTCCCGACAGACCGTCACCGGTGAGGGATTCGAGCCCGGTGAGGTGCTGCTCGTCGCGATCGACAAGGACACCCGGTACCAGGTGACGGCCGACGAACAGGGCCGTTTCTCCCGCGAGTTCCCGGTGTACGCCACCGCCGCCGAGGGCGAGCACACGGTGGAGCTGTACGGCGTCTCCGGCGAGCCCCGCGCCGCCGCGGGCTTCGGCGTGCGGGCGAGCAAGTCCTGATCCCGTGCAGCCCTGATCCCGTTGACAACCAACATCAACCGATACTTAGGTTAGCCTTACCTAAGTAACTCCCCGCTCTCCAAGAAGGGTTCCCGATGAGAGTCGTTCCTGCCGCCGCCCGCGCGGGCCTCGCCGTCGCCGCCTCCGCCGCCCTCACCCTGGGCCTGGCGACCTCGGCGTCCGCCGCCACCTCGACCCGCACGATCGTGGACGGCTCCACCACCTACAACCTCTCGGTGACCGCCCCGAACACCACGTCGGCGGCCGGCCAGGTCATCAACGTCACCGGCTCCGGCTTCAACCCGGGCCAGGGCATCTACGTCGGCCTGTGCGTCGTCGAGGGCGCCCCGGGCGCCGCCAAGCCCACCCCGTGTCTGGGCGGCCAGGACGAGAGCGGCTCCACCGGCGCCTCGCACTGGGTCAACAACGTCTTCGGCGGCATGTTCGCCAACAGCTCCAAGTTCGGCACCGGCGGCACCTTCAACGTGAACATCTTCGTCAAGGCCACCCTCGACGACGGCAGCGTCTGCGGCCAGGACGTCGACTGCGCGATCGTCACGCGCGCCGACCACTTCGACAGCAATGACCGCAAGTACGACGTGCACGTCCCGATCACCTTCCAGTAGGCACCCAGACAGGCCGGGCGCACTCGACAAGTGAGGAACTCCGATGCATCTCAGACGCCCGGCGGCGTTCGTCGGCGCCGCCGCGCTGGTGGCCGCCTCAGCCGCCGCCGGCTCGACCGCACGGGCCGCCGACACCCCGAGGACGGCGCTCGGCAAGGACGGTCAGAAACTCACCGTCTCCGCGTCCGCCGACCTCGACCCGGACGGCGAGACGCTGCGGGTCACCGGCTCCGGCTACGACGACACCAAGGGCATCTACGTCGCCGTGTGCAAGGACAACGGCGACAACCGCATCCCCACCCCCTGTCTGGGCGGCGCCGACCAGGGCGGCGGCAGTGGGGCCTCCAAGTGGATCATCCCGAGGGACGCCTCCGACGAGGGAGCGGGCACCGTCGCCGAACGCTGGGGCGAGGGCGGCACCTTCGACGTCGAGCTGGACGTCAAGGCCGCGGACGGCGGCCTCGACTGCTTCGAGGTGGCCTGCTCGGTCGTCACCCGCGTCGACCACAACGCCGCCGGTGACCGCTCCCAGGACGTCCGGATCCCGATCGCCTTCGCGGGCCAGGACCCGGGTGACGGGGACGGCGGCGGGGACGGCGTGGACGTCCCGCCGGGCACCGTCAGCTATGCGAAGGCCGCCGAGTTCACCACCGCAGGCCGTCCGCTGGACCTGCTGCTGCACCCCGACTCCGGGAAGCTGTACGTCGGTTCGGACAACATCCCCGACACGGCGGACGTGGCCGAGCAGGGCCTGTACGCCCTGGACGACGGGGACGGCAAGGTCCTCAGCCATATCGCCCAGGCGCCCGGGCTCGGCGGCGCCCTGGCGCCTCGGGTGGTCCGCCGGATCGTCGCCGCGGTGCCCGGCGACGGGGTGGTCTTCCACTATCCGCTGCGCGGCATCGGCACCGCCAAGGACGGCGACGCGACCGCGCAGGGCCTGTGGTTCAACGGCGCCTCCTTCACCGGCGTCGGCCAGGACTCCGACACCTCCACGGTGCTGATCGCGGCGGGCGGTGAGCTGCGCCGGACCGAGCTGGCGACCGGCACCGTCAAGGCGACGATCGCCCTGGAGGGCGGCACCGAACTCGGCGTGGACGCCGTCCGCGACGCCGCCTGGTCCGTCGGCACCGCCGAGGGCAAGCCGGTGCTGCGCCGCGTGGACACCGCCACCTTCCAGGTCACGGCAACGGCGGAACTCCCCGCCGATGTCCTGACGTTCGTCGAGCCGGACCCCGCGACCGGCAACGTCTGGGTGGGCAGCGGCAGTTCCGTGCTCGTCCTCGACAAGGACGGCAAGCCGCTGGCCACTCTCACGGGCGGGGACCGGGCCATGGCGGCGGCCTTCGACAAGGCCACCGGGCGCGCCTTCGTGCTGCGCGAGGACCTCTCCGACGGCACCACGGACAACACCGGGTCCCTGGAGATCCTCGACAGCGCGAGCTTCCGGCCTGTGGCCGACGCGGTCGCGCTGCCCGGCAGTGTCCGCACCGGCACCTACGCGGGCATCGCGGTCGCGCCGGGCGCCGCATCCGTGTACGTCACCCAGTCGGCGGAGAGCAAGGTCGTCAAGTACGACCTGCGCATGTCGCCGAAGGTGACCCAGTCCCCCACCGACCAGTCCGTCGCCACCGGCGACAAGGTGACCTTGGTCGCGGCGGCCGAAGGCACCCCGGAACCGGCCGTGCGCTGGCAGGTCAGCCCGGACGGCGGCCAGACCTGGGCGGCCGTCGAGGGCGCGAACGAGAACGCCTACTCCTTCACCGCGAAGGCGGCGCAGGACGGCTACCGCTACCGGGCCGAGTTCACCAACTCCGCTGGCACCACCCGCACTTCGCCGATCACCTTGACGGTCAAGGCGGCCGACGACGGGGGCGACAGCGGTGACGGGGGTGGGTCGCCCCAGCAACCCTCCGGCTCCAGGACCGTCACCGGACCCGAGGGCCAGCGGCTCACCGTCACCCCGGTCAACCACCTGGCCACCGAGAACCAGACCCTGAAGGTCACCGGCTCCGGCTACGACGTCGACAAGGGCATCTACGTCGCCCTGTGCGTCGACAACGGCGCCGGTGAGCTGCCGACGCCCTGCATCGGCGGCGTGGACATGAGCGGCGCGTCCCACTCCTCCGCGTGGATCTCCTCCAACCCACCGGACTACGGCGAGGACTTGGCGATCCCGTACGGCGATGGCGGCAGCTTCGAGGTGGAGCTGACCGTGGACGCCAAGGACGACTTCACGGACTGCTTCAAGGCCAAGTGCGTCCTGGCGACCCGCGCCGACCACACCCTCTCCGGCGACCGCACCCAGGACGTCAAGGTGCCGGTGAGCTTCGTCGGACAGGACCCGGTGGACACCGACGACGGCGACAGCGGCAACGGTGGCACGGGCGGTACCGGAGGAGGCACCGGCGGTACGGGCGGCGGCACCTCGCCCACCACCGGAGGCACCGGCACCAACACCTCCACCGCAGGCGGCAGTCTGGCCTCGACCGGCGTCGCCGTCGGCACCGTGGCCGCGCTGGCGGCGGCGCTGACGGCGACCGGCTGGGTGGCGTACCGCCGGGGCCGTACCGTCAGCTAGGAACGGCCGACGACCGCCCACTTCGACGGCAGTTCGATGCGGGCGCCGTCCGGGGTGTACTCCGTGGTGGTGAGGGGCATGTCGCCCGACGCCAGCACGGAGAGCCCGGCCGTGCGCAGATAGTCCAGCACCGCGTCGTCGGCGACCTCGCCGGGAGCGAGGCCGTGCCGGAAGACGGGGGCGAGCTTGGGCGGCGGGCCCGCGGGGCTCTGGGCGAGTCCCATCAGCACCGGCTTCGCCGCCTCGGCGAGTTCGACCAGGAAGGCCCGGCCCTGGGTGCCGACGAGGGTGGCGATGCCGTCCACGAGCGACTGCCGATCGTCGGGCTCCGCCTGGTGCAGTACGCCCCGCATGTAGACATTGGCGTCGCCGAGCTCCGCGTGCAGCGTCTGCACCTCGTCCTTCTCGCCCGCGTCCAGGATCCGGTAGGTCGCGAGCCCGGCGGGGTCCGACTGCCGGGCGTGATCGATCGCCGCGACGGACAGGTCGGCGCCGACGACATGCGTGAAGCGGCCGGCGAGGAAGCGGGTCTGGGTGCCGTTGCCGCAGCCCAGGTCCACCATGGGCAGCGTCGGCGCGGTCAAGTGCGGTTCGAACAGGGCCAGATGAGGACCGACGGTCAGCACCGGCTCCGCGTCCCAGAACACCGCCCCCTGCTCCTCCGGGGCCTCCCGCCAGAAGCTCTCCCAGGCCTCCCGGTACCGACTCGTCACGCTCATGCCCAACTCCCCAGGGTGCGTTGCCGACCCGCCGCGAAGTGACGGGCGAGTACGGTCTATCGCGCCCGGGGCACGGCTACAAGGACGTCGCGCATTCCTTCACGCCGCATTCGATGCGCGTACGCCCTTCTCCACATGGCCGGTCAGCGTCTGGGGAGCGTCAGTTCGAACCAGACGGTCTTCCCGGTACTCGTCCGGCTGGCGCCCCACTCCCGTGCAAGGGTGCTCACCAGGCGCAGCCCACGGCCGAACTCGTCGGCCGGACCGGCGTTCAGCAGGGTCGGCAGCTCGTGGTCGTCGTCCTCCACCTCGCACAGCAGGGTGTCACCACGGACCAGGCGCAGTTGGACCGGACGGCCCTGGGAGTGCCGCAGCGCGTTGGTGACCAGCTCGCTGACCAGCAGTTCGGCGACCTCGGCGAGCCGGGCGAGACCCCAGTCGTGCAGTTGCTCGCGGACCACGGCGCGGGCCCGGCCGACCTGGACGGGATCACGGGCGACCCGCCACTCCGCCACGTCCTCCGGCTCGATGCCGTTGAGCCGGGCCATCAGCAGCGCTACGTCGTCCTTGCGGCCGCCGCGGGTGTTGAGGGCACGGATGATGGTGTCGCAGGCGTCGTCCATGGACGCGGCCGGATGGGCGGCGGACTCGCACAGGGTCGCCAGGCCCACGCCGATGTCCTCGCCGCGCATCTCGACCAGACCGTCGGTGCACATCACCAGCCGGTCACCGGGCTCCACCCGCACGCGCACCGACTCGAACGGCACCCCGCCGACTCCTATGGGCGCACCGGTCGGCAGGTCGAGCAGCTCGCTGCGCCCGCCGTCGGCGCGCACCAACACGGGTGGGATGTGGCCCGCGTTGGCGAGGTGCAGCTCGCTCGCGATCGGGTCGTAGACGGCGTAGAGACAGGTCGCGAGGTAGGTGTCGCCGAGGCGCTGGGCGAGGTCGTCGAGGTTGCGCAGCAGTTGGGCGGGCGGCAGGTCCAGGGCGGCCATGGTCTGTACGGCCGTCCGTAACTGGCCCATCATCGCGGCGGAGTTGAGGCCGTGGCCCATGACGTCGCCGACGACGAGGGCGGTGCGGGCGCCGGGGAGTTTCACCGAGTCGAACCAGTCGCCGCCGACCCGGCCGAGGAGCGTGCCGGGGAGATAGCGGGTGGCGATGTCGCAGCCCGCCATGCGCGGCGGGATGTGCGGCAGCATGCTGTCCTGGAGGGTCTCGGCGACGCTCTCCTGGAAGGTGTACATCCGGGCGTTGTCGAGCACGAGGCCCGCCCGGGCGGCGAGTTCGGCGCCGGTGACCCGGTCCATGTCGTTGAAGACGGGCCGCTCGGGGTGGCGCAGCAGGATCATGAACCCGAGGACCACATTGCGGGCCTTGAGCGGTACGACCAGCATGGAGCGGTGGGTGATGAGCGGCCGGATGTCGCGCTTGTCGAACTGCGAGGCGATGGCGTGGCCCATCTCCTCGCTGATCCGCGGCACCAGCACGGGCTCGCCGGTGGTCATGCACTGGAAGAACGGGGTGTGCGCGGGGAACGGCATGGCCTCGCCGACCGGCACGACGTCGTCCCAGCGGCCGGGTTCGTCGGTGTGCTCCAGGGCGACCCGGTGCCACATGGTGGTGGTGTCCGGCACGCCGTCGGGGAACCCCTCGCCCGCGACGACCTGTTCGCGCAGATAGGTGCCGGCGACATCGGTGAAGCGGGGCACCACGGCCTTGCTGACCTCGACGATGGTCCGGGAGAGGTCGAGGGAGGTGCCGATGCGGCCGCTCACCTCATTGAGGAACTCCAGGTGTTCGCGGACCGCCGCGTACTCCAGGTCCGGGCTCTCCTCGGTGTGCTCCTCGGGCGTGGGCAGTCCGAGCACGGCGGCACGGGCGGCACGCTCCTGGCGGGCCCTGCGCTCGGCGCGTCGCGGCACACCCCAGTCGGGGGTGACGGGCACCCGGTCGTTCTGGCTGAACTCCAGGACGGGATAGCCCAGTTCGAGGATCTGCGCGACGATGCGGGAGCTCTCGCCGACACTCATGCTGGGCAGGATCTCGGGCAGTCGGCCCGCCAGCTCCTCGGCACCGGGAAAGTCGGTGTGCAGGGCGAACCCGGGCGCGATCCGCTCGCAACCGGTGCCGGGGCCGTCGGGGTCCTGGCGTTGGAGTCCCTCGGCGTCGGCGGCGAGCACCAGCAGCCGTTCCCGGCCGGGGCCGACCAGAGGGTAGGCCCACCACAGGACGTCGGAGCGGTCGTCGCCGGGGACGGTGAGGCGGGCCCGGCCCGCGGCGGGGAAGTTGAGCCGTCCGTCGAGGGAGGACTCCAGATCGGGTCCGAGGCCGTCGTAGGCCGCGTACGCGCCGTACGGGGTGGCGTCCGCCGCCTCGGGCAGCGCTCCGGAGACCGGCAGCAGATCGGCGGCGGGCCGTCCGACCGCCTCCTCCTTGGCGGCGCCGAACAGTCGGCGGGCGCCGGTGCTCCAGTGCGACACCAGGCCCTCGCGGTCCACCACCACGACGGCCAACTGGACGCGGCCGCTCGTGGCGCGTTCCGTCCCGTCGTACCCAGCTCCGCGGCTGGGAGGTGCGTCCCTCTCGATGCCACGGTCCATGGCCAAGGCCTCTCTCCCCACGGCTTGGCAAGATCTGCGCCGCCTACACCACCGTACGGCGAGAGCAGGTGGTGATGTGCGGCAACGCCGGAATTGGCCGGTGCCCGCGCCCCGGCGCACGCACCCGCGCGCCGCCGGTCCGGCTCAGTCCTCGTGGCCCAGCTGAAGATCCCGTTCCGTTCGTCCGCCTCCGGCGACCTGGAGCACGGTGGCGACCGGCGGATAGCCCGCGGCGATCACGGTGTACTCGCCGGAGGAGAGGTCGACGAACCGGAAGGTCCCGTCCCCTCCGGTGGTGAGCGTGTCGACGACATTGCCGGCCGCGTCCAGCAGCGTCACCCGCGCGTCCTCGACCGGCCTGCCGCCGTTCGCCCGGACCGTGCCGCGCAGGACGGCTCCCCCGGCGAGTTCGATGTCCTGCCGGGTCTCCCGGGCGGCCTGCACGGTGACCGGGAGGGCGGCCGGGCGGAAGGCGGGGGCGCTGGCGGCGAGGGTGTACTCACCCGCCACCAGCTCGGTGATGACGTACCTGCCCTCGCGTCCGCTGCGCGTGGTGGCGACGACCTCGCCGTGCACGTCGGTGAGGGTGACGGTCGCCTCCCGTACGGGAGTTCCGTCCGCGGTGACCACGGCGCCCGCGAGCCGTCCCGCGCCGCCGAGCACCACGTCGAGCTCGACCGGGCGTTCGCCGACGGTCACCGAGACGGCCTGCGGCTGGTGTCCGCCCGCCGCCGCGATCAGGACGTACGCCCCGGAGCCCGGCGTGGCCAGCGCGTACCGTCCGTCCTCGCCGCTGGCGCCGCGGCCGATCTGCGCTCCGACGGCGTCGATGAGGGTGAGCGCGGCGCGCGGGACGACGGTTCCGTCGGGGTGCTGCACGGTGCCGCAGACGGGGATTCCGGCGGTGTGCGGCGAACGCGCGTGCGGGACGGGGGCGTTGACGGGTGCGGCGGTCTCGGTTTCGACGGTGGGGTGGGACACCAGCGGTTTCTCCTTGAGGAAGAAGGCGATGAGCAGGCCCAGGACGAGCACCGGCACGAGGTAGAGGAAGATCCTCGGCATGGCGTCGGCATAGGCCTGGATGTAGGCGTCGCGCAGGCCCGGGGGCAGCGCGTGGACGGCCTGCGGGGTGATGGACTCGGGGTCGGGCAGCCCGCCGCCGGCGGAGGCGGGCAGCCGGTCGGCGAGGGCGTCGGTGAGCCGGTCGGCGAAGAGGGTGCCGAAGATCGCGGCGCCGACGGATCCGCCGATCTGCCGGAAGTAGTTGTTGGCGCTGGTGGCGGTGCCGAGGTCGGCGGGGCGCACGGAGTTCTGCACGGCGAGGATCAGGACGGGCATCACCATGCCGATCCCGGCGCCGAGCACGGCCATCCAGAGGCTGTAGTGCAGCCGGGGCGTGTCGATGTCGAGGCGCGACAGCAGCCACATGCCGAGGACGGAGAGGGCGCCGCCGAGCACGGGGTAGATCTTGTACCGCCCGGTGTGGCTGATGAGTTGTCCGGCGACGACGGAGGCGCCGACGATACCGCCCATCATCGGCAGCATGAGCAGCCCGGACTCGGTGGCGGACGCCCCGTCGACCATCTGGAGGAAGGTCGGCAGATAGCTGGCGGCGCCGAACAGGGCGACGCCGATCACCAGGCCCACCAGGGACGTGATGGTGAAGACGGAGTCCCGGAACAGCCGGAGCGGGATGAGGGGTTCGGGGGCGAAGCGCTCGGCGACGAGGAAGAGCACGGTGGCCGCGGCGGCGCCCGCGCCGAGCCCGAGGATGATCCGCGAGCCCCAGGCGTGCTCGGTGCCGCCCCAACTGGTCAGCAGGACAAGGCAGGTGGAGGCGGCGGCGAGCAGCAGCGAGCCGAGGATGTCGAGTCGGGGTCTGGCGGTCGGCTTCGGCAGCTTCAGCACCGCGGCGACCACGGCGAGCGTCACGATGCCGAACGGGACGTTGAAGTAGAAGCACCAGCGCCAGGAGAGGTGGTCGGTGAAGTAGCCGCCGAGCAGCGGGCCCGCGACGGAGGCGAGGCCGAAGGCGGCGCCGATCAGTCCCATGTACCGGCCGCGCTGCCGGGGCGGCACGATGTCGGCGATGATCGCCTGCACCCCGATCATGAGCCCGCCCGCGCCGACGCCCTGGACGGCACGGTAGGCGATGAGCTGGTCCATGGTCTCGGCGCGCCCGGCGAGCGCGGAGCCGACGACGAACACCACGATCGCGAACTGGAAGACGCCTTTACGGCCGAGCAGGTCGCCGAGCTTGCCGTAGACCGGCAGGCCGATGGTGGAGGTGAGGAGGTAGGCGGTGATCGCCCAGGACATCCGGTCCAGGCCGTGCAGCTCGCCGACGATCCTGGGCAGCGCGGTGGCGACGATCATCTGCTCCAGCGCGGCCAGCAGCAGCGCGAGCATCAGCCCGAAGAAGACCAACCGCACCCGGCGCGGGCTGAGTTCGGTATCGACGGCCGGTGCCGTCGTGGGCGGTTCGGGGGGTGCCTCGACCGGTCGGTCCTGCACCGGAGTCGTCCCGCCCACGTACCGCTCCCCTCGTCGCACCTGCCACGCAATTCCCGCGTAATGCGACAACTACGAGCAAGCGCGACGAGTTACGCCGATCCGGCGCGGCACGGGGAGATCCACTCGATCCGGTGAGCGGGCTCAACACCCCCCGGACACCGAAGACTTACTTCTCGACCTCGGCGGCGAGCTTGCCGAGCAGGGCGTCGTAGATCCGGCCGAGGCCCTTGGGGGCGAAGGTCTTCTCGAAGAAGCCGCCGATACCGCCGGCGCCCTGCCAGGTGGTGGTGACCACGATCCGGGACTTGCCCTCGCCGGCCGGGGTGACCCGCCAGGTGGTGACCATGGAGGAGTTGCGGTCCTTCTCGACGAGCTCGCCGTCGGTGGGCTCGGTGACCTCCAGGAGGCAGTCGCGCACGCGCTTGCTGGTGGCCTGGAGCTTCCAGTGGACGAGGGTGCCCTCGCCGTCGCCGCCCTCGCGCACCTCGTACTCGCTGAAGTGCTCGGTCAGCACCTTCTCGCGGGTGCCGCTGTAGTCGGCGAGCGCGTCGAACACCTTCTCCGCGTCCGCCGCGACGACCCGCTCCGTGACGGCTTCGACCTGCGCCATTGACTTCCTCCAGGACCTGGTTGCTCGGGGATCGGGGCAAGCCAACCACCCCGTGACCCGGCCGCCCAAATCGGGGTCGCACGATCAAGGGAACATGTGTTCTATTCTGTGGCCAGTGCTACCGAGGAGGCCTCATGCGCTGGGAGAACCTCGCCCTGGAGTCGGATCACAGCGGCTCCGACCACAGCCGGGCCGACGCCGCACTGTTCGGCGCCGACGCGGTGACCACCCGTACCTTCGACACCCCCGAGTTCCGTGGCATCACCTTCCACGAGATCCGGGCCCGCTCGATCATCAACCGGGTGCCGGGGGCCTCCCGCATGCCCTTCGAGTGGACGGTGAACCCCTACCGGGGCTGCTCGCACGCGTGCGTGTACTGCTTCGCGCGCAAGACCCACAGCTATCTGGACCTCGACACCGGACTCGGCTTCGACTCCCAGATCGTGGTCAAGGTGAACGCCCCGGAGCTGCTGCGCCGCCAGCTCGGCTCGCGGCGCTGGCTCGGCGAGCACATCGCGATGGGCACGAACGTCGACTGCTACCAGCGGGCGGAGGGCCGCTACCGGCTGATGCCGGGCATCATCGGCGCCCTGCGCGACCACGCCAACCCCTTCTCGATCCTGACCAAGGGCACGCTGATCCTGCGCGATCTGGAGCTGCTGAAGCAGGCGGCGGAGGTGACGGACGTCGGCATCTCCGTCTCGGTCGGCTTCCTCGACGCCGAGCTGTGGCGCACCGTGGAGCCGGGCACGCCCGCTCCGGAGCGGCGCCTGGACGTCGTACGCACCCTCGGAGAGCACGGCATCGGGTGCGGGGTGCTGATGGCGCCGGTGATCCCGTTCCTGAGCGACAGTCCGGACCGACTGCGGGCCACCGTAAGGGCGATAGCCGCGGCGGGCGCGACTTCCGTGACCCCGCTGGTGCTGCATCTGCGGCCCGGTGCCCGCGAGTGGTTCATGGCCTGGCTGGAGCACCATCACCCGTATCTGGTGCGCCGCTACCAGCGGCTGTACGCGGACGGCGCCTACGCCCCGAAGTGGTACCAGCGCCGGATCACCCGTCAGGTGCACGAGCTGGCCGAGGAGTACGGCATCGGCCCCTCGCGCGCGGGCATGCCCCGCCGGATCCGTGAACCGGAGGCGGCCGAGCCGGGGCTGACCGAGTCTCAGATGGCCGAGCCGGTTCAACTCTCGCTGATCTGAGAGCATCCGAGCGCATCGCGCGACCCAATTGGGTCAAGTATTGGCAGAACGCGTTCTTCCGGGCGGGCTTTCCGGGACGATGCGGCGGGGACCGTGACCTTCGCGGTCCGAACACCCGCCGTCCTGGGAGGACTCGATGAGAAAACGCGCAGCCGTGCTGTGCGGTGCCGCCGTCGTCATGGCCGGGTCGTTCACGGCCGTCCCCGCCGAGGCGAGCACGCCCCGTTCGGCGCCGAAGCTCACCTGGAAGGGCTGCGGGACGACCACGTATCCGACGCTCCAATGCGCTTCCCTCAAGGTGCCGCTCGATCACACGAACCCGCACGGGCAGAAGATCACGCTCGCGCTCTCCCGGGTGCCGCACACCGCGAAGAAGTTCCAGGGCCCGCTGCTGGTCAACCCCGGCGGCCCCGGCGGCAGCGGTCTCAACCTGGCCGGATTCGTCGCCAACACGCTGCCCAAGGAGGTGGCGGCGCAGTACGACGTCATCGGCTTCGACCCGCGCGGGGTCGGCAAGAGCAAGCCCGCCCTCGACTGCAAGCCCGGGTACTTCAACCCGGTGCGCCCGGACTCGGTGCCGAGCACCCCGGCGATCGAGCGGGCCAACCTCAAGCGCGCGCAGTCCTTCGCCCGGGCATGCCGAGACAAGCACGCCGATCTGCTGCCGTACATCAACACGATCAGCGCCGTGCAGGACATGGACGCGATCCGGCAGGCCGTGGGCGCCAAGCGCATCAATTACTTCGGCTACTCGTACGGCACTTATCTCGGCGCGGTCTACGCCAAGCTCTTCCCGGAGCGGGTGCGCCGCCTGGTGCTGGACTCCGTCGTCGATCCCACGGGCGTCTGGTACGAGGACAACCTCGCGCAGGACTACGCCTTCAACGACCGCCACCTCGCCTTCATGGCGTGGGTCGCCAAGCACAACGCGACCTACAAGCTGGGCACCGACCCGGCGAAGATCGAGGACAAGTGGTACGCGATGCGGGCCGCGCTGGCGAAGAAGCCGGCCGGCGGCAAGGTGGGCGCCGCCGAGCTGGAGGACACCTTCCTGCCGGGCGGCTACTACAACGGCTACTGGCCCTTCCTGGCCGAGGCGTTCGCGGCGTACGTCGGCGACAAGAACACCGATCCGCTGGTGGAGGCGTACGAGGACTTCGCCGCCGTGGACGCGGCCGGGGACAACGGCTACAGCGTCTACACCTCGGTGCAGTGCCGAGACGCGGACTGGCCGCGCGACTGGGGGCAGTGGCGCCAGGACAACTGGGCGGTGTACGCGAAGGCTCCGTTCCTCACCTGGTCCAACGCCTGGTACAACGCTCCTTGCGCGTTCTGGCCCACCGAGACCCTGGACCCGGTGAACGTCGCCAACCACAAGCTGCCGCCGGTGCTGCTGTTCCAGGCGACCGGGGACGCGGCCACGCCGTACCACGGCGCCGTGACGGTCCACCGGATGCTGAAGGGCTCCAGCCTGGTGGTGGAGCAGGGCGGCCAGAACCACGGCATCTCGCTGAGCGGGAACGCCTGCCTGGACAAGCACCTCGCGAAGTATCTGACCGACGGCACAGTGCCGCGCAGCGGCGGTGAGGTCGACGCGGTGTGCGACGCGCTGCCCGACCCGAAGCCGCCGGCCGCGACGTCGTCCTCCGCGTCGCGCGGCGCAACCCTGCACGGGCTGCTGGGCTTCCGCGGCTGAACGCACCCTCGGGGGCGGGGACTGTCAGACCCATGGTCCACCATGGACGCATGAGCGACCTGACAAGGATCCCCGCCCCCGAAGGGGTGGCCCCCGCCCAGCAGTACAGCCATGTGGTCATCGGCACCGGCCGCTTCGTGGCCGTCGCCGGCCAGCTGCCGCTGGACGAGAAGGGCGAGTTGGTGGGGCCGGACGACCCCGCCGCCCAGGCCCGTCAGGTCTTCGAGAACCTCCGACGCTGTCTGGCCGCCGCCGGGGCGACCTTCGAGGACGTCGTCAAACTCACCTTCTTCGTCACGGACATGGCGGACCTGCCCGCGATCCGCGCGGCCCGTGCCGAGCACATACCCGACGACCGGCTGCCCGCGGCGTCGGCCGTCCAGGTGGCGGGCCTGGTCCGGCCCGAGTTCCGGATGGAGATCGAGGCGTTCGCGGTGGTGGCCGAGTGAGCGCGATCCGGGTGCGGGACATGGTGTACGCCGACTGCGACCGGGTCGCCGAGATACGCATCGGCGGCTGGCGTACCGCTTACCGGGGCCTGATGCCGCAGAGTCACCTCGACGCGCTGAGCGTCGCGGAGGACGCCGAGCGCCGCCGCGCCCGGTTCATCGACCTCGCCGACAGTGTGGTGAACCTGATCGCCGAGCGGGACGGCACCACAACGGGCTGGGCCTGCCACGGCCCCTACCGCGAGGGCGACACCCGGACCGGGGACGCCGAGCTGTACGCGATCTATGTCGACCCCGCCCACTACTGCGACGGCATCGGCCACGCCCTCCTGGAGGAGTCCGTACGCCGCTGCTCGGCCGCCGGTCACGCCCGGATGTTCCTGTGGGTGCTGAAGGAGAACACCGGTGCCCGCCGCTTCTACGAGCGGGCCGGTTTCCGCCCGGACGGCGCCGAGGAGCCCTTCGAGGTGGACGGGGTGGCGGTACCGGAGGTGCGGTACGTCAGAGAACTCATCGCTGCCTAGGGATCCGCGCCAGCGCGTGCACCGCCGCCTCCGCCAGGGCCGGATGGGCCAGTGCCTCGCTCAGGACGGTTCGGGCGCGGGCGTCGCCGAGGGTGCCGAGGCCCTCGACGCAGGCGAGCGCCACCCGGCGATAGGGGTCGTGCGGGCGCAGCCGCCGCTCCAGGGTGGTGATCAGCGCGGGGACGGCCTCGGGGGCCCGCAGCTCCACCAGCAGACGGACCGGGTGCAGGGCGTAGGCGACCCGCAGTTCGTTGGTGGCCAGGGCGGCCGCCGCTCGGGCGGTGCGCGGGTCGCCGAGCCGGGCCAGGGCGTGGGCCGCGGACGCGCAGCGCTGTGGGTCGCGGTGGTTCAGCAGCAGGACGAGGGACTCGAACGCCCGCCGGTCGCCCGCGAGTCCGAGCCGGAACGCGGCCAGCTCACGTGCCCACAGCGACTGCCCCGGCGCGATCAGCGCCTCGGCCAGCTCGTCGAGATCCCCGGCCGCCAGCAGCCGCTCGAACCCGGCGCCGCCGCCGGACTCCCGCCGTAAGCGCTCCGTGAGTGATCGCAACTCTTCGTCCATGGCATCGACCCTAGGGGCGGCCGGGTCGGCACGGGACCTACATCACAAAGCCGGTGAAGGACGAGGACTGGCGCGCTCGTTACCCGCCGGTTAAGCTCAGACGAGCGAGATACCCCCTCGCGATGGACCCACGGTGGCCTGGTGACGCAGCCACTGCGGGAGAAGTCGGTTCGGTGCCTCAGGTACCGCAGTACGCCTCGGCCACGGGACAGGGCCGGTCGGCCATCACCGTTCACCGGACGTGTGCACGTCCGCGTCGACGGCACCGGGCGTGTGCGCTTGCAGCCCGGACCACACCCGCATCCCGCATTCCCTTCCGCACCCGGTGCGCCCCCTCGGCGCACCCGGGCGCGTTCCCAGTCGTCACCCTCATTTCTGGAGTCCCGCGATGGCCACTCCCCTGTCCGACACCCCTCAGTCCTCGATCCGGACCGTCGCCGTCGTCGGCCTCGGCACCATGGGCACCGGCATCGCCGAGGTGCTCGCCAAGGCCGGCCGCGAGGTCATCGGCATCGACGTCTGCGACGCCGCGGCCGCCCAGTCGCTCGCCGCCCTGGAGGCCTCGACGGCCCGCGCCGTGGAGCGCGGCAAGCTCACCGAGCAGGACCGCACCGCCGCCCTCGCCCGGATCCGCACCGCCACCGACCTGGCCGCGGCGGCCGACGCCGACCTGGTCATCGAGGTGGCGCCGGAGTCGTACGAGATCAAGCAGCAGATCTTCCGGGCGCTGGACGGCATCGTGCGGCCCGAGACGATCCTGGCGACGGGGACCAACGCGCTCTCCGTCACCCGGCTCGCCGCCGACTCGGCGCGCCCCGAGCGGGTGCTGGGCCTGCACTTCTTCAACCCGGCCCCGGCGATGCGCCTGGTCGAGGTGGTCTCCTCGGTGCTGACCGCGCCCGCGGCCGTCACGGCGGTCACCAACCTGGCCCTCGACCTCGGCAAGGAGCCCGTCGCGGTGGGCGACCGGCCCGGCTTCGTCGCCGACGGACTGCTCTTCGGCTACCTCAACCAGGCCGCCGCGATGTACGAGGCCAAGTACGCCTCCCGGGAGGACATCGACGCCGCGATGCGGCTCGGCTGCGGACTGCCCATGGGCCCGCTCGCCCTGCTCGACCTCATCGGCATCGACACCGCGCGCACCGTCCTGGACGCCATGTACGCCGAGTCCCGCGACCGGCTGCACGCCCCCGCGCCGATCCTCAAGCAGCTCAGCGAGGCGGGCCTGACGGGCCGTAAGTCGGGCCGCGGCTTCTACTCCTACGAGGCCCCGGGCAGCTCGGTCGTCGTGCGGGACGCGCTGACGCCGCTGGAGGGCGAGACCCTGGCCCAGGGCCGCGAGGTCCGCTCCGTCGGTGTCGCGGGCTCCGGCACCATGGCCTCCGGCATCGCCGAGGTCTTCGCCAAGGCCGGTTACGAGGTCGTCCTCGCCGCCCGCAGCGAGGAGAAGGCGCAGGCCGCACGGGCCCGGATCGGCAAGTCGCTGGCCCGCTCCGTCGACAAGGGCCGGATGACCGCCGAGGCCGCCGCGCGCACCCTGGACCTGATCACCCCGGCGGGCTCCTACGACGCCTTCGCCGAGGTCGACCTGGCCGTCGAGGCGGTCGCCGAGGACCTGGAGATCAAGCAGCAGCTGTTCGCCACGCTGGACAAGGTGTGCAAGCCGGGCGCGGTGCTGGCCACCACGACCTCCTCGCTGCCCGTCGTCGCCTGCGCCCGTGCCACCTCGCGTCCGCAGGACGTGATCGGCATGCACTTCTTCAACCCGGCGCCGGCCATGAAGCTGGTCGAGGTCGTCCGCACCGTCCTGACCGCCGACGACGTCCACGCCACCGTCCGCGAGGTCTGCGGACGGATCAGGAAGCACGCCGTGGACTGCGGCGACCGGGCCGGATTCATCGTGAACGCCCTGCTGTTCCCGTACCTGAACAACGCGATCAAGATGGTGCAGGAGCACTACGCCACCCTCGACGACATCGACGCGGCGATGAAGCTCGGCGGCGGCTACCCGATGGGCCCGTTCGAGCTGCTCGACGTGGTCGGTCTCGATGTCTCGCTGGCCATCGAGAAGGTCCTGCACCGCGAGTTCCGAGACCCGGGTCTGGCCCCGGCGCCGCTGCTGGAGCACCTGGTGGCCGCGGGCTGCCTCGGCCGCAAGACCGGCCGGGGTTTCCGCGAATATGCCCGCCGGTGACCGTCCCGGCGACTGGTTCCGCGTAGGCGAGGACTGGGGCGGACTGCTCGACCCCGCGGCCGTTCCCCCGCCCGTCCAGGGCGGGGGAACCCCGGGACCTGCGCACCATCCTGCGCAGATGCAGTACGTTCGGGTCATGTCCCAGCCCGCCAAGTCCTCACGTACACCAGCCACGCCCGACGCGCCGGAGAGTGCCGCAGGCACGCGTGCGGCCGCCCAGCGGCTCAAGATGCGCCGAGAACTGGCGGCCGCGGCGATGGACCTGTTCGCCACGAAGGGGTACGAGGCGACGACCGTCGACGAGATCGCGGCCCAGGCCGGGGTCGCCCGCCGCACCTTCTTCCGCCACTTCCGCTCCAAGGAAGAGGCGATCTTCCCCGATCACGACGACACCCTGATCCGGGCCGAGGCGGTGCTCAACGCCGCCCCCGCGCACGAGCATCCGCTCGACACGGTGTGCCGCGGCATCAAGGAAGTCATGCGGATGTACGCGGCCCGCCCGGAGATCTCGGTCGCCCGCTACAAGCTCACGCGCGAGGTGCCCACCCTGCGCGAGGCCGAGATCGCTTCGGTCGCCCGCTACGAGCGCCTCTTCACCCGTTATCTCCTCGGCCACTTCGACGAGCACGCGCACGACGACGACGCCAACGACGACCCGCTGCTGGCGGAGGTCGCCGCCTCCGCCGTGGTCACCGCCCACAACCACGTACTGCGCCGGTGGCTGCGGGCGGGCGGCCAGGGTGATGTGGAGACCCAGCTGGACCACGCCTTCGCGATCGTCCGCAAGACCTTCGGCACCGGTATCGGCGCCGGCCGTACGCCGCAGCCCCAGCCGGCCGCGGCGACGGTCTCCACCCAGGGCGAGGTGCTGGTGACGGTCGCCCGCACGGACGCACCGCTGGATCAGGTCATGCGGACCATCGAGGAGGCGCTCAAGGAGCGCTGAGACGTCCGCGAGGGCACTTCGCCACTGTGATGACGGCCACCCCACGGGGTGGCCGTTTTGGCATGTCAGAGCAGGTTTTCCGGCGCTTTTCAGCGGGCGTTCGATCGATCATCGCTCATTTGTTACGTAAAGATTTCACCTGAGAGCAACTTCTGGCACTCAGTGCCTTGCGGGCTGACACGCGGTGTCATACGTTCAAGGTGTCCGGCCTGTCCCGACGAGCCCAACGGCTCGCGCGCCGGACGCCTGCGTCACAGGCAACCTCCCGCGCCACAAAGCGCTGCCGATCAGCACCACCCCGCCGAACCGACGGCAACCACACACCCTCAGCAGCACCGACGTAACCCTCAGCGTCCCTCCCTCAGGACGCGTATCGCCGGAGGCATCACCGTGACCGTGAAGGACATCCTGGACGCGATCCAGTCGCCCGACTCCACGTCGGCCGACTTCGCCGCTCTGCCGCTCCCCGAGTCGTACCGCGCGATCACCGTGCACAAGGACGAGACGGAGATGTTCGCCGGGCTCGAGACCCGCGACAAGGACCCCCGCAAGTCGATCCACCTGGACGACGTGCCCCTGCCGGAACTCGGCCCGGGCGAGGCCCTGGTCGCCGTCATGGCCTCCTCCGTCAACTACAACTCGGTGTGGACCTCGATCTTCGAGCCGCTGCCGACCTTCGGCTTCCTGGAGCGCTACGGCAAGCTCTCCGAGCTCACCAAGCGCCATGACCTGCCGTACCACATCATCGGCTCCGACCTCTCGGGCGTCGTGCTGCGCACCGGTCCGGGCGTCAACGCCTGGAAGCCCGGTGACGAGGTCGTCGCGCACTGTCTGTCGGTGGAGCTGGAGTCCTCCGACGGCCACAACGACACCATGCTCGACCCCGAGCAGCGGATCTGGGGCTTCGAGACCAACTTCGGCGGCCTCGCCGAGATCGCGCTGGTCAAGTCCAACCAGCTGATGCCGAAGCCCGGCCACCTCAGCTGGGAGGAGGCCGCCGCTCCGGGCCTGGTCAACTCCACCGCCTACCGCCAGCTGGTCTCCCGCAACGGCGCCAGCATGAAGCAGGGCGACAACGTGCTCATCTGGGGCGCGAGCGGTGGACTCGGCTCCTACGCCACCCAGTTCGCGCTGGCCGGCGGCGCCAACCCGATCTGTGTGGTGAGCAGCCCGCAGAAGGCGGAGATCTGCAAGGCGATGGGCGCCGAGGCGATCATCGACCGCAACGCCGAGGGCTACAAGTTCTGGAAGGACGAGAACACCCAGGACCCGCGCGAGTGGAAGCGCTTCGGCAAGCGCATCCGTGAGCTCACCGGCGGCGAGGACGTCGACATCGTCTTCGAGCACCCCGGCCGCGAGACCTTCGGCGCCTCGGTCTACGTCACCCGCAAGGGCGGCACGATCGTCACCTGCGCCTCGACCTCCGGTTACAACCACGAGTACGACAACCGCTATCTGTGGATGTCCCTGAAGCGGATCATCGGCTCGCACTTCGCCAACTACCGCGAGGCCTGGGAGGCCAACCGGCTGGTCGCGAAGGGCAAGATCCACCCGACGCTGTCGAAGGTCTACTCCCTGGAGGAGACCGGCCAGGCCGCGTTCGACGTGCACCGCAACCTCCACCAGGGCAAGGTCGGCGTGCTGTGCCTGGCCCCCGAGGAGGGCCAGGGCGTGCGCGACGAGGAGCTGCGCGCCAAGCACATCGACGCCATCAACCGCTTCCGCAACATCTGAGGGCCCCATCATGAGCGAGCGTCAGAAGGACCGGCCGTGGTTGATGCGGACCTACGCCGGTCACTCCACGGCAGAGGCGTCCAACGAGCTGTACCGGCGCAACCTCGCCAAGGGCCAGACGGGTCTGTCCGTCGCCTTCGACCTGCCGACGCAGACCGGCTACGACCCGGACCACATCCTCGCCCGCGGCGAGGTCGGCCGGGTCGGGGTGCCCGTCTCGCACCTCGGTGACATGCGCCGGCTGTTCCAGGACATCCCCCTGGAGCAGATGAACACCTCGATGACCATCAACGCCACCGCCATGTGGCTGCTGGCGCTCTATCAGGTGGTCGCGGAGGAGCAGGGCGCGGACATCACCAAGCTCCAGGGCACGACCCAGAACGACATCGTCAAGGAGTACCTGTCGCGGGGGACCCATGTCTTCCCGCCGGGGCCTTCGCTCCGTCTGACGACGGACATGATCGCGTACACGGTCTCCCACATCCCCAAGTGGAACCCGATCAACATCTGTAGCTACCACCTACAGGAGGCGGGTGCCACACCGGTCCAGGAGATCGCCTACGCGATGTCCACGGCGATCGCGGTCCTCGACGCCGTCCGCGACAGCGGCCAGGTCCCGCAGGAGCGCATGGGTGATGTGGTCGCCCGGATCTCCTTCTTCGTGAACGCGGGCGTCCGCTTCGTCGAGGAGATGTGCAAGATGCGCGCCTTCGGCCGCATCTGGGACCAGGTCACCCGCGAGCGCTACGGCATCCAGGACCCCAAGCAGCGCCGCTTCCGCTACGGCGTCCAGGTCAACTCCCTGGGCCTGACGGAGGCGCAGCCGGAGAACAACGTCCAGCGGATCGTGCTGGAGATGCTGGCCGTCACCCTCTCCAAGGACGCCCGCGCGCGGGCCGTCCAGCTCCCCGCCTGGAACGAGGCGCTGGGCCTGCCCCGGCCCTGGGACCAGCAGTGGTCGCTGCGGATCCAGCAGGTGCTCGCCCATGAGAGCGATCTGCTGGAGTACGAGGACATCTTCGAGGGCTCGAAGGTGATCGAGGCCAAGGTCGAGGCGCTGGTCGAGGAGTCGCTCGCCGAGATCGAGCGGATCCAGGAGATGGGCGGCGCGATGGCCGCCGTCGAGTCCGGCTATCTCAAGTCGCAGCTGGTGGCCTCGCACGCCGAGCGGCGGGCCCGGATCGAGTCCGGCCAGGAGAAGATCGTCGGCGTCAACATCTTCGAGACGACCGAGCCCAGCCCGCTCACCTCCGACCTCGACACGGCCATCCAGACGGTCGACCCCGCGGTCGAGACCCGGGTGATCTCCGCGCTGGAGCACTGGCGGGACACCCGCTACCAGCCGCCCTTCAACCACCCGCGCCCGTGCAAGGCGCTGGAGAAGCTGAAGGAGGCCGCCAAGGGCAGCGCCAACCTCATGGAGGCCACCCTGGAGTGCGCCCGCGCCGGTGTCACCACCGGCGAGTGGTCCGGGGCCCTGCGCGAGGTGTTCGGCGAGTTCCGGGCGCCGACCGGAGTCTCCTCCGCGCCGGTCGCGGTGACCGCCGAGGAGGGCACCGCGATGGCCCTGGTGCGCCGCAAGGTGGAACTGACGGCGAAGGACATGAGCGTCGGCAAGCTCCGCTTCCTGGTCGGCAAGCCCGGCCTGGACGGGCACTCCAACGGCGCCGAGCAGATCGCGGTGCGCGCCCGTGACGCCGGGTTCGAGGTGGTCTACCAGGGCATCCGGCTCACCCCGGAGCAGATCGTGGACGCGGCCCTCGCCGAGGACGTGCACGCGGTCGGCCTGTCCATCCTCTCCGGATCGCACGCCCAGCTGGTGCCGGACGTGCTGGAGCGACTCCGTGTGGCCGGTGCCACAGATATCCCGGTGATCGCCGGTGGCATCATCCCGAATGGTGACGCCGAGCAGCTCCGGACCGCCGGAGTCGCCGCGGTCTTCACCCCGAAGGACTTCGACATCACCGGAATCATCGGCCGCATCGTCGATGAGATCCGCAAAGCGAACAAGCTCGACCCCCTGGAGGTCCCCGCATGACCGTCAACCGTCTCCGCCCGCGGCGCTCCTGCCTGGCCGTGCCGGGCTCGAACCCCCGCTTCCTGGAGAAGGCCCAGGGTCTCCCCGCCGACCAGGTCTTCCTGGACCTGGAGGACGCGTGCGCGCCGCTCGCCAAGCCCGGGGCGCGGCACACCATCGTGAAGTTCCTCAACGAGGGTGACTGGACGGGCAAGACGCGGGTCGTGCGCGTGAACGACTGGACGACCGAGTGGACGTACCGCGATGTCGTCACGGTCGTCGAGGGTGCGGGCCAGAACCTCGACTGCATCATGCTGCCGAAGGTGCAGACGGCCGAGCAGATCGTGGCGCTCGACCTGCTGCTGACGCAGATCGAGAAGACGATGGGCTTCGAGGTCGGCAAGATCGGCATCGAGGCGCAGATCGAGAACGCGCAGGGCCTGAACAACGTCAACGCGATCGCGACGGCCTCCCAGCGCGTGGAGACCATCATCTTCGGCCCGGCCGACTTCATGGCGTCCATCAACATGAAGTCGCTGGTCGTCGGTGAGCAGCCGCCCGGCTACCCGGCGGACGCCTACCACTACATCCTGATGAAGATCCTGATGGCCGCCCGCGCCAACAACCTCCAGGCCATCGACGGTCCCTACCTCCAGATCCGCAACATCGACGGCTACCGCGAGGTCGCCCAGCGCGCCGCCGCGCTCGGCTTCGACGGCAAGTGGGTGCTGCACCCGGGCCAGGTCGAGGCGTCCAACGAGATCTTCTCGCCGTCGCAGGAGGACTTCGACCACGCCGAGCTGATCCTGGACGCGTACGACTACTACACGTCCGAGGCGGGCGGCAAGAAGGGCTCCGCGATGCTCGGCGACGAGATGATCGACGAGGCCAGCCGCAAGATGGCGCTGGTCATCTCCGGCAAGGGCCGGGCCGCCGGCATGCAGCGCACCAGCAAGTTCGAGATTCCGGAGGCGTAAGGCCATGCAGTTCGGGCGTACCTACGAGGAGTTCGAGGTCGGGGCGGTCTACAAGCACTGGCCCGGGAAGACAGTCACGGAGTACGACGACCACCTCTTCTGTCTCCTCACCATGAACCACCACCCGCTCCACATGGACGTCAACTATGCGGAGAACACGACGGACTTCGGCAAGAACGTCGTCGTAGGGAACTACATCTACTCGCTGCTGCTGGGCATGTCCGTACCGGACGTGTCGGGCAAGGCGATCGCGAACCTGGAGATCGAGTCGCTGCGGCACGTGGCGCCGACCTTCCACGGTGACACGATCTACGGCGAGACCACGGTCCTCGACAAGACGCCCTCGAAGTCGAAGAACGACCGCGGCATCGTCTACGTCGAGACCAAGGGCTACAAGCAGGACGGCACCCTGGTCTGCGTGTTCCGCCGCAAGGTGATGGTGCCGACCGAGACGTACATCAAGGAGCGCGGCGGCGAGCAGCCGGGCCGCCCCGAGCTCAAGGAACAGGGGAAGTAGTCATGGCGCGACTCGCCCAGACCGCCGGTCTGACCGAGATCCAGCAGGAGATCCTGTCCACCGTCCGCGACTTCGTGGACAAGGAGATCATCCCGGTCGCCACCGAGCTGGAGCACCGCGACGAGTATCCGCAGCAGATCGTCGACGGCCTCAAGGAGTTGGGCCTGTTCGGCCTGATGATCCCGGAGGAGTACGGCGGTCTGGGCGAGTCGCTCCTGACGTACGCCCTGTGCGTCGAGGAGATCGCGCGCGGCTGGATGTCGGTGTCCGGCATCATCAACACCCACTTCATCGTGGCGTACATGCTCAAGCAGCACGGCACGCAGGAGCAGAAGGACCACTTCCTGCCGCGGATGGCGGCCGGTGACATCCGGGGCGCCTTCTCGATGTCGGAGCCGGGTCTCGGCTCGGATGTGTCGGCCATCACGTCCAAGGCGGTCAAGGACGGCGACGAGTACGTCCTCAACGGCCAGAAGATGTGGCTGACGAACGGCGGTACGTCGTCTCTGGTGGCCGTTCTGGTCCGAAGTGACGAAGGACACCCCGAGGGCACGGCGCCCCACAAGTCGATGACGACCTTCCTCGTCGAGAAGGAGCCCGGTTTCGGTGAGGTCCGCCCCGGCCTGACCATTCCCGGCAAGATCGACAAAATGGGGTACAAGGGCGTCGACACCACCGAACTCATCATGGATGGCCTGCGAGTTCCGGCCGACCGGGTGCTCGGCGGGGTCACCGGCCGAGGTTTTTACCAAATGATGGACGGCGTCGAGGTCGGCCGCGTCAACGTCGCGGCGCGTGGCTGCGGTGTCGCTCAGCGTGCGTTCGAACTCGGTGTCCAGTACGCCCAGCAGCGTCACACTTTCGGCAAGCCGATCGCCCAGCACCAGGCGATCCAGTTCAAGCTCGCCGAGATGGCTACCAAGGTCGAGGCCGCCCATGCGATGATGGTGAACGCGGCACGCAAAAAGGACTCCGGGGAGCGAAACGACCTTGAGGCTGGGATGGCGAAGTACCTCGCCTCCGAGTACTGCAAGGAGGTCGTCGAAGACGCCTTCCGGATCCACGGCGGCTACGGCTTCTCCAAGGAGTACGAGATCGAGCGCCTCTACCGTGAGGCTCCGATGCTGCTGATCGGCGAAGGTACCGCCGAGATCCAGAAAATGATCATCGGTCGCAGGCTGCTCGAAGAGTATCGATTCCAGGGCTGATTGTCCGGATACGGGGTGTTTTCTTGGAGAAGAAGATCACACCCCGTCAACACTCTTCGGCCGTCGACTCGGCTTCCTGGCTTGCCCAGTTGTGGTCCGCGCCCGGTACGATCCCCGGAAAGCCGCCGTCCCCCCTCACTGCGCGGCATCATCCGCTACGAAGGTCATCCATGCCCCACAGCCAAACCTCTGCACCTCGCGACAGCCTGGCCGGCGTACGCCTGGCACGCGGAGCCTCGCCGTGGCTTCTCCCGACCGTCGCCACCGCAGCCCTCAGCCTCGTCAAGGCCCGCCGCTCCGGCGCCGCCAAGGCCGTCGCCGTGCCCGCCACCGCCCTCGCGGCGGGCATGCTGTGGTTCTTCCGCGACCCCGAGCGCGAGATCGCCCAGGGCCGCGTCATCTCGCCCGCCGACGGAGTGGTGCAGAGCATCATGCCGTGGAAGGACGGCCGCACCCGCGTCGCGATCTTCATGAGCCCGCTCAACGTCCACGTCAACCGCGCGCCGCTCTCCGGCACGGTGACCTCGGTCGAGCACATCCCGGGTGGGTTCGTTCCGGCGTTCAACAAGGAGAGCGAGAACAACGAGCGCGTAGTCTGGCATTTCGACACCGAACTCGGTGACATCGAGATGATCCAGATCGCCGGCGCGGTGGCCCGCCGTATCGTCCCCTACATCCCCCAGGGGACGAAGGTCGAGCAGGGTGACCGCATCGGTCTGATCCGCTTCGGCTCCCGTGTCGACATCTACCTGCCCGAGGGCGTGGAGGTCGCGGTCGAGGTCGGTCAGAAGACCGTGGCTGGGGTGACTCGCATTGACCGTGATTGATCCTGAGACTCAGCCGGGCTGGGTGCCCGAGGCGGACGAGGTCGACGAGGTCGACGAAGAGGAGATGCCCCTCTCCCTGCGTCTGTCGATAGCGGACACCCTCACTCTCGGCAACGCCACGTGCGGGTTCATGGCGGTGTACTTCACCACCACCGGCATCCTGATCCCGCACCTCACCGGCAGCCAGGAAACGGGCATGGCCCGGCACAGCGCGGCGACCGCCGTGATCCTGATGCTGTGCGCGGCGGTCTTCGACCTGTTCGACGGCCTGGTCGCGAGGAAGCTCCGCTCGTCCCCGATGGGCGCCGAGCTGGACAACCTCTCCGACCTGATCAGCTTCGGTCTGGCGCCCGCCTACTTCGTCCTGGTGTACGGCATGGTCGCGAACGACGCGCACCAGAAGGTGGCCGCGGTCGGTGCGATCGTGGTCCTGCTGGCCGTGGTGCTGCGACTCGCGCGCTTCTCGTGCGTGACGCCGACCAATGGCATGTTCCAGGGCATGCCATCGCCGTTCGGCGCGCTGACGGTCGTCTCGATCGTGCTGCTGGAGCTGCCCTTCGAGGCGACGCTGCTGGCGATCATCGGTACGGCCTGGCTGATGGTGAGCCGGGTGGAGTACCCGAAGCCGCGGGGCCGCCTCGCGGTGGCGATGCTCGCCTGGATCGTCCTGTCCATGGGCCTGCTGGCCGCCTGGGCCTTCGAGGCCCCCAGCGGACAGCTCCTGCTCCAGACCGGCTGCGCCCTTCAGCTGGTCATGGGCGCGGTGATCCCGCTGTTCGCCACGGCCCGCCGGGTGAACAACTTCCGCGACAACCGCCGCGAGGCGCGCGGAGCACAGCTGCCGTAGCACTCCACGGCAAAGGGGGCCCCGGACCGACAGCGGTCCGGGGCCCCCTTCGTTTGCCTTCAGGCGGGCACCTCGCGGGGCGGAAGTGGCGCTACCGATGGTGTGGCGGCGGGGGCGGGATGGTGGCGATACCGGGTGCAGTTTCGGGCCACACCAGCAGCACCGGGCAGGGGGCGTGGTCGACGATGAAGCGGCTGGCGGGACCGAGGCTGCGCGGGCCGAGGTGGGTCCGGTCGCCGTCGCGGGCGAGGATGAGCAGGTCGGCGCCGTCGGCGGCGGCGACGACTTCCCGCTCGACTCGGCCGGTGCGCTCGATGCGGGTGCACCGGAGGCCCAGACGCTGCGCGGCGTCGGCGAGGAACTGGTCGGCGGAGGCGGTGGCCAGGTGCTCCAGCCGTGTGCCGGGGTCGCGCTCGGGGTGGCCGCGGCCGAGCAGGCCCGCGAACGCGCCGTGCGCCGCGCCGGGGATGTCGGCCGGGGTGACGTGGAGCAGGACGATGTCCGCGTCCTCGGGGGCGTGGGTGCGGGCGGCGTCCACGCAGGCAGGCCAGGTGCCCTCGACGATCCAGACCACCACAGCCATGGGCTCAGCCTCCTCCGATCGCGGTCAGTGAGACCCACAGTGCCAGCACCGCGGCGCCCAGGCTCGCGGGTACGGCATACAGGCCGAGCCGGGTGAACTCCTTCAGCTCCACCTCGGCGTCGTGGGCGTGCACGATGCGCCGCCACAACAGGGTGGCCAGCGACCCTGCGTAGGTGAGGTTCGGCCCGATGTTCACCCCGAGCAGCACCGCGAGGACGGCGCCGGGCCCGGACGGGGCGGTCAGCGGCAGCAGCACCAGCACCGCAGGCAGATTGTTGATCACGTTGGCCAGCACGGCGGCCAGCACGGCGATGCCCAGCAGCGCGACAAGGCCCGTCCCGTCGGGGATCAGCCGGCCCAGAGCCGTATCGAGGCCGTTGTCGACGACGGCGCGGACCACGATGCCCAGGGCCAGGACGAAGGCGAGGAACGGCACCGCGCTCGCGCGCAGGATGGCGGTGGGAGTGGTGCGGCGCTGGGCCAGCGCGCGGACCGCGAGCACGGCGGCACCCGCCGCTGCCGCCCAGGCGGGGTCGATGCCGAGCGCGGAGGTGACCACGAAACCGACCAGGGTGCACGCCACCGTGGCCAGTGCGAACACGGGCACCTCGCGTGGCTGGGCGATGGCCGGGGCCGTGGCGCCGGCGTCCAGATCGGTGGCGAAGAACCGGCGGAAGACGACGTACTCAGCGGCGATGGCCACCAGCCAGGGCAGCGCCATCAGGGCGGCGAACCGGGTGAAGCTCAACCCGCTGGCCGCGAACGCCAGCAGGTTGGTCAGGTTCGACACCGGCAGCAGCAGCGATGCCGTGTTCGACAGGTGGGTGCAGGCGTACACGTGCGGCCGGGACCGGGCTCCCAGCCGGGCGGCGGTGGCGAACACCACCGGGGTCAGCAACACGATGGTGGCATCCAGGCTGAGCACCGCGGTGATCAACGAGGCGAGGGTGAACACCTGCACCAGCAAGCGGCGTGGCCGTCCCGCCGCCGTGCGGGCCATCCATGCGCCGCACGCGTGGAACAGCCCCTCGTCGTCGCACAACTGGGCCAGGACCAGCACGGCCGCCAGGAACCCGATCACCGGCCCCAGCTGGGCAGCCTCGTCAGCCGCGTGGTCCAGTGAAATCGCCCCGGTGGCGATGACGACCCCGGCGGCCGGGACCGCGACGACTGCCTCCGGCCAGCCGAACGGGCGCATCACCGCGCACGCCAGCACGACCACAAGGAGAACGACGGAGATCGCCTCCGCCAGCGCAGTACTCACCGCTCTGTCACCGGCACCTCCAGCTCCTCGCGGAGCGCGGGTGCCTCACACTTCGGACAGTCGTTTCGTTCTACCGCGGATGCGGCTTGATCGGGCGTCGGATGCACCCCGGCAGTCTGTCAGAACTGCCTGGCACTCCAAGGTTTGAGAGGACTTCCGCGTGCGGCGACCTGCGGAAATGTGACAGCTGCCACGGACTGCGGCATGCCCGTTCGCGGCAGCTGTACGAGCGTCAGGCGACGGCCGGAGAAGAGCCTGCCTCAGCGCAGGAAGTCCGCCGCGATACGGGCCGCCGAGCGCTCCAGGAGGGGCCCGGCGTCCGCGATGCACTTCGCGACGTCCGGTTCGATCTCGGTCAGCGGATACACCCGCCGGATCCCGGCCCGGCCCAGTGCCTCCGGAGGCAGGGCCAGGCGGCCGCAGACCGCGACGACCTCCTTGTCCGCCGCCCGTGCCGCGGCCGCCACGCCCGCCGGGGCCTTGCCGTGCAGGGTCTGCTCGTCCAGGGAGCCCTCGCCGGTGATGACCAGGTCCGCGCGCTCCAGAGCGGGCGCGAAGCCGAGGACGTCCAGCATGACCTCGATACCGGGGCGGAAGCGGGCGCCGATGAGCAGGGCGCCGTAGCCGATGCCACCCGCCGCGCCCGCGCCCGGCGAGGCGGCGTGCTCGGCGGCCTGGGAGCCGACGGACTTCTCCAGCACCTTGGCGAAGTGCGCGAGGGCCGCGTCCAGCGTGGCCACGTCGTCCGGCGAGGCGCCCTTCTGCGGCCCGTAGACCGCCGGGGCGCCCGTGGGCCCGGTCAGGGGGTTGTCGACATCGCTGGCCAGCACCAGCTCTACGGCGTCCAGGCGCGCGTCCAGGCCGGAGAGGTCCGCGGAGTCCAGCGCCGCGAGCCCGCCACCGCCGGGCGCCACCGGCTCCCCGTCGGCGTCCAGGAACCGCGCGCCGAGCGCCGACAGCATTCCGGCACCGCCGTCGGTCGTGGCGCTGCCGCCGACGCCGAACACGATCGTCCGGGCACCCGCGTCCAGCGCGGCCCGCAGCAGTTCCCCGGAGCCGTACGTGGACGCCGTGAGGGGCGCGAAAACGCCCGCCGGGAGCCGCTGGAGGCCGCTGGCCTCCGCCATCTCCACGACCGCCGTGTCGCCGCGCAGCGCGAACGCCGCCGTCACCTCGTCCCCGAGGGGCCCGGCGACCCGTACCTCACGCCGCTCGAAACCGGCCGCGACCGCCGCGGCCACGGTGCCGTCGCCGCCGTCGGCCACCGGCAGCGCCTCGACCTCGACGTCCGGCACGACCTGACGCAGTCCGGCCATGACCCGCTCGGCGACCTGCACGGCCGTCAGCGACCCCTTGAACTTGTCCGCGGCGATGAGCACGCGCTGTGTCACCTGTGTTCCCCTTGCTCTCCGGGCCTCGCGCACGTCAAGGCCAGTCGCGCCGCTGCGACCATAACCGCAGGACACCCCCGCCGTCATGCCCCGCCCGCTCCCTGGACGAGGCCGCACGCGAAGCCCCGCCGCCCCGGACCCGCCCCACACCCCCGCTGTCCGGTCCGGGCGGAATCGGGTACACCGGTGCTATGACCCCTGTGGGCACCGAGCACGAGCTTGCCGACCGCGTCCTCGGGGGCTGGCTGGGCCGGATCGCCGGGAACATGCTGGGGAAACCGGTCGAGCAGGGCGATCTGTGGACGCGGGACCGCATCGACCGCTATCTGCGGCGGGCCGCCGCCCTGCCGCTCACCGACTATCTGCCCGAGCCGCCCCCGGGCGACGACGAGGGCTTCGAGCTGCGCCCCGAGTGGCGCCAGTGCGTCCGCGGCCGGATCCACGGCAGCTGCCGGGACGACGATGTCGACTACGCCATCCTCGGCCTGGACCTGTTGGAGACCCACGGCTTCGACTTCAGCACCGAGCAGGTCGGCGATCTGTGGCTGCTGCGGCTGCCGTACCTCCAGACCTTCACCGCCGAGCGGGCCGCCTACCGCAACCTCGCCAACGGGCTGAAACCCCCGCTGACGGCGACCTACGACAACCCGCACCAGGAGTGGATCGGCGCCCTGATCAGGGCCGACATCTTCGGCTGGACCCGCCCCGGCCTCCCCCACCGGGCCGCGTCCCTGGCCCGCCGGGACGCCGTGCTGTCGCACACCGGGAACGGCGTGTACGGGGCGATGTGGGCGGCGGCGCTGGTGTCGGCGGCGTTCACCGCGCCCACCGTCCGGCAGGCGCTGACCGAGGCACTCACCGTGATCCCGGCGTCCAGCCGCCTCGCCCGCACCGTGCGCCGGGTGATCTCCCTGCACGACACCCGGCTCTCCTGGGAGGACACGCTCACCACGGTGTCCGAGGAGACCGCGGGCCTCGGCTGGATCCACACCGTCCCGAACGCCGCCGTCCTCACCGCCGGGCTCCTGTACGGCGACGGCGACTTCACCCGCACCATCACCCTCACCGTCCGCGGCGGCCTGGACACCGACTCCAACGGGGCGACGGCCGGTTCGGTGGCCGGGGTGCTCACCGGGGCGGAGGCGATCCCCGCGCAGTGGCAGGACCCGCTGGAGGACACCGTGCGCAGCGCGGTGTTCGGGTTCGACGGGGTGCGGATCAGCGAGCTGGCGGACCGGACCCTGCGACTGGTCGGGAGCGAGTGACGCGGTGGTTACCCTTCGAGGATGACCACTCAGGACTTCGCCACGTACATCGCGGGTCTCCCCCGCGTCCTCGCCGGTGCCGCCGCCCTGTTCCGGGACGCGACGGGGCGGGTGCTGCTCGTCGAGCCCAACTACCGTGAGGGCTGGGCGCTTCCGGGCGGCACGGTGGAATCCGACGACGGCGAGACCCCGCGCCAGGGCGCGCGGCGCGAGACGGCCGAGGAGATCGGACTCGACGTCGCACTGGGCCCGTTGCTCGCGGTGGACTGGGTGCACGGCCCGGGCCGACCGCCCCTGGTCGCCTACTTGTACGACGGCGGGGTCCTCGGCGAGGACGAGTTCAAGGCGATCCGGCTCCAGCAGGAGGAGCTGCTGTCCTGGCGGCTGGTGGAGCCCGCGGAACTGACCGACTACCTGCCGGGCGCCCTGGGCCGCCGGGTCCTGGTCGCACTGGACGTCCTGGCCGACGGCGGTGGCACGGCGGAGCTGGAGAACGGCCACCGGGCCGACTGACGGGGCTCGGCCCTCCGGACCCGCCACCCGAATATCCGTTCGCTACTCCCCGGGCCCCTTGCCTACCCTCGGTGACATGACCAAGCCCCTCGTCGCCCTGCTCAGCGGCGCCGGTATCAGCACGGACTCCGGGATCCCCGACTACCGCGGCCCGAACGGCCTGTGGCGGCGGGATCCGGACGCCGAGAAGCTCGTGACGTACGAGTACTACATGGGCGATCCGGAGATCCGCCGGCGCTCCTGGCAGATGCGGCGCAAGAACCGCACGTTGAAGGCCGAGCCGAACGCCGCGCATCTCGCGGTCGCCGAGCTGGAGCGGTCCGGGGTGCCGGTCAGGGTGATCACCCAGAACGTGGACGGGCTGCACCAGCTCGCTGGGCTGCCCGCCCGCAAGGTGCTCGAACTGCACGGCAGCGCCCGCAGCGTGGTGTGCACGAAGTGCCATGCGCGCGGCTCGATGGAGGACGCCCTCGCCCGCGTCGAGGCCGGGGAGGAGGACCCGCCGTGTCTGGAGTGCGGCGGGATCCTGAAGTCGGCCACCGTCATGTTCGGCCAGCGGCTCGACCCGGTGGTGCTGGGCGAGGCGGTCGCGATCACCAAGGCCTGCCAGGTGTTCATCGCGGTCGGCAGCAGCCTCCAGGTGCAGCCCGCGGCGGGCCTCGCCGGTGTCGCCGCCGACCACGGCGCACGGCTCGTCATCGTCAACGCCGAGCCGACGCCGTACGACGAACGCGCCGATGAGGTGATCCGGGAGCCGATCGGCACCGCACTGCCGAAGCTGCTGCGCGGGCTCGGCGCGGCGTAGCGGTCGGGCTGGGTCCGGCCTAGGCGCGGATCCCGTCGCAGGTGATGTGCAGCTGCCGCGGGCCGCGCAGCACGGCGTTCTGCCGGTACGGGGGCGGGTCCTGGACGAGACGCGGGTTCTCCATCCTCCGGGCCAGCTCCGCCAGGGCGAACTGGGTCTCCAGTCGGGCGAGCGGTGCGCCGAAGCAGCTGTGGATGCCGCTGCCCAGGCCGAGGTGCTGGATGTCGGGGCGGTCCGGGTCGAAGCGGTCGGGGTCCTCGAAGCGCCGCGGGTCACGGTTGCCCGACGCCAGGACCAGCCAGATGGGGGCGCCCTTGGGGATGGTGACGCCGCGGACCTCGATGTCGGCGAGGGTGGTGCGCTGCGGGACCAGTTGCACCGGCGGCTCGAAGCGCAGCAGTTCCTCGACGATGGGCACGGCGAGCCGGGGATCCTCGCGCAGTCGCCGCAGGACGTCGGGATTGCGCAGCAGGGTCAGCATGCCGTTGGTGATGAGGTTGACGGTGGTCTCGTGTCCCGCGATCAGCAGCAGGGCCGCGGTGCTGAGCAGTTCCATCGTCGACATCGCCCCGTCCCCGCCCTTGGCCGTCGCCAGTTGGGACAGCATGTCCTCGCCGGGGTGCTTGCGCCGCTCCTCGATCAGTCCGGCCAGGTACATGCCCAGTTCCATCCGGGCGTCGTGGGCGCCCTTGCCCCGCTCGGCGGGATCCGCGTCCGGGTCGGGGTCCAAGCTGGCGGCGAGGGTGTCCGCCCAGACGTGGAAGCGCGGCTCGTCCTCGCGCGGCACGCCGAGCAGCCGGCAGATCACCGTCACCGGGAAGGGGTAGGAGAACTGCTCCACCAGGTCGAAGCGGCCCGGGTCAACGATGCCGTCGATGAGACCGGTCACGATGTCGTGGAGCTCGGGGCGCATCCCGTCGACGCGGTGCGGGGAGTGGGGCGGGCCGAACGGCCGGTTCGTCATGCGGCGCAGCCGGTCGTGTTCCGGCGGGTCGAGCTTCAGGAAGCCCGGTGGCAGGGCGCCGCCCTCCGCCGAGCCCGGCTCGGCCAGCGGGTCCGCGGTGTGCGAGGCCAGGTTGCGGGCGTCGGAGCTGATCCGGGGATCGTGCAGCAGGCTGCGGATCTCGTAGTAGGTGCTGATCACGTACGGCCCGTCGGGCTCGTGATGGACCGGGGTCCTGCGCAGCTCTTCGTAGATCGGGTACGGATCGGCCCGGTTGGCGTGGTCCAGGATCCGGTGCAGCAGGGATTGCGTCATGACAGGTCCTCGAGGCCGTGCGGGTCAGTGCGCGGGGGTGAACGTCATCCGGCGTTCGGCCGGCGAGTAGCCGCTGAGGGTCACGGTGGGGCCGTGGGTGGGAACCGACGGGTCGGGGAAGTCCGCGTCGATCGGGCGCTGTCCGTCCGGGTGCCGGTCGACCGTGGCGAACGGCAGCGGGAAGGGCGCCGTGGTCTCGATCAGTTCCTGGTAGAACGGCAGCCACCGCGCGTGGTCGAACGCCACGGCGCCGACGACCCGTCCCTGATAGCCGTAGACGCCGGTGAAGCGGTGGTCCTTGAGCGAGCCCTGCGCGATGAGGATCTCCGTGCCCAGGGAAGGCACCCCGACCGACTTGATGTTGACGCCGAACTGCGAGGACCAGAAGGACGGCACCTCCATGTGGGGCACGCGGTCGGTGCTCTCGCTGAGCATGTTGTGCGCCGCGACCGCGGCCTGGGTGACGGCGTTGCCCCAGTGCTCCAGGGACAGGAACTGGTAGCCGAACAGCGGGTGCGGGCAGCGGGCGACGTCGCCGGCCGCGTAGATGTCGTCCGTGACGATGCCGCGGATGTCGAAGGCGCGGCAACCGGCGTCGCAGGCGATGCCGCGGGGGCCGGCGCCGAGTCCGGACCCGGCGAGCCATTCGGTGTTGCGGGTGGCACCGAGCGAGACGACCACCACGTCGCACTCCACGGTGGAGCCGTCGGACAGGTGCGCGACGCGCACCCTGCCTGAGGCATCGCCCTCCAGAGCAGTCACCATGACCCCGCACCGCAGGTCGACTCCGTGCTCGCGGTGCAGCTGGGCGGCGACCGCCCCGACCACGCCACCGAGTGCGCCGACCAGGGGGGCCGCGCCCCGCTCGGCGACGGTGACCGGGAGGCCGCGTTCGCGGCAGGCGGAGGCGATCTCGGAGCCCGTGAACCCGGCCCCGATGACGAGGACCCGTCCGGGCCCCGCGTCGAGCCGCCGGGCGAGCGCCACGCTGTCGTCGCGGGTCCGCAGGCAGAAGACACCGTCGAGTTCCGCCTCGGCCTCGCGCGGCCACGGTCGTGCCCGCACTCCGGTGGCGATCAGCAGCCGGTCGTACGGCACCTCGTCGCCGTCGGCCAGCCGTACCCGGCGGGCGGCCATGTCCAGTCCGGTGGCCGCGACGCCGAGCCGCCAGGTCGCGTCGACGGACCGGAGCCTGGGCAGTGCGGTGCGCTCGGCGCTCGCCCGGCCCAGCAGCACCTGCTTGGACAGCGGGGGCCGGTCGTACGGTTCGTGGGGCTCGTCACCGATCATGGTCAGGGTGCCGGTGAAGCCCTTGGCCCGCAGGGTCTCGGCGGCCCGCAGGCCGGCCAGCGAGGCGCCGACGACGACAACGCGGCCCTCGCGTCCGAGTCGCTCCAGGGATCCGTCACCGGGCACCGGGCACCGCCTCGGCCGGTGCGTCCACGGCGTCGACCAGGATGGCCTGGACCGGGCACGCCGCGACGGCCTGGGCCAGCTTCTCGCGCTGTGCCTCCTCGGCCTCGGGGTTGTACAGCAGCGCCTCCTCGCCGTGCATGGCGAAGATCTCGGGGGCGAGGAACGCGCACTGCGCATACCCCTGACAGCGGTTCAGATCGACGGCAAGCCGTACCACGGTTTCGGTCCTCTCCACTGGGTCCCGGTCACCCCCTGCGACCACTCTCGGTGGCCGGGCGCGATGTGACGACGAGGAGCGGACCGATCGGGTGAGTGGCCCGGTCAGGTCCGGGGGGTGGGACGCCGGCCCCGGAGGATGTGCAGGCTGAGGAGCAGCGCCCAGACCGGAAGGACCAGTTCGGACCAGGGCACGTCCGCTCCCACCACGAGCAGCGTCAGGCCCGCCAGATAGCCGAGGACGACGAGCGGGCGCGGGAGGACGCCGAGCCGGCGACCGATGGTCGAGGTCGTGATGATGAACACCGCCGCCATCCGCATGGCGTACGTGGTCAACAGGGCGTAGGCGAAGTCGCGGCCGAACGGCGAGCCCTGCTGCCGGCTCTCGTCGAGCACGGTCCCGGCCGCCGCGGCCGCGCCGAACAGGGTGGCGACGAAGATCAGGCCGCTGCCCAGGAACACGGTGGCCACGAACCGGTCCTCTCTCTCGCCGGCCTGCTCGCGCAAGGCGCCCATGAACCACAGGAAGGCGATACCGGCGAACGGGAGCAGCGTCAGCGCCACCCGTACGGCACCGCGTTGCCCGGCGTCGACGGTCACGGCGTCCCCGTCGCCGTCGGGCAGCGCGAGGCGGACCAGGACGATCGCCGCGGCCATCAGGATCGCGAAGACCACCCCGGCCACCCCGGCGGCCCAGGGCGTCGCGAGGCGCTCGTGTCCGCGCTCCATGGTCACCCGCTTTCTGCCTGCCCCTCCTACGTACAGACATCAGCGATCGCGGGGCCGCGCCACCGGGGTCACTCGGGAGAGATCACTGCGTACGCCACAGGGGTCACTGCCGCGCCGTCGAAAACACCTGCGCGGGCTCGGCGATCGGGCCAGAATGCGATCATGACCTCAGCCATTCGCCATGTGACGATCGATTCCGTCGACGCGTACCGGCTCGCCTCCTTCTGGTCCCAGGTGCTCGGGCTGCCCGTGCACGAGGACAACGAGCCCGGCGACGAGGACGTGCTGATCGAGGGGGCGGGGCTGCTGTTCGTCACCGTCCCGGAGCCCAAGACCGTGAAGAACCGGGTGCATCTGGACCTTCAGCCGCAGGACCGCACCCGGGACGAGGAGGTCGAGCGGGTCCTCACCCTCGGCGCCACCCTGGTCGGCGACCGCCGCGCCCCGGACGGCAAGGGCTGGGCGGTCCTCGCCGATCCGGAGGGCAACGAGTTCTGTGTGGAGCGCGGGGCGGCGGAGCGAGCCGGCGAACCCGGCGCCTGAGAAAGCGGGGCCCGTGAACCCAGGGCCCGGAAAGCCAGGGCTCAGAACAGCGCCGTGCCGCTCTCGAAGTCCAGCAGTCGCTTCTTGCGGTCCAGGCCGCCGCCGTAGCCGGTGAGGCTGCCGCTCGCTCCTACGACGCGGTGGCAGGGGACGATGATGCCGACCGGGTTCTTGCCGTTGGCGAGGCCGACCGCGCGGGAGGCTCCGGGGTTGCCGAGGGCGTCGGCCAGGTCGCCGTAGGTGCGGGTCTCGCCGTAGGGGATCTTGCGGAGCTGGTCCCAGACGATGCGCTGGAACGGGGTGCCCTTCAGGCTGAGTTCGAGGGTGAAGTCCTTCAACTCGCCCGCGAAATAGGCGTCCAGTTGTTCCTCCGCGGCCGCGAATCGGGTGTCGTCGCGGGGGCCGAAGGACTCCTCCGGCGGGCGGTGGCGCTGTTCGGTCATGTAGAGGCCGCACAGGACGCCGTCGTCGGCGACGAGGGTCAGCGGGCCATAGGGGCTGTCGATCACGGTGTGCTGCCGCATGGAACGTCCTTATACCGGGAGGAAGTTGATCGGGTGGCTGTCGGTCGCCCACAGGTACTGGACGGCGTACGCCCGCCAGGGCCGCCAGGCCTCGGCGCGGGCGGTGAGGGCGGCGGGGGTGGAGGGCAGGCCCAACTCCCCTGCCGCGCGCCGGATTCCGAGGTCGGTGGGGAGGAAGGCGTCGGGGTCGCCGAGGGCTCGCATCGCGATGACGTCGACGGTCCACGGGCCGAAGCCGGGCAGGGCGAGGAGCCGGGCGCGGGCGTCCGCCCAGTCGCTCTCCACGCCCAGATGGAGGCTTCCGTCCGCGAGTTGGCCGACCAGCGTGGTGAACGTCGTGCGGCGGGTGCGCGGCATCGCCAGTGACTCCGGGTCGAGCGACGCGAGCTCCTCGGGCGCCGGGAACAGGTGGGTGAGGCCGCCCTCGGAGTCGTCGACCGGTTCGCCGTGGGCGGTGACCAGGCGCGCCGCGTGGGTGCGGGCGGCGGCGGTGGAGACCTGCTGGCCGAGCACGGCCCGTACGGCGAACTCCGCCTCGTCGACCGTGCGCGGAACGCGCCTGCCGGGGGCCTTGGCGACCAGGGGTGCGAGGAGCGGGTCCGCGCTGAGCTGCTCGTCGACGGCGACCGGGTCGGCGTCCAGGTCGAGCATGCGGCGGCACCGGCTGATCGCCACGGTCAGATCGCGCAGGTCGCTGAGGGTGAGGCGGCAGGCGATGTGGTCGGGCTTGGGGGTCAGGGACACGATGCCGTGGCCGTAGGGAAGGCGCAGGGTGCGGCGGTAGGCGCCGTCCCGCCACTCCTCGACGCCGGGGACGGCGGTCGCGGCCAGGTGGCCGAAGAGGTTGTCGGGGTTGAGTGGGGCGCGGAACGGCAGGCGCAGGGCGAGGGCCCCGGGCGTCCGGCCCGGGCGGGGTGCGCGGGCCCGCAGTTCGCTCGGGGCGAGGGCGAAGACCTCGCGCACGGTGTCGTTGAAGGTGCGGATGGAGGAGAACCCGGCGGCGAAGGCGATCTCCGCCATCGGCAGCGGGGTCGTCTCGATCAACAGGCGTGCGGTCTGGGCGCGTTGGGCGCGGGCCAGGGCGAGCGGGCCCGCGCCCAGCTCGGCGAGGAGCTGGCGCTCGACCTGCCGGGTGCTGTAGCCGAGCCGGGCCGCGAGGCCGGGCACGCCTTCGCGGTCCACCACCCCGTCGGCGATCAGCCGCATGGCGCGGGCGACGAGGTCGGCCCGCTGGTTCCACTCCGGCGAGCCGGGGCTGGCGTCCGGGCGACACCGCTTGCAGGCCCGGAACCCGGCCTGCTGACAGGCGGCCGCGCTCGGGTGGAACACCATGTTCTGCGGCTTGGGCGCGACCACCGGGCAGCTCGGCCGGCAGTAGATCCCGGTGGTCAGGACGGCCGTGTAGAACCAGCCGTCGAAGCGCGCGTCCTTGGCCTGGACGGCCCGTACGCAGGCGTCGGTCTGGGTGTGCATCCCCTTCTGCATGCGTCCAGCATCGACTACCCGGCGAGGGAAGGCTGGCGAGAATCCGACATCAACCTCGGCTGTCCTGGGCCCATGCCGATTCACGCAGCAGCCGCAGCCCGTTGAGGCCGACCAGCACGGTCGAGCCCTCGTGCCCGGCGACGCCGAGCGGCAGCGGGAGGTGTCCGATCAGGTCCCACAGGACGAGACCGGTGATGAAGACGCCCGCGATGACCAGATTCTGCACCACCAGGCGGCGGGCGGCCCGGGACAGCCGTACCACCGCGGGTACGGTCGTCAGCTCGTCGCGCACGATCACCGCGTCCGCCGTCTCCAGCGCCAGGTCGGAACCCGCGCGTCCCATGGCGATCCCGGAGTGGGCGGCGGCGAGGGCGGGCGCGTCGTTGACGCCGTCCCCGACGAACAGCACCTTGCGGCCCCGGTCCTGGAGGGCGCGCACGGCGTCGACCTTGCCCTCGGGGAGCAGTCCCGAGCGCACGTCGGTGAGCCCGGTGGCCCCGGCGACCCGGGCCGCGGCGCCTGCGTGGTCGCCGGTGAGCAGGACGGGCGCGGTGCCGGTCAGGGCGGTGAGGGCGGCCGCGGTGACGGGGGCGTCGGGACGTAGGCGGTCGATGAGGGTGAGGGTGCCGACGGGCTTGCCGTCCCGGGTCACCGCGACGACGGTGGCGTCACTGTCGGCGTCCGCGCGGCCGACGCTCACCTCACATCCCTCGACGGTGGCGGTGACGCCCCGCCCCGGAGTGGCGGTGAAGTCCTCGGCGGGCGCGAGCCCCAGACCGCGGGCGCGGGCGGCGGTGACGATCGCGCGGGCCAGCGGGTGTTCGCTGGGGTGCTCGGCGGACGCGGCCAGCGCCAGGAGACCGTCCTCGTCGAGGCCGGAGTCCGGCAGCGGCCGTACGCCGGTGACCTCGGGGGCGCCTTCGGTGAGGGTGCCGGTCTTGTCGAGGGCCGCGAGGTCGACCTCGCCGAGGCGTTCCATGGCGACGGCCGACTTGACCAGGACGCCGTGACGGCCGGCGTTGGCGATGGCGGAGAGCAAGGGTGGCATCGTCGCGAGGACCACCGCGCACGGCGAGGCGACGATCATGAAGGTCATCGCCCGCAGCAGGGCGTCCGTCAACTCGGCACCGAAGGCGAGCGGCACCCCGAAGACCGCGAGGGTCGCGACCACGATGCCGACGGCGTAGCGTTGCTCGATCCGCTCGATGAACAGCTGGGTCGGCGCCTTGGTGCGGGACGCCTCCTCGACCAGGGTGACGATGCGGGCGATCACCGAGTCGGCGGGGTCGCGCTCGACGCGGACGCGCAGGGCTCCGGCGCCGTTGAGGGTGCCCGCGAACACCTCGTCACCGGGGCGCTTGAGGACCGGCAAGGGCTCGCCGGTGATGGTCGCCTCGTCCGCCTCACTGGTGCCGTCCAGGACCCGGCCGTCGGCGCCGATGCGCTCGCCGGGGCGGATCAACAGTACGTCGCCGAGGGCGAGTTCGGCGGTCGGTACGGTCTCCTCGCCCCCTGCGTCGGTGACCCTGGTGGCCGTGGCGGGCGCGAGGTCGAGCAATCCGCGCACGGAGTCGGCGGTGCGGGCGGTGGCCAGGGCCTCCAGGGCGCCGGAGGTGGCGAAGATGACGATCAGCAGGGCGCCGTCCAGGACCTGCCCGATCGCGGCCGCGCCGAGCGCCGCGACGATCATCAGCAGATCGACGTCGAGGGACTTCTCGCGCAGCGCCCGCAGCCCTTCGAGGGCGGGCTCCCAGCCGCCGGTGACGTAGGCGACGGCGTACAGCGGGCCGTAGGCCCAGACGGGAGCGCCGGTCAGGTCGAGGGCGAGACCGAGCAGGAAGGCGACGGTCGCGGCGAGCGCCCAGCGGGCCTCGGGCAGGGCGAGGATCCGGGTGCGGCGACGGGGCGCCACCGGGGCGGGCGCGGAGGCAGGGGCGGGGGCGAGTGCGGTGGACACGGGGGCCACCATACAGGAACACATGAAGACTCATTCATCTGTTCATGTGTGATGGGTAGGATACGCCCATGGGTCATGGAGCCGTCACCACCACCGACGACGAGCGGGTGCGCCTGGACGCGGACAACGTCGCGAAGGTGGCGACCACCCTCCAGGCCCTGTCCACCCCTTCCCGGCTGCTGATCCTCGCGCGGCTGCGCGAAGGCCCGCTCCCGGCCACCGAGTTGGCCGCCGAGGTGGGCATGGAGCAGTCCGCCTGCTCGCACCAGCTGCGGCTGCTGCGCAATCTGGGCCTGGTGGTCGGCGAGCGGCGCGGCCGGTCGGTGGTCTACGCACTGCACGACCACCATGTCGCCGAACTCCTCGACCAGGCCGTCTATCACGTGGAGCATCTGCGGCTGGGCATCAGCGACACGACGGACTGAGGTCTACGTCGACACTGCTCCGTCCTTCGCCGCGGACTCGTCCTCCGCCACGAAGTCGACGACCGCCAGCGCGAAGAGCAGCGCGAGGGCCAGGCCGAGGACGACCGCGCCGGTCGGGTACGGCCACAGGACGAACGCCAGGACGGCCGCGGCGACCAGCAGCCAGGAGATCCAGCCGCGGTGCCGGTGGACGTAGTGGCCCACCCGGCCGGTGCGCAACCCCGCCCGGTCGGCCGTCGAGCGGACGGCGCCGATGCCCGAGTGCCACATCTGCCGTACGAACCGGGCCCGGCGGCCTGGTCCGGTCAGCCAGGCGGCGAGAGCGACGACCACACCGAGGACGACCGCCACTCGTACGCTCGTGCGCAGGAAGCGGACCAGCGTGTCGTAGATCGACTCGGCGGCGGGCTGGGAGACGCCGGAGGGCAGGGCGTCCAGGTACACCGTGCGGAAGATGGTCAAAGCGATGCCGAGCAGGCCCACGGCGAAGGCGAAGCCGAGCGCGCCGGCGACCAGCGCCTTGCGGCGGTGCGTGGCGAGGAAGACGCCGCCCGCGATCAGCACGATCGAGATGACGGGGAGCCAGAATCCGACGAGTTCGAGCAGCCGGAACCCCGTACGGGCCCGGCCGATGTCCTCCGACTGGACCAGCGTGATGCTGGTGTGGATCTCGGGGATTTTCCCGGCCACGGTCATGCCCTCGTCGACCAGGCGGTCCTTGACCCGTTCGACGACCGGACCGAGGTCCAGGGTCACCGTGTCGTTCTCGACCTTCACGGCGCCGCCGCCCTCGCCGGTCAGCGCCTTGACGACGGCGTCGTGGGCCCGGCGGTTGGCCTCGGTCCAGATGGTCTCGAAGGCGTCCGAGGCGACGACCGCCTGCGCCTTGTCGTGCACGAAGCTGCGGACCGCGTTCTGGAGCGAGGGGCCCAGTCTGCCGAGGGCCTTCTCCACCAGCGGGCGGTCCGCGACCGGGGTCTGGGAGATCAGCGCGGGCACGTCGAGGCGGTCCATCACGGCATCGGTGACCCGGTTCGCGACGGCGTTCTGGATGTCCCGGTCCTTGGCGAGGGGCTCGACCGTGTCGACATAGCGGTCGGTGTCGCCCGCCAGGTCGGCTGTCCACGCGGCGACCGCGCCCAGCGGGGCGAGGATGCAGCCGAGGACGATGAGCACGACGGCGAGTGTCGAGCGGACCCAGTGCCGTTTCGGCCGGGTCTCCTTCTCCGCCTCCAGCGCGGCGATCCGCGCCCGCAGCCGTTCCAGCTCGGCCTGAGAGCCGTCCGGGGCTTCCGCGTCGCCCGCCATGCCGTTCTCCCTCCTGAACCCCCTGGGGTCAGCAGACCCCGGGGGCGGGAGGGCGGCGACCGCGGCGGGCCGTCCGGGTGACGGAGGGTGTCCGGCGGCTGCTTCGAACGGCAGCGCGTCGAACCTTCAGGAGAGCTGCGCGGCGAACGCCTCGTAGGCCCGCTCGTCGAAGAGGACGAACGTCACCTCCTCGACCCTGGTGCTCGCGGCCCGCACCGTCTCCATCGCGATCCGGGCCGCGTCCTCCATCGGCCAGCGGTAGACACCGGTGGAGACGGCCGGGAAGGCCACCGTACGGGCGCCCAACTCGTCGGCCACGCGCAGGGATTCGCGGTAGCAGGAGGCGAGGAGGTCGGAGCGGTCCTCGGTGTCGCTGAAGACAGGGCCGACGGTGTGGATCACCCAGCGGGCGTCCAGCTTCCCCGCCGTCGTGGCGATGGCTTGGCCCGTGGGGAGGCCCTTGCCGTAGTGGGAGGCACGCAGCTTGCGGCACTCCGCCAGGATCTCGGGGCCGCCGCGGCGGTGGATGGCGCCGTCCACTCCGCCCCCACCGAGCAGGGAGGAGTTGGCGGCGTTCACGATGGCGTCGACGCTCTGGCGGGTGATGTCGCCCTGGATGAGCGTGATGGTGGTCATGACTGCCTCAGTTCTGCCTCAGTCTTTTCCAGACGGCCTTTGCCGCGTTGTGCCCCGACATCCCGTGCACACCGGGTCCGGGCGGGGTGGCCGAGGAACAGATGAAGACCGCCGGATGCGGGGTGCTGTACGGGAACAGCGACAGTTTGGGGCGCAGCATCAGCTGGAGTCCGGAGGCCGCGCCGGAGCCGATGTCGCCGCCGACGTAGTTGGCGTTACGGGCGGCGAGTTCGGGCGGGCCCGCGACGGCACGGGCGAGGACACGGTCGCGGAACCCCGGGGCGAAACGCTCCAGTTGGCGTTCGATCGTGTCCGTGAGGTCGCCGGTCCAGCCGTTGGGCACATGGGCGTACGCCCAGAAGACCTGCTGTCCGGCGGGGGCCCGGCTCGGGTCGACGACACTCGGCTGGACGGTGATCATGAACGGCCGGTCGGGCGCCCGGCCCTCCCTGGATGCGGCGCGCAGCGCGGTGCCGATCTCCGCGCTGTCGGCGCCGATCTGCACCGTCCCGGCACGGCGGGCCTCCGCCGCGGTCCACGGGACCGGTCCGTCCAGCGCGTAGTCGATCTTGAAGACGCCGGCGCCGTACCGGTAGCGCTCGTAGTAGCGGCCGAAGCCGGCGATCCGGGCCAGCGCGGTGGGCGAGGTGTCGAAGATGTACGACCGGGCGGGCGGCAGATCGTCCAGGCGCTTGACCTCGTAGTCGGTGTGGATCGTGCCGCCGAGGTCCTTGAGGTACGCGGCGAGCGCGTCGGAGATCGACTGGGAGCCGCCCTTGGCCACCGGCCAGCCCCGGGCGTGCGCGGCCAGGGCGAAGACCAGGCCGACGGCGCTGGTGGCGAAGCCGTTCAGCGGGGCCATGACGTGGGCCACGAGTCCGGCGAACAGGGCCTTCGCGCGCTCGCCCTGGAAGCGGCGGGTCAGCCAGGTCGACGGGGGCAGGCCGACCAGGCCGAAGCGGGCGAGGGTGACCGGGTCGCGGGGCAGGGCGGTCAGCGGCAGGGACATGAAGTCCCGGGCCAGGTCGTCCCATCGGGGCAGGAACGGCTCGACCAGCCTGCGGTACGCCCCCGCGTCCCGGGCGCCGAAGGAGGCGGCCGTCTCCCCGACCGAGCGGGAGAGCACGGCGGCCGTGCCGTCGGGGAACGGGTGCGCCATCGGCAGGTCGGCGTGCAGCCACTCCAGGCCGTACTCGTGGAGCGGCAGGGCGCGGAACGCGGGGGAGTTGATACCGAGGGGGTGCGCCGCGGAGCACGGGTCGTGGCGGAAGCCGGGGAGGGTGAGCTCCTCGGTCCGGGCGCCTCCGCCCACGGTGTCCTTTGCCTCGAACAGCGCGACGGAGTGGCCGCGGCGGGCCAGCTCCACGGCTGCGGTCAGGCCGTTCGGTCCCGCACCCACCACGACGGCATCGAGCATCGACGGCACGATTCGGTCCCCTTCAGCCGATGGCCACTCAGGGTCAGGATATGCCGGGTGCGCCTCATAGCTCGGTCCGGGCGGTTGTATTGCGGGTGCGGGTGGGTGGGGGCTTGTCGCGCCCACGCGGCGGAGCCGCACATTGATACAGCCCCGCCCCGGGTGGGATCAGGCGGCGTTCGTCAGCAGTTCCGTCAGCCGTCGTGCCGTCGCCTCGTCCCTTGCCGCTGTGAATGGCAGGGCATTTCCGCCGGTTACCCGGAATGGTTCGCCGCTCACGGTCAGGTGGGCTCCACCCGCCTCCTCCACCAGGAGCAGGCCCGCTGCGTGGTCCCAGGCTGCCTCCCAGCTGAAACCGACCGCGTCCAACTCGCCCCGGGCTATCGCGAGATACTCCAGGCCCGCCGAGCCGCAGGGGCGTGGGGACACGCCGTCGGTCCACAGGCCGCGCAGGGCGTGCTTCTGGTCGTCGGTGGTGTAGTCGGGGTGGGAGGTGGCCACGCGGAGGTCCCGGCCGGGGTCCGGTGTGCCGGAGTGCAGGTGCTCGCCGTCGAGGTAGGCGCCCTTGCCGCGTATCGCGGTGGCCAGTTGGTCGCGGGCCGGGGCGTAGGTCCAGGAGGCGAGCAGTTCGCCGTGCTGGACCAGGGCGACCAGGGTGCAGAAGCCGGGGTCGCCGTTCACGAACTGGCGGGTGCCGTCGACGGGGTCGACGATCCAGACCGGCGCGGCGCCCTGGAGCGCGCCGTAGGTCGTGGGGTCGGCGTGCACCGCCTCCTCGCCGACCACGACGGAGCCGGGCAGCAGCGCGCCGAGCGCTGCGGTGAGGTACTGCTCGGCCTTGCGGTCCGCGTCCGTCACCAGGTCATGGGGGCCGCTCTTCTGGTCGACCTCGTGCGCGGCGAGCCTGCGCCAGCGCGGCATGATTTCCAGAGCGGCGGCCTGGCGGACTGCTTCCTCCACGTCGGAGGAGCGCCGAGCGAGAAACTCGTCGATGGTTTCCGTGTCTACGATCATGTCCCCCATAAGAACATGCAGCACTGACAATCCCCGCCGGGGTGGTGTACGCCGGGTGGAATCGCCATGAATACGCGGGTTCGCGGCGAGTGTTTCATCTCACCGCCCCACCGCGTACCCCTGCATCCCCCGCGGGTTCGCCCCCGCTGACAGCAGCCCGGTCCGCGGATCCCGTGCCACCACGCACAGCCGCCCCTCCGACCAGGGGTCGCCCACGGTCACCCGGTGCCCGCGCGCGATCAGCTCCTCGATCACCTCGGGGTCCGTGCGGGACTCCACGGTGACGCTGCCCGGTCGCATACCGCGCGGGTGGAAGGAGCTGGGGAAGCTGTCGTTGTGCCAGTTCGGGGCGTCGATCGCGCCCTGGAGGTCCGGTCCGCCGCGCACCTGCTCGCGCAGTGCCACGCCCAGGAAGAAGTGCAGCTGCCACTGGTCCTGCTGGTCGCCGCCGGGCGTGCCGAAGGCCAGCACGGGTTCGCCGTCGCGCAGGGCGAGTGAGGGCGAGAGGGTGGTGCGCGGGCGGCGCCCGGGGGTCAGCGAGGCCGGGAGGCCCTCCTCCAGCCAGGTCATCTGGAGCCGGGTGCCGAGCGGGAAGCCCAGTTCGGGCACGACGGGGTTGGACTGGAGCCAGCCCCCGCTGGGCGTGGCCGCGATCATGTTGCCCCAGCGGTCGACGATATCGAGGTGACAGGTGTCGCCACGGGTGCCGCCGTCGGGGGTGACGTCCGGCTCGCCGCGCACCGGGTACCGGGCGACCGTCGGCTCACCGGCGCCCGGCGCGGTGGCCTCCTCGTCGAGCACCACGCGCGCGTGCGCGCTCACCCGGGGCGTACGGCCCCCGGGGCTGCCGGGCCGCAGTTCACAGGACGCCTTGTCGCCGACGAGCGCCCGCCGCTCCGCGTTGTACCCGTCGGAGAGCAGCTCGCCGAGCGGCACCTCGGCCGCGTCCCCGTACCACGCCTCCCGGTCGGCCATGGCCAGCTTGCAGCCCTCGATCAGCAGGTGGACGTAGTCGGCGGAGCCGTGAGCGGGCAGCTCGGCGGGGAGCAGGGCGAGCTGCTGGAGCAGCACCGGTCCCTGGCTCCAGGGCCCGGCCTTGCACAGGGTCCAGCCGCTCCAGTCGTACGTCACCGGCGCCTCGTAGGTCGCGGACCATCCGGCGAGGTCGTCGCCGGTGAGGGTGCCGGTGTGCCGCTCGCCGCTGGTGTCGAGGGTGGGCCGCCCGGCCTGCCGGACGAGCGCCTCGGCGATGAACCCGGTGCGCCAGACTCGACGGGCCGCCTCGATCCGGGCCTCGCGATCCCCGGCCCCGGCCACTTCGGCGAGCAGGCGTTTCCAGGTGGCCGCGAGGGCGGGGTTGCGGAACAGGCGGCCGGGGCGCGGCGGCTGTCCGTCCGGCAGGTACACCTCGGCCGACGTCGTCCACTCCGTCGTGAACAGCTCCCGTACCGCCTCGACGGTGGCGCCGACGTTCGCCACGGGCGCGTGCCCGTGTTCGGCGTACCCGATGGCGTACTTGAGGACGTCGGCGAGGGATTTGGTGCCGTGGTCGCGGAGGAGCAGCAGCCAGGCGTCGAAGGCGCCGGGCACGGCGGCGGCGAGGGGTCCGGTGCCGGGGACGAGGTCCAGGCCGAGCGCCCGGTAGTGGGCGACGGTCGCGCCGGCGGGGGTGACGCCCTGTCCGCACAGCACCCGTACCTCGCCGCCCGCCGGGGCGAGCAGGATGGGGACCTCGCCGGCGGGGCCGTTGAGGTGCGGCTCGACGACGTGCAGCACGAACGCTCCGGCCACGGCGGCGTCGTAGGCGTTGCCGCCGTCCTCCAGGACGGCCATCGCCGACTGGGAGGCCAGCCAGTGGGTGGAGGACACCATGCCGAAGATGCCCTGGAGCGTGGGGCGGGTGGTGAACATAGGGCCTCTCACGGGAGTTGACTGGCACGTCGCGATCGACATCCGAACTGGTTCCCGGGTTTGAGCGGCCCGAACCGGTCATCGGGGCTGCGACCGGTCGCCACGATCCGTGGCATTCGCCGATCATCTGATCACTGTTGTTCGTTTGGCGATTGATCTCGTTCGCAACTGGAGCGGGTTCTTATAGGTGCGTTATGCAGCGGAGTTACGGCCGACAGCGGGGATTTGTCGATTCGCTGTGGCTGTCTCTGGCCATAACTTTCCGTGGCGATGGCGCGACAGTCCGGGGTCGAAGTAGTGTCCGGGAACCGGCGTTTGAATCCGGGAAGCCGCAGGCCCTGGCGGGGGTCCAATCCGAGCCAGGGCCTGCCGGTCACATCAGATTCACGACTCGCAGCACCATTCCACGAAAGGAAGTTCGATGCCGTTGAATCGCTATCGTCTCGCCGGTCCCGAGGGACCGGCGGCGACGAAGCCTGAAATTATCATGTCTCCGTTTTCGCTCCCAGGCTGCACGCAGGCTGATGACTTGGCTGTCACCGTGCGAGGAAGCTTCTTCATCGCGCTGACGGTGGGGCCCCTCATCGCGATCGCGGGGACGACCGGGGGGTGGCAGGTGACCGGGCCGGCCCTCCTCGTGGCTGCTGTCGCCAGGGGAACTCAAGCCGTCCACCGGCGAGTTCGGGCCATCTGAGCAGTCGCGAGCATCCCTGCGGCGGTGGCACGCCCCACGTCGGCTGCCACCGCCACCGCACCCCCCATTCACCGTACGGGCACCGCGCTTTGCTGCGAAAAGGGCCGCCAACGGCCCGCGGAATCACCGAAATACGTGCCCGTTCATCCCCCGAAAGGGTCAGCAAGGACGATGGCGGCATCCGCGACTCGTACCAGGAGCTGCGCCAACTGCGGCAGGACGTTCAAGAAGAAGGTGAGCCCCGGCCGCCCCTCCAAGTATTGCAGCGCCTCCTGCGGCGCCGCACTGCGCCGGAAACCGGCGCCACCTCCCGATCCTTCCCTCGACGACGATGTCGTCGAGATCGGACGCGAGGTACGGAACCAGGCCGGAGACCTGATCGCCGACGTCGGCGAGGACACCACCTCCGAGCAGCTGCTGCACACGTACTCCGGCCTCATGCGCCGGTTCGAGGACCTTGAGGCGGCGCTGGTGCGTCGCGGCCGGGCCCGCGGCGAATCCTGGGAGGCCATGGGGGACGCCCTGAAGATCAGCTCTCACCGGCTGCGCAAGAAGTGGACCGCCGAAGCGCTGGAGCGTTGGGAGAGGAACCGGGACACACGCGCGGCGGTGGCCACGCACACCCGCAGGGTGACACCGCGCGCCGCCCTGTGGTCGACCGACGACGCACCGGGGGCGGGCGAAGCGCCGCCGGGTCCCCTGCCCCAACCGGGCGCCGCCGGCAATCAGTTGGCCATCACGATGTCCCGGCTTCAGCGCCACAGCGGACAGACGATGCGGGAGATCGCCGACTACGCGTTGATCTCCCCGTCCTACCTCTCGAAAATCGCCGCGGGGACGCGGCGCCCGTCCTGGCACGTCGTCGAGCGCCTCGCCGAGGCGTACCGGATCGACCCGGGGCTGCTGCGTCCCCTGTGGGAGGCATCCGTACGGCCCGAGCCGGATCCCCCGCCGGCCGCCGATCCGGAATCAGCGGCCTCGCACCTGAACACCGTCCTGCGCTCCCTGTACCTGTCCGCGGGCCGGCCCGATCTGTGGAAGCTGCGGGACGCGACCGCCGGCGCTCTGAGTGTGGGCACCATCGCCCGCGGCCTCGCCGATCCGCAGGTGCCCGACTGGGACACCACCGGCCGCATCGTCCTCGCCCTCAACGGCGATCTCGCCGACACCGAGCGCCTGTGGCAAGCCGCCACCACGCACTCCCGGTGACGGTCTCCCGTCAACTCACCGCCGCCCTAGGGGAGGAACCCATGCGCCTCACCCATCCCGAGCCTCCCGCAGTCGACCTGCCCCCGGCCTTCCTCGCATTCCACGCCCTCCACCATCCGCACTACCTCGCCTACGCCGGCGCCCATCTGCCGCCCGAGGACGCAACTGCCGCTGTCCGCGAGGCTTTCGGCGACGTCGTCGCCCACTGGTCCGCCATCGTCAGCCATCCCAACCCCACGGCCCGCGCCTGGGAGCACTTCACCCGCTGCATCGACGCCCGCACGCCACCGCTGCCCCTGAACACCAACCGCACACTGGAGTATCAAGCCGTCGTCCTGCACCTCATCGCCGGTTGCTCCATCCCCGTCACCGCCGACACCACCGGCCAGCACCCCAGCAAGATCCGCTACCTGCTGCACGTCTGGAAGAGCATGCGGACGGCCACCGCCCCCGACACCCTCACCTGACCCAGCGCAGCGCCTTCGTCTGCTCGGCGAGCGGCCTCAGGCCGACATCGTGTCGGCGCTCGTCGAGGGTCTGCGGCTGCCGGACGGGGTAGGGGCGAAGGGTCTCGGGGTTGACGCGCGTGCCGTAGAACTGGGGTTGGCCCTGTTCCACGGCGCAGTGGTCGGCGATGTACGCGAGGTGGACGGCGGAGCAGCGTCCCTCCAGGACGGCCTCGGCGATCAAGTCCCGGCAGATGAGCTGAAAGTCCAGATCCGAGGCGTGCAGCAGGATCATCAGCGCCGCGGTCGAGGCGGGGTCGCCCACCTGGTCGGTGGTCGGCCAGCCGTGGTTGCGAACGATGGCCCTGAGCGCCTCGGTGTTGGCGCGGCGGCACGCGGCGATGTCCTGTCGGCGCCGCTCGGTGGGTTCGGCCTGGGCTCGCCGCATCAGCTCCCGCTCCTGGTCCGCGCGGCGCCGCAACTCGGTGGCGAGGGCGGCCGCCAGAGCGGGGAGCATCCAGGGAACCGTGGGCTCCGGATGAGCGGAGTCGGCACCGGTGCGTACGGGCGTCAGGACGGGGCGGCCCGGCATGGGCTTCACGGCGCTGCTCCGAGTCGCAGCGCGAACCACACTCGCTTGCCCGGGGTGCCGGGATCGGCGGGCGCGATGCCCCAGTCGTCGGCCAACGCGGCCACGATGGCCAGTCCACGTCCGGACTCCGCCGCCTCGTCCGACGTGTGCATCCGAGGCTGGGCGGGTGAGCGGTCGGCGATCGTCACCCGCAGCTCGGACTCACGGCAGTCGATGGTGAGGATGATCGTGTCGTCGGGGCCGGTGCTCGCGTGCCGGACCGCGTTCGTGAACAACTCGTCGGTGGCCAGTACGACATCGTCCAGGTGACCGGCCGCCGACGGCAGCCGACGCAGGTGCTCGGCGACCAGGCGCCGCACGTGTGCGGCCTGAGCGGGGCTGGCGGGGATCGCGGCGTGCAGGCGTGCGGGTCTGCTCATGGAAGTCACGGCATGCCCCGCCCGGCGAAGGGCGGCACTGTCGCCCGGCGCGTGGGGTGTCGCTCGTGGGGGTAACGGCGTGCGGCGCTGTGCTCCGGATGCCGTCATGGGTCCTCCTGATGGCTGCGCAGCGCGGTCGGAAGGGCAAGGGCTGGCTGCATATGCAGCCAACAGCTCCGTAACCGAATCGGACCAGGGGGCGTACGGGTTGTCCGGTTGCGGGCGCGTAGTGGCGTCACGCAACAGCCGGTTCATGCCGCGGCCCCCAGTACCACCTGGGACCGGCGCACGAACTCGTGCACGAGCGGCTCGTGGCGGCGGGAGTCCAAGCGCCTGCGGAAGTCGCGCAGGGCCTGGACGGACCGTTCGCTGTGCACGGTGGTGAGCGTGTCGAGTGCCTCGGTCGCGGTGCCGATGGCCTCGTCCAGCCGGTTCTGCTGAAGGTGGGCCGTGGCCAGCACGGAGCGGCTGATGGCCTGGCGCCTGCGCCGGTCGGCGTTGGCGTGCACCGAGTCGCTCGCCGTGCGCTCCGCTTCGGCGGCGAGCCCCAGGTCACGGAAGCAGAGCGCGGACTCGGCCTGGAGATAGTGGTCGTCGAGGAAACGCACCCAGGGCGACTCCTGTTCGGCCCCCCGGCTGGCGTCCAGCTGCCGCTCGGCCTGACGCAGCGCCTCGCCCGCCCGGTCGCCGTGGCCCTGGGCCGCGTGTCCCCGGGCCGACATGGCGTGCAGGCGCATCAGCCCCAGCGGGCTGCCCGCTCCCTTGGCGGTGGCGATGCCCGCCCGGGCCAGGGACACGCCCTCGTCCGGACGGCCGAGGCTGGTGGCCAGATGGGACAGACCGGCCAGGATCTGCCCGCCCAGCACCCGGTCACGGCTCTCGGCGCACAGCCTCAGCGCCTGGGTCATGTAGCGCTGGGCCAGCCCGTACTCCGCGGCGTCGTACGAACTCCAGCCGGCCATCGCGGCGAGCCTGGCCGCGGCCGCGTACAGCAGGCGCTGCTCGGGCGGGGGCGTGCCGCGCCGCTGGAGCATGGGGACGACCTCGGTGGCCAGGTAGTGCACGATGCTCGTGCGGACACCGGCGCCGCCGTAGTGGTTGTCCATCTGGTCGAACAGGGCGATCATCGCGTGCACCTGCTCGACCGGTCCCCCGTCCGACACCCGCGTCGGACGGCCGCCGTCGTGGTCCTCCAGCAGCCACAGCAGCCACTCGCGTTGAGGGTTGGCCAGGGCGCCCACGACGAAGGGGGCGGGTCCGAGCAGGCTGCGGCGGGAGATGTCGGTCGAGCCCAGTTCGGCCAGCGTGTGGAGGGCTTCCGCCACGTCCTCGTCGTAGACCAAGGCCCGGCCCGCGACCGGGCGTTGCTGCTCGCGCTGGAAGCCGAGGTCCGCGGGCGACACGGCGCGGCCGAGCCGCTCGGACAGCACCGCGGCGATCAACCCCGGCGTCTCGCCGCGCGGTTGCTGTCCCTGGAGCCAGCGGGTGACCGCCGTCTTGTCGTAGGTGGAGTCGAGGCCCTGTCGGCGTCCGAGATCGTTGACCCGGAGGGCGAGCGAGGCATAGGAGCAGCCGGACTCCTTCAGCGCGGACGCCAGCGCCTTGTTGGCTCCGGCGCTCCCCTTGCCCTGGCTCCTTGCGTGTCCCTCGGTCACGGTGGCCATCCAGGTCTCGCCTCGCTCGTGTGCGGATACACCCTTGCCAGTACCTCAAGTCCGCTCAGGCCACGCCCAGTTGACATCGGCGCGCCGACCTGTGCGACAGGTCCCTCGATCACTATGGTTCCCTACACGCGCGATTCGCAACTGGCGTTCTGATAATTTCGATTCGATCCGCATCGCTCTGTCTCTGTCGTCGACCGCGTGGCACACTGCACGCTGTGAGGGCCGCTGAGGGAGGTAGCAGGTGAGCGAGAACCGCTCGGGCGGCAGTGCACCCACGGTCCTGCGGATGGTTCTCGGCAAACGGCTGAAGCAGCTGCGGGAGCAGGCCGGTGTGTCCTTCGAGGACGCCGCACGGGCCATCGAGGTCACTCCCCTCACGGTCCGCCGGATCGAGAAGGCCGAGGTCAAGCTCCGCATCCCGTACGTGAAGGAACTGCTGCGCACCTACGGGGTCCCGGCGGAGGAGACCGAGGGCTTCCTCGAACTGGCCAGGAAGGCGAACGAGCCGGGGTGGTGGTACCAGTACCGCGACGTGCTCCCGGACTGGTTCCAGGCATACGTGAGCCTGGAGAGCGAAGCCACCGTCATACGTCTCTACGAACCCCACTACGTCCCCGGCCTGTTGCAGACCCACGACTACGTCACCGCGCTGATGCGGGTCGGCTTCCCGAACGAGTCGAAGGAGGACATATCCCGGCGCGTCGATCTGCGGCTCAGACGCCAGGACCTGCTCACCAAGCCGGGCGCACCGGCCGTCTGGGCCGTCCTGGACGAGACGGTGCTGCGCCGCCCGGTCGGCGGTCCCGATGTGATGCGGGCTCAGATCGACCGGATCGACGAGGCGTTGGACCTGCGCAACGTCCGGATCCAGATCATGCGCTTCGCGGCCGGTGCCCATCCGGGCGCCTTCGGCCCCTTCCACCACTTCCGCTTCGGATTCTCCGAACTCCCTGACGTCATCTACACGGAGAACCTGGCCGGCGCGGTCTACGTCGACCGGCCCGGCGACGTCGTCAACTACCTAGAGGTACTGGACCGGATGTCCGTCCAGGCGGAGCCGGTCGCACGAACCAGGGCAATCCTGGCCGAACTGCGTAAGGAGTTGTGACCATGGGATCCATGGACCCGATCTACAGCGGCATGCCGGCCACCGATCTGGGCACCGAGGGCTGGCACAAGCCCTGGAGCGGCACCAACGGCGGCAGCTGCGTCGAGGTGAAGCGACTGCCCGACGGAAGCGTCGCCTTCCGCCAGTCCACGGACCCCGAGGGGCCCGCGCTGGTCTACTCCCGGGACGAGATGATCGTGTTCCTCGAAGGCGCCAAGGCGGGCCAGGCGGACTTCCTGGTCGCCTGAGCACCGCACCGCTCCCGCCGCGTACCCCCACTGCGCCCGGCACACCACTACGCCCGCACTACCGGACAACCCGCGCGCGCCCTCCTGCCGTGCGGGTTCTCCGCTCACACTGAGCGGGTTCCGGTGTCCCGAAGGAAGTGGAATGCACTCATCGCCTCGCCCCGGCCGCCCGGCATGAACCTCCAGGAGGCCCTCACCCGGTGCAGCACTCTCGTCGTCGAGAGTGCCGACGGCGTCGGCAGGAGCGATCTGATCACCGAGCTGGCCGGACACGGCTTCCGGATCAGATGCGATGCGGACCGCCTGCACCATGTGGACCCGACCCGGCCGTATCGCGAACTCTTCGCCGAACCAGGCCGGTTGGTGCTCGACGGCAGCATCATCCACGAACTCGTGTACGGGCCACTGCTGCGCGGCGAGTCCCGCGTGTCCTGGATCCAGGCGCTCGACTTCGCCGAGTCGGTGGCCGAACGCGACGGGGCCCTCATCCACCTCACCGCGCCCCGGACCCTTCCCCGGGACGCCCCCACGGACTTCAGACAGGCGACCGACGCCTACGCACGGGTGTTCCGCACACTCTCCCAGCACGTCCCCGTCGTCACTCTCGACGCGGGGAACCCTCGATTACCCATCCCCCGCGAGCGGCCCGGCAGATCACGAAGTCGCGGGGAACAAACCGAAGTTGACGGTAGGTTAGTGACCGACCGCGTGACGCACGGCAGGAGAATTCCCATGGCAGACGGCCAGCCCTCCCCCGACCAGGAAGCCCTGTCCAAGATCGACACCACGGTGCCGCACTCGGCCCGCATCTGGAACTACTGGATGGGGGGCAAGGACAACTACGACGTCGACCGGGAGGCGGGCGACGCCTACCGCGAGATCGCGCCGAACATCGAGACGATGGCCCGCGCCTCCCGGCAGTACCTGATCCGCACGGTGTCCTTCGTGGCCGGCGAACTCGGCATCCGCCAGTTCCTGGACATCGGCACCGGTCTGCCGACCTACGACAACACCCACCAGGTCGCCCAGCGGGTGGCACCCGAGTCACGCATCGTCTACGTCGACAACGACCCCCTGGTACTGCGGCACGCCGAGGCCCTGCTCACCAGCACCGACGAGGGCGTCACCGAGTACATCGACGCCGATCTGCACGACCCCGAGAAGATCATCGAGGCGGCACGCCGGTTCCTGGACTTCGACCAGCCGGTCGCCCTGATGCTCATGGGCATCCTCGGCCACATCCAGGACTACGAGGAGGCCATCTCCATCGTCCGCCGCCTCCAGGCCGTGCTGCCCTCGGGCAGCTACTTCGTCCACTACGACAGCACGGACACCGACGCGGAACTCAAGCGCGCCCAGCAGGGCTACGACGACACGGGCGCCATCCCGTACGTCCTGCGCAGCCCGCGACAGCTCTCCGCCTATTACGAGGGCCTGGAGCTGCTGGAGCCGGGCATCGTCTCCTGCCCCCTGTGGCGCCCCGAGCCCGGCACCACGCCCGAGCCCACGGACGTCTACGGCGGCGTGGCCCGCAAGCCCTGAGCGGGCCGTGGGTCAGCTCCCGCCGCGGGCCGTCACCAAACCGGACTCATAGGCGAACACGACCAGTTGGGCGCGGTCCCGGGCGCCCAGCTTGGTCATCGCGCGGCTGACGTGGGTCTTGGCCGTGAACGGGCTGATGACCATGTGCTCGGCGATCTCCTCGTTGCTGAGCCCGCGTGCGGCCAGCGCGGTCACCTCGCGTTCGCGGCGGGTGAGGCCCTCCAGGCCGGGGGCGGTGGCCCGGTCCGGGGGCCGGGCCACGAACTCGCCGATGAGGGTGCGGGTGACGGACGGGGACAGCAGTGCCTCGCCGCGGGCCACGACCTCGATCGCCTGGAGCAGATCGGCCGGTTCGGTGTCCTTCAGCAGAAAGCCGCTGGCGCCCGCACGCAGCGCCTCGAAGACGTACTCGTCGTGGCCGTAGTTGGTGAGGATCACCACGCGGACGTCCGAGAGCGCGGGGTCGGCGGCGATCCGGCGGGTGGCCTCGATGCCCGTCATCACCGGCATCTGGACATCGATCAGCGCGATGTCGGGCGCCTCGGCGCGGACGAGGGCCACCCCGCGCTCCCCGTCGGCCGCCTCGCCGACCACCTCGATGCCGTCCTCGGCGTCCAGCAGGGCCCGGAACCCGGCCCGCATCAGCGCCTGGTCGTCGACCAGCGCGACCCTGATCATCTCGCCTCCCCCAGCGGCACGGGCGCCCGCACCGGCTCCCCCAGCGGCAGTTGGGCCCGTACCGAGAATCCGCCCTCCTCGCGCGGGCCCGCGCGCAGGGTGCCGCCCAGCGCCGTGACCCGCTCCCGCATGCCGGTGAGGCCGATGCCGGGCACGGGCGGGCGGTCCGGGACGGCGATTCCGTCGTCCTCCACCCGTATCTCCAGGTCCTCGGGACCATAGGCGAGTTCGACACGGACCGTCGCCTGCCCCGCGTGGCGTGCCGCGTTGGTGAGCGCCTCCTGGACGATGCGGTACGCGGCCCGGTCCACGGTCGCCGGCAGGGGGCGCTCGGTGCCGGTGACCGCCAGCTCGGCCGCCAGACCCGCCGCCCGCGCCCGCTCCACCAGCAGCGCCGGGGTTCCGGAGGGCTCGTCGGTGCGCAGCACGTCCAGGGTCGCCCGCAGTTCACGCATCGCCTCCCCGCTCGCCTCCTGGATGGCGAGCAGCGCGGGCGGCACCTCCTCGCCCCGCTTGCGGGCGAGGTGCACGGCGACTCCGGCCTGGAGCTTGACGATGGAGATGCTGTGGGTGAGCGAGTCGTGCAACTCCCGGGCGATGCGCAGGCGTTCCTCCCCGGCGCGGCGCAGGGCGGCCTCCTCCCGGGTGCGCTCGGCCTCCAGGGCGCGCTGTTCGGTCTGGCGCAGATACGCCTGCCAGTTGCGGTCGGCGAGCCCGGTGATCACCGCGCACAGGAACCAGCCCGCGAGCAGCGCGGACTTCTCCAGCACGTCCTGGGTGCCGGGCCCGGTCGCCACGTACGCCGCCAGGAACAGCCCGCCGCCCGCCGCGGCGAGCGCCCGGTGCCCGACCCGGGAAGCGGTGTGCACGGCGCCGATGACGGGCAGGGCGGCCAGGGTCCCCGGCTCGGCGTGCAGGACGTACGCTGCCCCGCTGACGGTCGCCACGGCCAGAACGGCCCGCGGTGCCGCCCGGTAGAACCCCAGCGCCGCGCAGCCCACGACCATGAGCACGTAGTCGACCGGCGCCGTGTCCCGGTCGAAGGCGGCGGAGGTCACCACGAGGGCGCCGACCACGACCGCCAGGGCCGCGTCGGCGAGGTGCCTGCGTGTCACCGTGATCCCGCTCATGACCGCACAGTAGACGCATCCGCCGACACCCGCGTCAGACCTGTGGACAACTCCCGGACTACTCCCGCCGCAGTACTCCCCGACTCGGCACGGCCCGTCCGGCGCAGCCGCAACTCCCTTCGGCCGTACGACGACCGGGCCCCCTCCCCCGGCGCAGTCTGCTTCCCATGACCACACCCTTCCGTTACACCAAGCCCCAGCCGCCCAAGGCGGCCACCGGACGCGTCGCCGAGGTCTACGAGCAGCTCTCCCGTGACTTCGGCATCGACGAGCCGGTCACCTTCGTGGTGCTCTCCTCGGCGCCGGAACTGCTCACCGCCACCTGGGCGTTGATGCGCGAGTCGCTGATCGCGGGACCAGGCAGCCGGACCGGCAAGGAGATCGCGGCGTTCGGGGTGTCGCAGGCCAACCAGTGCCCGTTCTGCGTGACCGCCCACACCGTGCTGCTGCACGCCACCGGCGACCACGCCCTCGCCGAACGTCTCGCGCGGGGCGAGCGCCCGGAGAACGAGGAGCACGCGCGCGTACTGGAGTGGGGCAAGCGGACCCGCGTCCCGAGCCCGGCGTCGAAGCCGTACCCCTTCCCGCAGGACCACGCCCCCGGGTACCTCGGCACCGCGCTGTCGTTCCACTTCATCAACCGGATCGTGTCGGCCCTGCTGACCGAGAAGATGCTGCCCGGCAACGCCGAGCGCCTCCGCGTGGTGCGCAGTCTCGCGGGCCGTACGCTCTCCCGGACCGTGCGCCGCCCGGCCCTGCCCGGCGACGCGCTGGCGCTGCTGGACCGCACCGACCCCGGCGAGGCCCCCGCGTGGGCGGGCGACACCGCCGTGGGCCCGGCGTACGCGGCGCTGCTCAAGTCGGCCATGGCGGGCGCCGATCTGCTCGACGCGGACGACCAGGAACTCGTCCTGGAGACGATGTGGCAGTGGGACGGGCGGCACCCGGGGCTCGCTCTGGAGGGCATCCCGGACCGGCGCGAGCGGCCGGGGGCGCGGCTGGCCCTGCTGGCCGCGCTGGCGCCGTACCGGATCACCGACGAGGACGTGGCGGCCTGGCGGCGGCCGGAGCACACCGACCACTGTCTGGTGCACCTCGTGGCCTACGGCGCCTTCACCGCCGTCGACCGGATCGAGTCCGCGCTGAGCCGGTCGACCGCGCGGACATAATCGGGCATTCGCCGCACGAACGGTTGGCCTCCGTCACCGCGCGCGCACGGAGCGAGTTGACACTTCCGCCTCACAGGCAGTCGTGCAACACTGCCGTCCCGTCCGCAGTGTGGACTCCTCCGCACCGTCCCCCACGAAAAGTGCGCCGTGCGCCCCCTTTCACTGCCACTCGCCCTGACCGCCCGCCTGTCCCCCGTCGTGGTGCTCGCCGCGGCGGGCTGGGCGCTGACGTCCGGCCCGTTCGCCCCGGCGCCGGCCGCCGACCCCCAGGCACAGGCACAGGAGAAGACGGAGAGTCAGTCCGAATCCGCGCCCTCCACCTCGGCCGCGTCGAAGACGTACACCGGCGCTCCCGCGCCCTGCGACAGCGTCGCCTCCAAGACGGTCACCTCACTCGTCCCGGGCGCCAAGACCGCGGGCAAGGAGATCCCGTCGACCGACACCAAGCTGCGCCGCACCTGCTCCTGGAACGCGCTCAAGGGGTACGAGTACCGCTGGCTCGACGTCTCCTTCGAGATCAAGGAGTCGGACGAATCGGCACAGAACGCATACGAGCAGCGCATCAAGGACAAGAGCGGCGGAGGGGATGTTCCGGGCCTCGGTGACGTCGGCTATTCGGTGGTGAATCTGACCACCGAGGACAAGCAGGAGACCCGCGAGGGCGTCGTGCTGGTCCGGGCGTCCAACGCGTTGGTCGTCGTCACGTACAACGGCAGCGACTTCGAGTCCAAGGGCGCGCCCAGCTCGGACGAGATCAACAAGGGCGCCATCAAGGCCGCCAAGGACGCGGTGGCGGCGCTGGAGGGCGGCCAGAAGGGCTGACCGTCCTCCAGCGCCTCTGTCACTCCCGCCGGCCGCGCGCCAGCATCAGCACGAGGTAGAGCACCATCGAGGTGCCGAGGCCCACCGCCCAGCCGTAGTCCGCGAGCGAGGACAGGGCCGGGACGGGGGTGCCGTCGATCAGCGGATCGAAGTTCGCGCCGCCGATGGCCAGCACGCCACCGGCGAGGAAGGCCACGACCGCCCGCCAGTTCCAGCCGCCCTCGTACCAGTAGCGCCCGCCGGTGCGGTACAGGTCGGTGAGGTCGAGGCGGCCCCGGCGCAGGATCCAGTAGTCGGCGATGAGGATGCCGGCGACCGTGCCGAGCAGACCGCCCACCAGGCCGAGCCAGGTGAAGATGTAGCCCTGCGGGTCGGAGTACAGCTTCCACGGGAAGATCAGCACGCCGAGCACACAGGTGGCGAGGGCGCCGGTGCGGAAACTGATCTTCCGGGGCGCGATGTTGGAGAAGTCGAAGGCGGGCGAGACCAGGTTGGCGGCGATGTTCACCGACAGGGTCGCCACCAGCACGGTCACCAGGGCGAAGAGCAGCCCGACCACGTTGTCGGTCTTGGCGGCGAGCTGCACCGGGTCCCAGATCGGCTCGCCGTAGACGGCCGCCGAGCCGGAGGTGACCATCACGGACAGGAACGCGAACAACGTCATCGTCGTGGGCAGTCCAAGAGCCTGCCCCCAGGTCTGGGCCTTCTGGCTCTTCCCGTACCGGGTGAAGTCCGGGATGTTCAGCGACAGGGTGGACCAGAAGCCGATCATGCCCATGAGGGACGGCCAGAACAGCTTCCAGAAGTCTCCGCCCCAGCCCAGCTTGGACGGCTGGTCCAGCAGCGGGCCGAAGCCACCGGCCTTGTCGCTCATCCACCACAGCATCACGAAGGCGCCGACGAGCACGAACGGAGCGGCCCAGTTCTCGAACCGGCGGATGGTCTCCATGCCCCGGTAGATGATCGCGACCTGGATCGCCCAGAAGATCGCGAACGACAGCCACATGGTCCAGGCGTAGCCACCGATCTTCCCGGCGTCCGCCCAGCCGTCGCCGATGAGCTTCCCGGCCAGGAAGAAGATCGCCTCGCCGCCGATCCAGGTCTGGATCCCGAACCAGCCGCACGCCACCAACGCCCGTACGACGGCGGGCAGGTTGGCGCCGCGGATGCCGAAGGAGGCGCGCGCGAACACCGGGAACGGGATGCCGTACTTGGGCCCCGCGTGCCCGGTGAGCAGCATCGGCACCAGCACGATGACATTGGCCAGCGCGATGGTGAGCACGGCCTGCTTCCAGTCCATGCCGACGGCGATCAGACCCGAAGCGAGGGTCCAGGAAGCCGTGTTGTGGGCCATGCCGACCCAGAGCGCGGAAAAGTTGTAGGTGGTCCAGGTCCGCTTCTCCACCGGGACCGGGAGCAGGTCGTCGTTGGCGTACGGACCGATGGGCGGCGGGGACCCCGGGGCGAGCTCCACCCGGCCGTCGGCGAGGGTGACTTGGGAGGACGGCGGTATCGCCGTGGGAGCGGTGTCGGTCATGGGCAGGCCAATCAGGGACGGTGGGACGGGAGAGGCCGTGCGGGTGGCGACATGGGGGGGTGCGCTGAGGGAAGCGTCCTGGCCCCCTTCCCGGGACGGCGGGAAGGGGGAGCTGTGGGAGGGGGGTTCAGCCGTTGAGCGCGGGGATGACCTGCGCCCCGTACGCGTCGATGACGGCTTCCTGGGCGTCGTGCATGTCGTAGACGGCGAACTGGTCGACGCCCAGCTCACGCAGTGCGGTCAGCTTCTCGATGTGCTTCTCGACCGGTCCGATGACACAGAACCGGTCGACGATCTCGTCGGGTACGAAGGCGGTGTCGGGGTTGTCGGCGCGGCCGTGGTGGGAGTAGTCGTAGCCCTCGCGGGCCTTGATGTAGTCGGTGAGTTCCTCGGGTACGGCGGCGGAGTGCTCGCCGTACTTGGACACCAGGTCGGCCACATGGTTGCCGACCATCCCGCCGAACCAGCGGCACTGCTCCCGCGCGTGGGCGAGCGCCTCCGGCGAGTCATCCTCGGTGACGTACGCCGGGGAGGCGACGCAGATCTTCACCTCGGACGGGTCCCGTCCGGCCGCGACCGCCGCGTCCTTGACCGCCTTGACCATGTATTCGGTGAGGTAGAGGTCGGAGAGCTGGAGGATGAAGCCGTCCGCCTCCTCGCCGGTCATCTTCAGCGCCTTCGGCCCGTACGCGGCCATCCAGACCGGGAGTTCGGCGCCCTCCTTGATCCACGGGAAGTGGACGACCGTGCCGCCGAGGTCGGCCTCGTCGCCGCGGGCGAGGGCGCGGATGACCTTCATGGCCTCGCTGATCCGGGCGAGGGTGTTGGGCTTGCGCCCGGCCACCCGCATCGCGGAGTCGCCGCGGCCGATCCCGCAGATCGTGCGGTTGCCGAACATGTCGTTGAGGGTGGCGAAGGTGGAGGCGGTGACCTCCCAGGTACGGGTGCCCGGGTTGGTGACCATGGGGCCGACCGTCAACTTCGTGGTGTGGGAGAGGATCTGACTGTAGATCACGAACGGTTCCTGCCACAGCACGGCCGAGTCGAAGGTCCAGCCGTGCGTGAAGCCGTTGCGCTCGGCCCGCTGCATCAGCTCGATGACCTTCGAGGCCGGCGGGTCGGCCTGGAGGACGAGTCCGAAGTCCATGTGCGCCACTCCTAGTTGAGGTACTGACAGGTGGAGCGGGGGGTGTAGACCCCGTGTCCGGCGCGGCCGGTGTACTCCCGCTCGCTGATGACGACTTCACCGCGGGACAGGACGGTCTCCACCCGGCCGGTGGTGCGCTTGCCCTCGTAGGCCGAGTAGTCGACGTTCATGTGGTGGGTCTCGGCCGACATGACCTGCTCGGCCTGAGGGTCGTAGATGACGATGTCGGCGTCGGAGCCCGGCGCGATGGTGCCCTTCTTCGGGTACATCCCGAACATCCGGGCCGGGGTGGCACAGGCGATCTCGATCCAGCGGCGGCGCGAGATGTGCCCGTCGACGACGGCCTGATGGAGCAGGTCCATCCGGTTCTCCACGCCCGGCAGCCCGTTGGGGATCTTGGAGAAGTCGCCGCGGCCCAGCTCCTTCTGGCCGACGAAGCAGAAGGGGCAGTGGTCGGTGGAGACGACCTGGAGGTCGTTGGTCCTGAGGCCCTTCCAGAGCTGGGCCTGGTGCTCGCGCGGCCGCAACGGCGTGCTGCACACGTACTTCGCGCCCTCGAAGTCGGGCTCGGCAAGGTTGTCGGTGGACAGGAACAGATACTGCGGGCAGGTCTCACCGAAGACGTTCAGCCCCTCGTCGCGGGCCTTGGCCAGCTCGGCGACCGCCTCCGTCGCGGAGACGTGCACGACGTACAGCGGCGCCCCGGCGACCTGGGCGAGCCGGATGGCCCGGTGGGTCGCCTCGGCCTCCAGCAGCGCCTTGCGCACCTCCCCGTGATACCTGGGATCCGTCTCCCCGCGCGCCAGCGCCTGTTCCACCAGCACATCGATCGCGATGCCGTTCTCGGCGTGCATCATGATCAGTCCGCCGTTCTCGGCGGAGCGCTGCATGGCGCGCAGGATCTGGCCGTCGTCCGAGTAGAAGACGCCCGGGTAGGCCATGAACTGCTTGAAGGAGGTGACGCCCTCCTCGACCAGCAGGTCCATCTCCTTGAGGGTGTCCTGGTTGACGTCGGAGACGATCATGTGGAAGCCGTAGTCGATGGCGCAGTTGCCCTCGGCCTTGGCGTGCCAGGCGTCGAGCCCTTCGCGCAGGCTGTGCCCGACGCTCTGCACGGCGAAGTCCACGATGGTGGTCGTACCGCCCCAGGCGGCGGCCCTGGTGCCGGTCTCGAAGGTGTCGGAGGCGAAGGTGCCGCCGAACGGCAGCTCCATGTGGGTGTGGGCGTCGACTCCGCCCGGGATGACGTACTTGCCCGTGGCGTCGATCGTGCGGTCCGCGCTCCAGTCCTGCGTACCGGGCACGGCGAGGGCGGCGACCCGGCCGTCCTCGATCAGGACGTCGGCGTGGACCTCGTCGGACGCGGTGATGACGAGACCGCCCTTGATGACGGTACGGCTGCTCATGGTCCCTCTCCTCCCAGAGATCGGCGATGTGTCAGGGAGCGGTCAGCGGCGTGTAGGCCCCCGGCGCCCGGTCCCGGTAGAACTGCCAGCGGTCGCGGACCTCGCGCAGCTTGGCCAGGTCCAGGTCGCGGACGACGAGTTCGGTCTCCTTGTCGCTCGCCACCTCTCCGACGAACTGGGCCTCCGGGTCCACGAAGTAGGTGGTGCCGTAGAAGTCGTTGTCGCCGAGGTCCTCCACGCCGACCCGGTTGATCGCGCCCACGAAGTACTCGTTGGCGACGGCCGCCGCGGGCTGCTCCAACTGCCACAGATAGCGCGAGAGTCCGCGTGACGTCGCCGAGGGGTTGAAGACGATCTCGGCACCGCCGAGGCCGAGCGCCCGCCAGCCCTCGGGGAAGTGGCGGTCGTAGCAGATGTAGACGCCGATCTTGCCGACGGCCGTCTCGAAGATCGGCCAGCCGCTGTTCCCGGGCCGGAAGTAGAACTTCTCCCAGAATCCCTGCACTTGGGGGATGTGGGTCTTGCGGTACTTGCCGAGGTAGGAGCCGTCCGCGTCGATCACCGCGGCCGTGTTGTACAGAACACCCGGCTGTTCCTCCTCGTACATCGGCAGCACGAGGACGAGACCCAGCTCCTTCGCGAGGGCCTGGAAGCGGCGTACGGTCGGGCCCTCGGGAATCTGTTCGGCGTACTCGTAGAACGCCTTGTCCTGCACCTGGCAGAAGTACGGTCCGTAGAACAGCTCCTGGAAGCACAGGACTTGAGCACCCTGGGCGGCCGCGTCGCGGGCCGCCTGCTCGTGCACCTGGATCATCGATTCCTTGTCGCCCGTCCACGCGGTCTGGAAGAGGGCGGCGCGGATCACTCTGCTCATCGGGACCTCCGGTCGCTCGGTGTGCGAGAAGACTAGGAAGTCCGAAATCCGGCTTTGAGTGGCACGGTGTCACGTCTGCGGGCATCCGGCGTGCCACGGTGTCACCTTCTCGTGGGCCCATGTTTCACCGCCGTTTTCCCAGGTCGTGGCATGTTTCAGCCCTGTTGCGCGTCGTGTGCGAGCAGGGCGATGTGCACGGATGCGGCCTGCTCGAAGTCGTCGAGGTCCACGCCGAGCCGGGCCTGTATGGCTTCCAGCCGGCGGTAGAGCGCGGGCCGGGAGACGTGGTGGAGCTGCGCGGTGCGGGACTTGTTGCGGCCAGTGGCGAGGTAGGTGCGCAGGACCGCCAGGAGGTCCTCCTGCGGGTCGCACAGCAGCCCGTCCAGCTCCCGTTCCGCGAAGGACTGCACATGCGGGTCGTCCCGCAACAGCCGTACCAGACCGCGCAGATGGACATCCCTCAGGCGGACGACGGCGGGCAGGTCGAGGGCGTCGGCGACCGCCTCCGCGACGTGCCGGGCCTCGCGCAGACCCGCGGGTACGTCGTCCCAGGCGGCCCGCGGGTCGGCGGCGGCCACGACCGTGCCCGGCTCCTCCGAGCGCAGCCGGGTGGCGAAGTTGGCGGCGAGGACGGTCGCGTCCTGGTCGCGGGCGAGGCTCAGCAGGACCGCGGTGGCGGAGTCGGCGAGCTCGGCGACGATGCCGGGCAGGCCCAGCATGCGGAGCACCCGGTCGAGTTGGGCGGGGTCGCCGTCCCGGACGACCAGGGGCACGAAGGTGCGCCGGTTGACGGGCAGCCCGGCCGCCCGTGCCCGGGGCAGCAGTTGGCGGGCCGGTACGACTCCGCTGACCAGGTCGGTGAGCAGGCTCTGCGCGGACTGCTCCTCCCAGGTGTTGGCGGAGTTGCCGCCGAGCATGCGATGCAGGACCAGCGCCTCGGCGGCCCGGTCGGCGAGGAGCCGTCCGGTGGCGGTGTCGCCGCGGTGGCCGCACAGCACGATCTGGCCCCAGCGTTCGCCGCGGCCGCCGAGTTCGGCCCGGATCCAGCCGTCGCCGTCGCTGCCGCCGGCCTGCCGGGAGATGCGCTCCCAGTCGCGCAGTACGTCGTCCACGGCCGGCCGCTCCCCCGCGGTGGCCAGGACCCGGTGGGCGAGGTTGGTGACGACGACCGGGCAGGCGCTGTGCTGGGCGACCTCGTCCAGCAGCAGCTGGAGCGGGGCGCCCGCGGTGATCAGCCCGGTGAGGGCGGTGCGCACCGACTCCGAAAGGCTGACCGCGGCGAACTTCCGCCGCACCAGCCGGGACTGGACCTCCTCGGTCAACTCGGCGAAGGGGAAGGGCCGGTGCAGGACGACCATGGGCAGCCCGCACCGCTCGGCCGCCCGGCGCATCACCTCGGGGGCGGCCGGGAAGGCGCGGCCGAGTCCGAGGACCACGGCCGCCGCCTCCGCGCGATGCAGGGAGCGGATGTACTCGGCCTGCGCGCTCTCGTCACCGGCCAGCAGCACCCCGGTGGTGAGCACCATCTCGCCGCCGCTGAGCATCACGCCGACATCGGCGGCCTCGGCCACATGCACCCAGCGCACCAGCCGGTCGAGCTGCCCCGCTCCGGCCACCACCTCGGGCTCCCCGGCCAGCACCCGCTCCAGGGTGAGGACCTGACGGACCGACAGGGCTGGTTCCAAGGTGGTGGTCATGGCGGTGCCGTCCCTTACTGAAGACCTCTGAGAGCGCGTTCCAGGATCGCGGCGCCCTCCTCCGCCTCCGCGACGGACAGCGTCAGCGGCGGGGCGATCCGCAGCGCGCTGGTGTCATGGCCGCCGCCCTTGCCGATCAGCAGCCCGCCCGCGCGGGCCGCCTCCAGCACGGCCGACGCCGCCTCGGGCGCCGCCCGGCCGGTGCCGGGTTCGGCCAGCTCGATGCCGATCATCAGCCCGCGCCCGCGCACCTCCCGTACGTACGGCACCTGGGCGCCGACCGCCCGCAGCCGCTCGATGAGCAGCCCGCCGACCCGCCGGGCGTTGCCCTGGAGGTCGTGCTCCAGGAGGTACGTCAGGTTCGCGAGCCCGGCCGCCATGGTGATCTGGGTGCCGCCGAACGTCGAGATGCTGTTGGCGTCCAGGCAGTTCATGATCTCGGCCCGGGCGATCACCCCGCCGATGGACGCGCCGTTGCCGATGCCCTTGGCGAAGGTGACGATGTCGGGCGGTCCGCTCTGCCCGTGCGCCTGCCAGCCCCAGAAGTGCTCGCCGGTGCGGCCCCAGCCGGTCTGCACCTCGTCGGCGATCCACAGGATGCCCCGCTCCGCGAGCACGTCACGGAAGGCGGCGTACAGCCCGTCCGGGCCCGAGGTGAACCCGCCGACGCCCTGGATGGGCTCGGCGATGAGGGCGGCGGGCGGGCGGGTGTGCCCGAGCAGGTCCTTCAGGTCCTCGACGCAGGCCGCGACGAAGTCACGGTCGTCCAGCTCGGCGTACGGGCCGCGGGTGCGGACGCCGCCGTGGACGTAGAGCGTCTGGAGCGGTGACAGGGAGGTCGGGGACCAGCCGCGGTTGCCGGTGATGCCGACGGCGCTGAAGGAGCGGCCGTGGTAGCTGTTGCGCATCGCCAGGATCGTGTTGCTCTGCCGGTACGTCGTCGCGAGCAGCAGGGCCGTGTCGTTGGCCTCGGTGCCGGAGGTGGTGAAGAAGACCCGGGCGTCCGGGATGCCACTCAACTGGGCGATCCGCTCGGCGAGTTCCACCATCGGCCGGTTGAGATAGAGCGTCGAGGAGTGCAGGATCCGCCCGGCCTGCTCGCTCACCGCCTTGGTCACCTCGGGCAGCGCGTGCGCGGTCATCGTGGTGAGGATGCCGCCGAAGAAGTCGAGGTACTTGTTGCCCTCGGAGTCCCAGACATGGCGGCCCTCGCCATGGGTGATCTCCAGCGGGTCCTCGTAGTAGAGCGCGAGCCAGTCGGGCAGCACCCGGCGGTGGCGTCCCAGCAGATCGTCTCCCGTCACGGCTGCACCAACCCTTCGTAGGCGTCGGGGCGGCGGTCGCGGTAGAAGGCCCACTGCTGCCGCACCTCTTCGATGACGTCGAAGTCGAGGTCGCGGACGACGAGTTCCTCCTTGCTGTCGCTGGCGACCTCCCCCACGAACTGTCCCCGCGGGTCGACGAAGTAACTCGTCCCGTAGAAGTCGTTGTCGCCGTACTCCTCGACGCCGACGCGGTTGATGGCCGCGACGAAGTACTCGTTGGCGACGGCCGCCGCGGGCTGTTCGAGGCGCCACAGGTAGGAGGAGAGCCCGCGGTGGGTGGCGGACGGGTTGTACACCAACTGGGCGCCGTTCAGTCCCAGTTGCCGCCAGCCCTCCGGGAAGTGCCGGTCGTAGCAGATGTAGACGCCGACCTTGCCGACGGCGGTGTCGAAGACGGGCCAGCCGGCGTTCCCGGGCTTGAAGTAGTACTTCTCCCAGAAGCCCTTGACCTGCGGGATGTGGTGCTTGCGGTACTTGCCGAGATACGAGCCGTCGGCGTCGATCACGGCGGCGGTGTTGTAGTAGAAGCCGGACTGCTCGACCTCGAAGACCGGGACGACGATCACCATGCCGGTCTCGCGCGCGAGCGCCCGCATCCGGCGCACGGTCGGCCCGTCGGGCACCGGCTCGGCCCAGCGGTAGTGCTCCGGCTCCTGCACCTGGCAGAAGTAGGGGGCGTTGAAGACTTCCTGGAACCCGATCACCTTGGCGCCCCGGCGGGCCGCCTCACGGGCGTGCTCCTCGTGTTTCGCCACCATGGACTCGGTGTCGCCGGTCCAGGTGGCCTGGACCAGAGCGGCGCGTACGACGTTGGCCATGAGCTGCTCCTTCGACGGGACGTCAGAGCCTCTACGCCCGTAGACGCAGGCCGTAGAGGCACGAACGTAAGCCTCCCGGACGGGCTTGCCAAGACCATCGTCGTTAACCCGCTGAGTCGATGCGGTTTCGCACTCCTGTGGGTGAGTGCCCCACCCGGTCAGGCGGCGAATCCGGCGACCCTCAGCGCGTGGACGAGGTCCCAGGCGCGCTCCTCCGACACACCCCGGGCGGCCTCCAGCAGCAACGGTACGAGGGTCGGCGGGTCCGCGGCCACGCTGCGCACCGCTTCCTCGGGGGTGCGGACCCGGACGTAGGCGTCCAGCAGGGCGCCGATCTCGCGGCGGCGCCCCTGCCCGGCGAGCCCCAGCACGGCCCGCCCGATCTCGTCGGCGGGCCGGACGACCCCTTGGCGCATGATCTGCTCGGCGTCGGCGCCCCGGCCCGAGGCGACCAGCGCGTCCGCGGCGGCCACCAGCCGGTCGGCGGGCAGCGAGGCGGCCTCCCACAGCAGCGTGGCCCAGTCCGCGCCGAGCCCGGCCCGCTGAAGCTCCACGGCGAGCAGCGGATAGCGCGCGGGCGAGGAGTAGGTGATCTCGGCGAGCAGCGCGTGCGCCTCACCGCTGCGCCCTTCGTGCCGCAGCCGCACGAGCCTCTCGACGGCCCCCCTGACCTCCAGCCGATCACCCCCGTTCACCGTCTCGACCTGCGGCTCCGCAGGCTCTACGGCTTCGGCGGCCCCGGCGAACCGAGCGCCTCGGGGAGTACGGCCGCCCGCGGCGGGCTGCTCGGGCAGTGCGGGCATGACGGCGGGCGGGACGACGACGGGGGCGCTCTCCTCCTCGGCCATCCCGGCGAAGCGGGCGCTGCCGCGACGGCGTTTGCGCTGCTTGGGAGTGCCGCCGTCCTCGGGGGCGGAAGCCTGCACCGGCACCCTCGCGTGCTCAGTGGGCGCGGCCCCCGTTTTCGGCTCCATCAGCCGTCGGTCCAGCTCGGCCATCCGCGAGCGGAGTTCGGCGCAGCGCGCGGTGGCCCGCACATGGTCGTCGCGGGCCCAGGCGAGGTCGTACCGGATGGAGTCGGCCTCGTCCTGGCCGGCGGCGACGGACAGCGACCGTCCCAGTTCCGTCTGCCGTTCGGCCGCGTACCGCTGCTCGCGGAGCATGACGTCGAGCCGGTCACCGAGGGCGTCCCGGCCGCCGGGGCGGGAGTCGTAGGCGACGAGGGCGGAGGAGTGCAGGGCCCGTACGCCCTCCGCCTCGGCGCGGGCGGCTTCCGGGCCGTATTCCGCCGCGAGGTCCTGGAGGAGCGCCTCCACCACGTCCCACGGCGGCACCTCACGGCCGTCGAGACAGGCCCGTATGCCGTCCGGATCGCGCTGCCAGAACACCCCGCACCAGCCGCCGCCCTGATCGAGGCGCGCCATCAGGCCGTTCAGGTAGTTCGCGAACTCCCGCACCCGAGCCGGGAGTTGTTCCACAGCCATGCACAACACTCCCGCCAGACCGGAGTACTCCGGTCCGTAGGCAACACCAGCCGTGTTACGGAGAGGCTACGGGGAGTTTTCAGGTGGGACGCAGAGTACGCCCGCCCTGCCAGAACGTGACGTGCGGCGGTCGTCTCACACCCCGACCGGCGAGCACATCCCGGCCAGGTCGTCCATGGAGAGGCCGAGCACGCGCGCCAGCGCGGCCACGGTGAAGAAGGCCGGGGTCGGTGCCCGGCCGGTCTCGATCTTCCGCAGGGTCTCGGCGGAGACACCGGCTGCCGCCGCGACCTCCGCCATGCTGCGGTCGCCGCGGGCCTCGCGGAGCAGGCGCCCGAGCCGTTCGCCGCGCTCGCGCTCTTCGGGGGTGAGGGGGTTACGCACCATCACCCCATTCTAATACCGGTATAGTAATTGGCATGGTGGAGCTCAAGACAGACACATCGATCGATGCCATGCACGCCGCCGGACAGGTCGTCGCGCACGCCCTGACGGCCGTACGAGAAGCCGCTGACGTGGGGGTTTCCCTGCTGGAGCTGGACGAGGTGGCGCGCGGGGTACTGCGCGAGTCCGGTGCGGGTTCGCCCTTCCTCGGCTACCGTCCCGACTTCGCGCCGACGCCCTTCCCCGCCGTCATCTGCGCCTCGGTGAACGACGCGATCGTGCACGGCATCCCGACCGCCTACCGCCTGCGCGACGGCGACCTGGTCTCCATCGACTGCGGCGCCCAACTGGACGGCTGGGCGGGCGACTCGGCGATCAGCTTCACGGTGGGCCGCCCGCGTCCGGCCGACCTCCGCCTGATCGAGACCGCCGAGCGAGCCCTGGCGGCCGGCATCGAGGCGGCCGTCGTCGGCAACCGCATCGGCGACATCGCCCACGCCATCGGAACGATCTGCCGCCGGGCCGGCTACGGCATCCCCGAGGGCTTCGGCGGCCACGGCATCGGCCGCCACATGCACGAGGACCCTGGCGTCCCCAACGAGGGCCGCCCTCATCGGGGCATGCCGCTCCGCCACGGCATGGCCCTGGCGATCGAGCCGATGCTGATCGCGGGAGGCAAGGACGGCTACCACGCGGCACCGGACGGCTGGACCCTCAAGACGAACGACGGCTCAAGGGCGGCACACGCGGAACACACGGTGGCGATCACGGAGGCCGGACCGAGGATTCTCACGGCACGATGACGGGCCTGCACATGCCCACCGCCCCCATCCGTGCCATCGTGACTTAAGCGCACCTTGTCCCATCGGGAAGGTACGAATCCGATGACCAGCGGCTACTTCCCGGAAGGTCCGGAGGGGGACCCCTTCGGAGAATTCCTCGCCCGATTCTTCGGCGGCCCGCGCCCCGGCCCCCGCCAGATCAACATAGGCCAGCTGCTCAGCCAACCCGCCAGAGAACTCGTCCGCGGAGCCGCCCAGTACGCCGCCGAGCACGGCAGCCGCGACCTGGACACCCAGCACCTGCTGCGCGCCGCGCTCTCCGCGGAGCCGACCAGGAGCCTGCTGAGCCGGGCCGGGGCCGACCCCGACTCCCTGGCCACGGAGATCGACGAGCGCTCGGGCCCGGTGCAGCACCCGCCGGGCGAGGCCCCGCCGCCGACCTCGCTGTCCCTCACCCCGGCCGCCAAGCGCGCCCTGCTGGACGCGCACGACCTGGCAAGGGCCCGCGGTGCCGGTTACATCGGCCCGGAGCACGTGCTCAGCGCCCTCGCCGCGAACCCCGACTCCGCGGCCGGGCACATCCTCAACTCGGCGCACTTCGCGCCGACGGGGATGCCGCCCGAGGCCCCGGACACCGCACCGCGACCGCGCCCCGAGCGGCAGCACGCGGGCGAGACGCCCACCTTGGACAAGTACGGCCGCGATCTGACCGAACTCGCCCGGCAGGGCCGGATCGACCCGGTGATCGGCCGGGAGGAGGAGATCGAGCAGACCATCGAGGTGCTCTCCCGGCGCGGCAAGAACAACCCCGTGCTGATCGGCGACGCGGGCGTCGGCAAGACCGCCGTCGTGGAGGGCCTGGCCCAGCGGATCGCCGACGGGGACGTCCCGGACGTGCTCAGCGGGCGGCGGGTGCTCGCGCTGGATCTGACGGGGGTCGTCGCGGGCACCCGCTACCGGGGCGACTTCGAGGAGCGCATGACCAACATCGTGGGCGAGATCCGCGCCCACTCCGACCGGTTGATCGTCTTCATCGACGAACTGCACACCGTGGTCGGCGCCGGGGGTGGCGGCGAGGGCGGTTCGATGGATGCCGGGAACATCCTCAAGCCCGCCCTCGCCCGCGGCGAACTGCACATCGTGGGGGCCACCACGCTGGAGGAGTACCGGCGGATCGAGAAGGACGCCGCGCTCTCCCGCCGCTTCCAGCCGATCCTGGTGCCCGAGCCGACCACCGCGGACGCGATCGAGATCCTGCGCGGCCTCAGGGACCGCTACGAGGCGCACCACCAGGTCCGCTACAGCGACGAGGCGCTGGTCGCCGCCGTGGAGCTGTCCGACCGCTATCTCACCGACCGCCGGCTGCCGGACAAGGCGATCGACCTGATCGACCAGGCCGGTGCCCGGGTACGGCTGCGCTCGCGCACCAAGGGCACCGACGTACGGGCCATGGAGCGCGAGGTCGAGCAGCTCGCCCGGGACAAGGACCAGGCGGTCGCGGACGAGAGCTATGAGCAGGCCACGCAACTGCGCGACCGGATCGTGGAGTTGAAGCAGCGGATCGCGGACGCGGCCGGGGACGGGGCGGCCGACGAGGGGCAGCATCTGGAGGTGACCGTCGAGGCGGTCGCGGAGGTGGTGTCCCGGCTGACCGGGATCCCGGTGGCCAGTCTCACCGAGGAGGAGAAGGACCGGCTGCTGGGCCTGGAGCAGCATCTGCACGAGCGGGTGATCGGCCAGGACGAGGCCGTCCAGGTCGTCTCCGAGGCGGTCCTGCGGTCGCGTGCCGGGCTCGCCAGTCCGGACCGGCCGATCGGCAGCTTCCTCTTCCTCGGCCCGACCGGCGTCGGCAAGACCGAGCTGGCCCGGGCGCTGGCGGAGGCGCTGTTCGGCAGCGAGGAGCGCATGGTCCGCCTCGACATGAGCGAGTACCAGGAGCGGCACACCGTGAGCCGTCTGGTGGGCGCCCCGCCCGGCTACGTCGGCCACGAGGAGGCGGGGCAGCTCACCGAGGTGGTGCGCAGGCACCCGTACTCGCTGCTGCTGCTCGACGAGGTGGAGAAGGCGCACCCGGACGTCTTCAACATCCTGCTCCAGGTGCTGGACGACGGACGGCTGACCGACGCCCAGGGCCGGACGGTGGACTTCACCAACACGGTGATCGTGATGACCAGCAACCTCGGCTCCGAGGCGATCACCCGGCGCGGCGCCGGGATCGGCTTCGGCGCGGGCGGTGCGGAGGCGGACGAGGAGGCGCGGCGCGAGCGGATCCTGAGGCCGCTGCGCGAGCACTTCCGGCCCGAGTTCCTCAACCGGATCGACGAGATCGTGGTGTTCCGCCAGCTCGACCCCGAGCAGTTGCGGCGGATCACCAACCTACTGCTGGACCGGACGCGCCGGCTGATGCACGCGCAGGACGTCGCGGTGGAGTTCACCGACGGGGCGGTCGACTGGCTCGCCGAGCGCGGCTACCAGCCCGAGTACGGCGCCCGGCCGCTGCGCCGCACCATCCAGCGCGAGGTCGACAACCAGCTCTCCCGGCTGCTGCTGGACAACCGGGTCGCCGAGGGCGGCCGGGTGACGGTGGACGTCGAGGACGGGCGGCTGGCGTTCCGCACCCTGGGAAAGGATGCGCAAGAGGCCCCGCCCGCCCCCTAGGTCCTGGCTGGAGTTCCCCGTCGTCCGCGCGGAGCGCGGGCGCAGCGGCGGTCGGTGCGTGCGATCGGCGTGCGGTGCCGTAGGTCATGTGGCGGAGCCACCTGTCCTGCGGCACCGTGCGGCGAGCGTGCGTGCCGGGCGTCGGGGCGCAGACGGGGAACTCCAGACAGGACCTAGTTGTGACTACGACACCGGCCGCACCACCATCGCGGAGCCGCCGCCGCGGCGTACCTTCTCGGCGGCGGCGAGCCACTTGCCGTTCGGCAGGCGTTGCACGCCGGTGGCCGCGCCGATCTCGGGATTGAGCCGGAAGCCGTGCCCGATGGCCTCCAGCTGTCCCTTCAACGCGCTGTCCCACAGGCCCGGTTCGAGCTCGGTGGTGGTCTGGTTGCGCTGGCTCGCGCGCGGCGCGGCGATGGCGTCGACGAGCGGCAGGCCGCGGTCCAGATGGCCGGTGAGGGTCTGAAGCACGGTGGTGATGATCGTCGCGCCCCCGGGTGAACCGAGCGCCACCACGGGCCTGTTGTGCTCGTCGAGGACGATGGTCGGGGACATCGACGAGCGCGGGCGCTTGCCCGGCCCCGGCAGGTTCGGGTCGTGGACGTCGGGGCTCGCCGGGGCGAAGGAGAAGTCCGTCAGTTCGTTGTTGAGGATGAAGCCACGGCCCGGGACCGTGATACCGCTGCCGCCGGTCTGCTCGATGGTGAGCGTGTAGGAGACGACGTTGCCCCACTTGTCGGCCACCGTGAGATGGGTGGTGCTGTCGCCCTCGTACGTCGTCGGGGCCGCCGTGCCCCGGGCGTCGCAGTCCGCCGGGTCGCGCGGGTCGCCCGGGGCGAGCGGGCTGGTCAGCACCGCGTCGTCCTTGATCAGGCACTCACGGGAGTCGGCGTACTTCTGCGAGAGCAGTTCCTTCGTCGGTACGTCCTCGAAGGCGGGGTCGCCGACCCATCGCCCGCGGTCCGCGAACGCGATCCGGCTCGCCTCGATGTAGCGGTGGAGGTACTGGACCTCGCTCGCCTTCGACAGGTCGGTGTTCTCCAGGATGTTGAGGGCCTCGCCGACGGTCGTGCCGCCGGAGGAGGAGGGCGCCATGGAGTAGACGCCGAGACCGCGGTACGAGCTCCTGGTGGGCGCCTGGAGCTTGGTGCGGTAGGCGGCCAGGTCCTCGGCGGTGAGATCGCCGGGGCGGGCCTTCCAGCCGGAGGCCGGGTCCACGGGCGGGTGGTTGACGGTGTCGACGATGTCCTCGGCGAGGTCGCCGCGGTAGAGCGCGCGGACGCCCTTCCTCGCCAGCTCGGCGTAGGTGCGGGCGAGGTCGGGGTTCTTGAACGTGGCGCCGACGGCCGGAAGCTCGCCGCCCGGCAGGAACAACTCGGCGGTGTCGGGGAAGTGGCGGAACCGCGTCTCGTTGGCGGCGGTCTGGGCGCGGAAGGTCGCGTCGACGGTGAAGCCGTCCCGGGCGAGCCGCTCGGCGGGCTTCAGCAGCGTGCCGAGGCTCCGGCTCCCCCACTTGTCCAGCGCCCGCTGCCAGGTGGCGGGCGTGCCGGGCGTACCGACGCTCAGTCCGCTGCTGACGGCCTCGGCGAAGGGGATCGCGGTGCCGTTCTCCAGGAACAGTCCCGAGTCCGCGCTCAGCGGGGCGGTCTCTCGGCCGTCGATGGTGCGTACCGTGCGGGAGCGCGCGTCGTAATAGACGAAGTATCCGCCGCCTCCGATGCCCGCGGAGTACGGCTCGGTGACGCCCAGCGCGGCGGCGGTGGCGACGGCCGCGTCGACGGCGTTGCCGCCCTTCCTCAGCACCTCGATGCCGGCGGCGGAGGCGTCCGCGTCGACACTGGCGACGGCACCGCCGTAGCCGACGGCGACGGGGACCTTCTCGACGGCCGTACCGGAGCCGCCGGGCGGCGCCGCGGCCCCCACCGACACGACGGCGGCCGAGACCGCGAGGACCGACAACTTGCGTGCGACGGTCGAACTCATCCGCACCTCCAGTCAAGGGGCCAGTTTGCGCAGCTTATTCCCTCGACATGCCCTCGTCAGGAGCACCCGCTACCATGCGCGCCCATGAATGACGACGTACGCAACATCGTCCTCGGCGTGGTGGCCGCGGGCATCAGTGCCGCGCTCGGCTGGCTGGCCCGGACCTATGTGTGGAAGCGAAAGCTGGCCCGCAAGCAGGCGTTCTTCGGGCTGCCGGAGAACTCCGAGTCACTCCTCGTCGTCAACCGCGACCCGGCCACCTCCGAACCCGCGGTGCACCGCTTCGACGTGTTCGCGCTGCTGGAGCTGTCCGCGCTGATCAAGGACTGCGGCGCGCACACCCAGGTGGTCACGCAGGACGCGGTCCATCAGGGTTTCGGCGAGCGCACCGAGTTCTGTGTGGGCGGCCCGGGCTCCAACCGGCGCATGGCGGCCCATATGTCCGCGATGCTGCCCGGAATACGTGTCAACGTCGACCCCGAACCCGGCCCGGACCGGGGCGCCTTCCAGATCGGCACCGAGCGCTACCGCCTGGAGGCGGGCGTGGCCGAGTACGTGCTGCTGGCCCGGCTCACCGCGGGCGACCCGAAGCAGAGCCGTCCGGTCTTCCTCTTCTGCGGCCAGCGCGCCATCACCAACCAGGCCGCGACCCGCTATCTGGCCCGCAACCACGAGCGGCTGGCCCGCAAGTACAAGGACAACTCCTTCGTCCTGCTGCTGAAGGTGACCAACTCCCAGGCCTACGGACCGGATGTGGTCGAACTCGTCGGCGATGTCACCCGGACCGCGCAGGCACCCCTGCCGGCCGCGGCGACTCCCCGGAACTCCCACCGCGCCTCCTGAGGTCGCCGACACTCCAACAATCGTTACTCCCACGTAACTTACCCACGGGTTACTTACGGTAAGAGGTCTTGGTTACCGTCGGGTCACTTTGCACTGACACGAGTGAGGAGTGACCCGTGGGACATCGCAGGGCTCTGCGCACGACCGCCGTGGGCCTCGTCTCGGCGACCCTCATCGCCGGGATCGGCCCCGTCGCGTCGGCATCTACCGGCGGCATCCGCTTCGTCGACATCACCGGCGACGGCGGTACGACACTCAAGGCGAACGTCGTCACCCCGGCCGACGCCGACGGCAGCCGCCGCTACCCGCTGCTGGTGTTCCCGACGAGCTGGGGCACACCGCAGGTCCAGTACCTCGCCCAGGCCCAGAAGCTCGCGAACTCCGGTTACGTCGTGGTCAGTTACAACGTCCGCGGCTTCTGGCAGTCCGGCGGCGAGATAGAAGTGGCGGGTCCGCCCGACGTGGCCGACGCCTCCCGGGTGATCGACTGGGCGCTCGCCAACACCCCGGCGGACGCGGGGCGGATCGGCATGGGCGGGATGTCGTACGCGGCGGGCATCAGCCTGCTCACGGCCGCGCAGGACGAGCGGGTCAGGGCGGTCGCGGCGCTCAGCGGCTGGGCCGACCTCATCGATTCGATCTACTCCGGCCGCACGCAGCACACCCAGGCCGCCGCACTGCTGGACGGCGTGAGCCTGGCCACCGGCAGGCAGAGCGCCGAAGTCAGGGAGATCTTCCACGCCTTGCGGACCTCCGACCTGAGCAAGGAGGACGCGATGATCGCCTGGGGAAAGAAACGTTCAGTCACAACCTATCTGGACCAGCTCAACGACAACGCCCCCGCGGTGTTCCTCGCCAACGCCTGGGGCGACTCGATCTTCCCGCCCAACCAGTACGCGGACTTCTACGACAAGCTCACCGGCCCCAAGCGCCTTCAGTTCCGCCCCGGCGACCACGCCACCGCCGAACTCACGGGGTTGCTCGGTCTGCCCAACGACGTCTGGACCGACACCGAGCGCTGGTTCGACCACCATCTGAAGGGCGAGGCCAACGGCATCGACGGCGAGCAGCCGGTGCGGCTCAAGTCCCGTTCCAGCGGCGGCTACGAGGGCTACCCGGACTGGAAGTCGGTCGGCGCGACCAGCCGCAAGATCGCCCTCGCGGGCTCGACCACGATCCGTACGAACGTCAACTCCGGTGCGGACGGCGGTCTTGTGGTGCTCAGCGGCATCCTGGACCAGATCGCCAAGGTGCCCCCGATGGCGTCCATTCCGCTGCTCCCCCGCCGTTGGGCGGCCGTATGGCAGTCCGAGAAGTACGGATCCGCCCAACAGGTGCGCGGCACCGCCCGGCTGCACACCACCCTCACCCCGACCGAGGAGAGCGGCACCCTCGTCGCCTACCTCTACGACGTGGGGCCGCTCGGCCTCGGCAAGCTGGTCAGCAACGCGCCGTACACCTTCCACGGGCGTACGCCCGGAGAGCCGTTCGGCGTGGACCTGGAGCTGTTCTCCACGGCCTACGACGTCCCGGCAGGGCATCGCCTCGCCCTGGTCGTCGACACGGTCGACCCGCTCTATGCCGAGCACAACCCGACCGGCGCGCAGCTGACCTTCTCCTCGCCGGCGAACGACCCGTCCTTCGTGTCGGTCCCGTTGCGCGAGCAGTGATCTCCGGCTGCCGCCGGGCGGGTATGGCTCCATGACTGCCAACCCCGCGGTCCAGGGGCCGTGGGGAACCCCCACCTGCCGGCAGCGTCCCCCTCGCGACCTACGTCAGGGCCGGTCCTAGGGGGACGAACCGCTCATCCTAGTCGAGGGTCGTCGGGAGGTACTTCCCGGGCGGGGGGCGGGGCTTGAGCATCCGGCGTCCGGTGCCGTCGAGGGCACACGTGTGGTACACGGCATTGGGTGGAGCTCCCCGCTCAGTGCTTGAGGATCTTGGACAGGAAGTCCCGGGCGCGCTCGCTCTCCGGGGCGGTGAAGAAGTCCTCGGGGGCACGGTCCTCGACGATCCGGCCGTCGGACATGAAGACGACGCGGTTGGCGGCCGACCGGGCGAAGCCCATCTCGTGGGTGACGACGACCATGGTCATGCCCTCATGGGCCAATTGCCGCATGACTTCGAGGACTTCGTTGATCATCTCGGGGTCCAGCGCCGAGGTCGGCTCGTCGAAGAGCAGCGCCTTGGGCTCCATGGCGAGGGCGCGGGCGATGGCCACGCGCTGCTGCTGACCGCCGGAGAGCTGGGCGGGGAACTTGTCGACCTGGTCGGCGAGTCCGACGCGGTCGAGGAGTTCCCGCGAGCGCTGGTCGGCCTGTTCCTTCTTGCGCCCCCGGACCTTGACCTGACCCAGTGAGATGTTCTGGAGAACCGTCTTGTGGGCGAAGAGATTGAAGGACTGGAAGACCATGCCGACATCGGCGCGCAGCCGGGCGAGGGCCTTGCCCTCCTCGGGCAGCGGCTTCCCGTCGAGCAGGATCGTGCCGGAGCGAATGGTCTCCAGCCGGTTGATCGCCCGGCACAGGGTCGACTTGCCCGACCCCGACGGGCCGATGACGACGACCACCTCCCCCTTGCCGACGATGAGGTTGATGTCCTGGAGGACATGCAGTTCACCGTAGTACTTGTTGACGTCACGCAGCTCGATCAACGGATCGACGACCATGCCCAGCCCTACCCACTCTCAGCTGTGTCTGGTTGCCGCAACCTACCCAGATAAGAGGGGAGTTAAGGTGCGACACGCACTTATCGGGCATTAGCCGTATTTAACCCGCAGCTCAGGCCAGGGTTTCACGCCTCCGCGACCTCGGCGTACAGCTGCGAGAGCTCGGGCACGCCGCTGGAGGCCCACTCGTGCCCCGACGCGACCACATCGAACTCACGGCCCGAGGAGAGCCGTACGACGGGCTGGCCGTTCGGCCAGATCTCCCACTGGGCGCCGGGGACCGTGCGCACGATGACCGTGCCGAGGTACAGACCGGCGTCGTTGCCGAGCCAGGGCAGCACCTCCTCGTCGTCCCGCCAGCGCGGAAGCAGCTGGTCCAGCGCCTCCAGCGAGGCCGCGGAGTCGTCGAGCCGGATGCCCTCCCGGGCCGCCTGGGAGCGGAGCAGATCACACTCGGAGAGCAGCTCGGCGATGCCCTCGTGAGTGTCGTCGCCGTCCGCGAACACGGCTACGCCGCGGGCTGTCGAGTGCCGCTTCCGCCAGCCGCCCAGGAAAGGGATGTTCATACGCTCAGCCTCGCACCGACCATGCCACCGGCACCACCGGCACGCGGGAACCGACCGCCCGGATACCTCTTGCCAAAGCTTATTCATTCTCCGTAGAGTTCATCAGGTCATGAGTTCAACGAATGTTGACTTTGGCCTTCCGGGAGGCGAGGACTCGTGCGGAAGATCCCATTCCAGGTGAACGAGGGCGGACTGGTCGCCTTACTGCCCAACGGCCATGTGGAGTTCCTCGCCGACTCGGCGCGCCGGCTGATCCTGCGGCACAACGCCGGACGGCCGGTGTCCGCCGAGGAGTTGATGACCCACGCGCTCAGCGATCCGCTGGTGACCCTGGACCGGTTCCATCTCTCCGCCCCGGCCATCGCGTTCGTGGAGACCACGAACCTGTGCAACCTGCGGTGCAAGCACTGCTACGCGGACTCCGCGCTCAAGCGGCCGGACGAGATGTCGACCCCGCGGATCAAGGCCCTGCTGGACGAGTTCGCCGAGATGGGCGTGCTCCAGGTCTTCCTCACCGGGGGCGAGATCTTCTCGCACCGGGACGCGGTCGAGATCATCCGGCATGCCCGCAGCAAGCCGTTCTCCACCCAGATCTTCACCAACGGGCTGCTCATCACCGAGGAGAAGCTCGCGGCGATCCCGCCCGGCCAGTCGTTCTTCATCAGCTTCGACACGGCCGACCCCGAGCGCACCGTGCGCGGGCGGATGGACTTCCCCAAGCTCCAGCACGCCTTCGAGATGATGCGCAAGCACGGCCATGTGTTCCGCACCGCGATCTCCGTCCACCGCAACAACATCCAGGACGCCGAGGAGATCTTCGAATGGTGCGCGGAGCACGGCTATCCGCGCCCGCAGTGGCTGGAGACCCACCCCGTGGGCCGCGCCCTGCTCCACCCCGACATGCTGCTGCGCCCCGAGGACGTCGACGAGGTCTTCGAGGTCTATCGCAGGTGCATGGAGCGGTACTCGACCTCCCCCGACACCGACTCCGGCACCGAACCCGCGAGCGCCCCCGGCACCCAGCCGGGCCGGCGCGCCGCGGACGAGATCCGCGGGGTGGACACCATCCAGTTCTGCCAGCGCCTCGAACGCGCCGTCGGCCAGGAGAAGTGCGGCCGCTCGGTGGTCTACGTCAACAGCCGCGGCGACATCTACCCGTGCAGCAACTGCATGTCGGGACAGCTGCACCGGGCCGGGAACCTCGCCGAGCGGTCCTTCGCCGAGATCTGGGAGAGCGGCTTCGACGCCTTCCGTGACATCCGGTTCAGCGACCACACCGTGTGCGGGAGCTGCCCCGTGGCCAAGGAGGACATCTGGTGCCAGTTCCGGTGCCCTCCGCTGGCCCGCAATCTCACCGGTGACTCGAAGGGGTGCGGTGCCACCGAGTACCTCCAGGAGTTCATGCTGCGCTCCGGCCGCTACTGGCGCGAGCGCAGGCAGCGCAACGTACGCCTGACTCTCACCCCGCGCTAGACGCGGCCCGAGGCCGCACGGCCCGGCCCGCGCCGGGCCCCACCGACCCCGCTCCCGATGACGTGAGCGGGCCCCGTCCGCGGGCGGCGCGACCGCTGCCGCCCCTCATCGAAGGGAACACGGACATGCCCGAAGAGAAGAAGGTCATCCGCATCCACCTCGAGCCGGGCGAGGAGGGCGTGACGCTCAGCGCCGTCGGCGCCGCCTCGGCCACCGCGCCCAGCGAGACCCTCCTGGTGGAGGCCACCAACATCACCGAGGCCACGATCATCGAGGTCGAGGTCTGACCAACTCCCGTCATGTGAAGGACCGGAGCGGAGCAGGACCCCCCGGGCTCGTAGAGGGACGGGCTCGCGGAAGAGCGCTCGAGGGACCCCCGGGACCGCTGAGGGATCGGAATCGGGGGCGGGCGCTGCACGGCCTTCCCGGCCCGTGAGGGACGGGCCGGGAAGGGCCGCGCGAACGTCAGGCGCGGCGTGACCGACGAACGGGGGCCGACCCCGGACAGGAGACGAGGTCGCGATGAGCAAGGCGGTTGCTTCAGCCGGCACGACAGCCGTGCGCCCCGGCACGGGGCTCGCGCGGCTGCTCCAGGAGAACCCGGCCCTCAGGATCGGCCAGGACGACTACAACATCAACGTGACGGCCAACTACGGTGACCGGCTCGACCCTTCGGAGGTCGCCGACGCCCTGCGCGCCCACCCCGGCGCCGGCCGCCCCGCGCATCTGTACTTCCATGTGCCGCTGTGCGCGTACATCTGTCACTTCTGCAATTACGTCAAGCGCAAGGTCCCCGGCGGTGCGGAGGGCGAGCGTGCCTCGCGGGTGTGGACCGATCTGCTGCTGGAGGAGTCCGGCCGCCGGCTGGCGCACGCGCCCTGGCTCGCCGATGCCCGCATCGAGTCGGTCTATCTGGGCGGCGGCACCGCGTCCCTGCTGGGCACCGAGCAGTTGGGGCGGCTGGTCGCGCACATGCGGGACAACTACGCGCTGACCGACGACTGCGAGATCTCCTTGGAGGGCAATCCCGACAACTTCCAGCACGACGAGCTGGCCGAGGCCTGCGCGATCGGCTTCAACCGCTTCAGCGTGGGCGTGCAGTCGCTCCAGAGCGAGGTCAACGCCTTCGCCGGACGCGGCCACGACGCGGAGATGTCGCTGCGGGCGATCGAGAAACTCCGGGCGACGGGGCGGCCGTTCAACGTCGACATGATGTTCGGGCTGCCGCACCAGACCCCCGCCAAGGTCGCCGACGACATCCGCCGGCTGACCGATCTGGAGGTGCCCACGATCACCATCTACCGGCTGCGCAACGCGGACCGGGCGAAGATGGGGATCGGCAACCGCGCGCTGTGGAACGTGGAGAGCGTCCGCGACCGGCTGCGCGAGGAGCACGCCTTCCCGGGTCTCGACGAGACGTACGAGATGCGCGAGGCCATCGTCGAGCTGCTGCTGGACGCGGGCTACCACCCGAGCCCCTGCGGCTGGTGGAACCGGCCCGGCATCTACCCCGAGGGCAACATCCCGCGCGTCTCGCGCAACAAGTGGCAGCGCCACGACTCGATGATCGCCTACGGACCCGGCGCCTACGGCTGGCTCACCGGGGACGACGACACCGTCGTGCAGACCCACAACATCGCCGACATCGGCGGCTACGCCCGGCTGATCCAGAACGGCCCCGAGCTGCCGCTGGCGTTCGGGCGACGGCTGGTGGGCCTGGAGGCGATCGGTCTGGTGCTCGGCTTCAACTTCAAGGCCAACCAGCCCATCGACGCGGCACGGTTCCGCCGCCGGTTCGGCGTCGAGCTGTTCCACGACGAGCCGTTCGCCGGGGTGTTCGACGAACTCCTGGAGCGCGGACTGGTCGAGCCGGTGCCGGGGGCCGCGGAGAGCGTCGTGCCCACGCTGGACGGCGAGGCCCTGCACGAGGAGATCATCAGTGTCTACTTCCACCAGCGCATCGGCTCCTTCGCCGAAGCCGTGTGCCGGAGGTGACGGCGTGATCGTGCACCGCCATGTCCAGTGGCGCAGGGATTCCACCGGGGAGCCGTACCGCATCAGGCGGTCGTTCCCCGCGGGCCCGGCCACCGCGACCGCTGTGCTCGCCGGCCCCGGAAGCGTCTCGTCCGTCGACGGCGAGGGCCGGGACGATCTGCTGCTCGACCGGCTGACGCAGCGTCTGGTCGGCGCGGGATGGCAGGTGCTCCAGTGCGACATGCCCGTGCGTGATCCGCTGGTCCCCTTCACCGACAAGGAGTTCCAGGCCCGGGTGGAGCGGCTGGACCATCTCCTGCGCGGCCACCGGCATCTGATGACCGGACCGCTGACCCTGGTCGGCTTCTCGCTGGGCGGCCTGGCCCTGCTGGAGCTGCTGGAGTCCGGCACTCCCCCGCGCACCGACCGGGTGGTCCTGGTGGGCACCGTCATGGAGGAGGACGTCTTCCTCGCCTCGCGCGTCCCCGCCGTCGAACTGGTCTACGGCAGCCGCGACCTGATCGGCTATCTGATCGAGGACACCTCGAACTCGGGCGCGAAGCCGCAGCCCATCGTCTTCGACCCGGGCATGTACGCCGACTGGTCCGCGCGCCACGTCATCGGCTCGCCCACGCCCGAGGTCCGGGTCCACATGCTCGAAGGGCTCGGGCACACCCTGCATCCCTGCGGTCCGGGCCCCGCCCGTGACCCACTGCCGGAGCTCACCTCCCTGGTGGGCATCGCCTCATGACGTCGCGTCAGCTCACAGCACCAAAGGAAAGGGAACGACATGCCCGCGAGTGAGACTCTCTCCAGCCGCCGGTTCGACAAGATCGCCAACAACTTCGCCACCAGCGAGGTGCACAGGTCGAGCCCGACGATGGCCGCCCTGCACGAGACGCTCGGGCCGCAGACGGGCAGCGCGATCTGCGACGTGGCCTGTGGCGCGGGCCATCTGGCGCTGTCCTTCGCCGAGGAGTACCCGGCCCGGCTGGTGGGCGTCGACCCGGCGCCCTCGATGCTGGAGTCGTTCCGTGGCCTGGCCGCCGAGCGGCAGGTGACGGTGGAGACCGCGCAGGCCGTCGCCGAGGAACTGCCTTTCCCGGACGCCTCGTTCGACCTCGTGGTGTCGCGGCTCGCCCCGCACCACTTCCAGGACATGCCGAAGGCGGTCGGTGAGATGACCCGGCTGCTGCGGCCCGGCGGGCGGCTGGCGGTGATCGATCTGGAGGGCCACACCGACCCGGTGATCGACGCGCTCAACCATGAGCTGGAGATCCTGCACGACCCCACCCATGTGCGCAGCTACACCCTCGACGAGTGGGTCGAGTTCTTCCAGGGCGCCGGGCTCAACGTCCCGGTCGCCCGCGGCGGTCAGGCGGAGAGCCGTACCGGCGTGCCCGTCAAGCGCTGGTGCGAGATCGCCTCCTCCGGCGCCGAGGCGGAGGCCGCGATCCGGCGGCGGCTCGCCGAGGCCCCCGAGGCGCACCGGGAGGCGCTCGGCATCCGGCAGGAGGGCGAGGAGTTCTTCATCCCCGTGCGCACCTGCATGCTGATCGGGGTCAAGCCGCTGAGCGGGGTGCGCTGACATGCCCGTCATCAGGCTGTTCTCCCCGGACGCGAGTCCCGGCCCCACCGCCCTGGAACAACTCGCCGCCGACATCACCGAGTTGCTCGGGCTGCCCGCGGGCCACTGCTGGGTGTGGTGGCAGCGCCTCGAACCCGGCACCTACCACCGGCCCGAGTGGCGCGCCGCGGACGCTCCCCCGGCCCCGGTCGGGTTCGTGGTGTGCAAGGAGAGCTACAGCAAGGACCAGGTGGGCGCGCTGCTCCGGCTGCTCCAGAGCAGGCTCTCGGAGCTGCTGAACGTCCCGGCCGACGAGATCTTCCTGACCGTCCAGCGGGCCGTCACGGGTGAGTTGCTGGTCCGCGACGAGGTGTGGTTCGCGCACCTGGAGGAGCCCCGGCCGAACGCCGTCACCGACCTGGTGCCGATCGGGCGCGTCCACAGCGACCGCAGCGATCTGTCCGACGACTACTGGGGCGACGTGACCTCGGTGATCCGGCTGGACGGCGGGCGGTTCGCCCCGGAGGCGCTGCTCGGCCTGGACACCTTCTCCCATCTGGAGGTCGTCTTCCATTTCCACCGGGTGGCCCCGGAGAAGATCCACACCGGCGCCCGGCATCCGCGGGGCAACCCCGACTGGCCGCGGACCGGGATCTTCGCCCAGCGTGCGAAGAACCGCCCCAACCGCATCGGGGTCTCGCGGTGCAGGCTGCTGAAGGTGGACGGGCTCGATGTGCATGTGCGCGGCCTGGACGCCGTGGACGGCACGCCCGTGCTCGATCTCAAGCCGTATCTCACGCAGTTCGGGCCGCGCGAGGCCGTCGTACAGCCGGAGTGGGTGGACGAGCTGATGCGGGACTACTACTGACACGTCCACCGGACTGACCCGAACCGAACCTCCGCCGATCGGAGCCGACATGAAGAAGTCCGCCGAGCGGGAGCGGCTGCCGCGCAGCGCGCTCGTGCTGCTGGCCGCGGTGTTCGTGGACGCCCTCGGCAGCGGGCTCTACATGGCGGTCTCCGTCGTCTTCCTCACCCGCTACCTGGACCTGGGCAGCAGTGAGGTGGGGCTCGGTCTGGGCGTCGCGGGCGCGGTGTCCTTCGCGCTGCTGGTGCCCACCGGGATCCTGGCGGACCGGGCCGGTCCGCGCCGCATGCTGATCGCCGCCCATGTGACCCGGGCGGCGCTGCTCGCGTGTTACCCCTTCGCTTCCGGGTTCGTGCCGTTCCTGTGCGTGGTCTCCCTGCTCGCGGTGGCCGACCGCGCCGCCTCGCCGCTGGTGCAGGGCCTGTTCGGGGCGGCCGTGGAGGCCGGGCAGCGGGTGCGGGCGATGGGGATGGCCCGTTCGCTTCAGAACCTGGGTCTCTCGCTCGGCGGTCTCGCTGCCGCCGGGGCGCTGCTGTGGGACAGCGACGGGGTGTATCTGGCCGTCGTGTACGGCAACTCGCTGTCGTTCGTGCTCGCCGCGGCGCTGGTGACCCGGCTCAGGGCGGGCGGCGCGGGCGGGGGCCGGCCATTGCCGTGGCGGCGTCGCCTCGCGGTCTTCCGGGACCGCCGGTTCACCGTGCTGACCTGCCTCAACTCCGTGGTGAGCCTGCATGTGACGGTGCTGACGGTGGGCATTCCGCTGTGGGTGCTGGCCCATGACGAGCTGCCCCGCTCGGTGATCGCCTGGACGCTGGTGCTCAACACGGTCGTGGTGGTGCTGTTCCAGGTCCGGGCGACGCGCGGGATCGAGACGGCCGAGGACGGCGGCCGTGCGCTCAGGCTGAGCGGGCTGCTGCTCGCCGTGGGCTGCTGCGCCCTCGCCGCCACCGGGGCGCTGCCGGCGGCCGCGGCGGTCGCGGTGCTGCTCGGCGCGGTGGCCTTCCAGGCGTTCGCGGAGATGCACCAGCAGGCGGGCGCCTGGGCGATCTCCTACGATCTCGCGCCCGAGGACCGCCGCCAGGTCTATCTGGCTTTCTTCAGCCTGGGCAACGCCGCCCGCAACACCTACGGTCCGCTCGTCGTCACGTTTCTCGTGGTGCAGCGCGGGGCCGTCGGCTGGCTGCTGCTCGGTGCCCTGGCGCTCGGCTCCGGTGCCTGGGCGGCGCGAGCCGGCCGGCCGTCCGCCGCTCCCGGTGCGCCGCCCGCGCCGGCCGTATCGCTGACCGATGTCCAAGGAGAGACCCATGGCACCCACCCCTGAGCAGTCCGTCATCATCGTCGGAGCGGGACCCACCGGACTGGCCCTGGCCTGTGAACTGGCCGCGGCCGGAGTCTCCTGCACCGTGCTGGAGCGCCGTACGAAGCCGTCCGCGCAGTCCCGTGCCATGGCGCTGTACAGCAGGACGCTGGAGGTGCTCGATCTGCGCGGGCACGCCGACGCGCTGACCGCCGTGGGCCGGCCGGTCGGCCGGATGCGGCCCGCGCAGGGCGCGTCGATCGACTTCACCGGCATCGACAGCCGCTTCCCGGCCCTCTACGTGGTCCCGCAGAGCCGCACCGAGGAGGCGCTCCAGCAGCGCGCGATCGATCTCGGAGTCATCGTGCAGCGCGGCGCCGAGGTGTTCGGCGTGGAGCAGGACGCCACGGGTGTACGGCTGCTTGTGCGCACCGAGTCCGGTGAGTGGGAGGAGACCGCGGACTACGTGGTGGGCTGCGACGGCGCCCACAGCGCGGTGCGCGAACTGTCCGGCATCTCCTTCCGCGGCCGTACGTACGACATCGCGCCGATCCTCGCCGACGTCCGTCTCGAGACTCCGCCGCAGGACGACGTGGTGCTGCTGTCCGGGGGCGGCGCGTTGATGGTGTCGGTGCCGTTCGGGGACGGGCTGTACCGGGTGGCGGTGATGCACCGGGACCACCCGTGGACGCGGGACGAGGTGACGCTGGAGGAGCTGGCCGAGCGGCTGACGGAGGTGCTGGGCTTCGACCCGAAGCCGCACGACCCGCAGTGGCTGGCCCGGTTCAAGATCCACCAGCGGCTCGCCGACCAGTACCGCACCGGCCGGGTGCTGCTGGCGGGCGACGCGGCGCATCTGCACTCGCCGCTCGGCGGGCAGGGCCTCAACCTCGGTATCCAGGACGCCGTCAACCTCGGCTGGAAGCTGGCGGCCACGATCCAGGGCTGGGCGCCGGCCGGGCTGCTCGACACCTACCAGTCCGAGCGGCGCCCGCAGGCGCAGCGGATCCTCAAGGCCACCGACCACGCCACTCGGATGGCCACGCACCCCTCCCCCGTGGTCAGCCATCTGCGCCGGGTGATGCTGTCCCGGCTGCTCGGGCGGCGCCGGATCAACAAGGTCGCCGGTGAGGCGATCTCCGGGCTGCGCGCCGGATACGCGGGCCGGGGCCGTCCGGTCGCGCTGGGCGGCGCCCGGCTGCGCCCCGGCCAGCGGGTGCCGGATCTGGCGGTGCCGCAGGCGGAGGGTGCGCCGGTGCGGCTGTACGAGCTGATGCGCGACGGCCGGTTCCTGCTGCTCGACCTGGGCGCGGACGGTACGGCGGCCGCGGTCTGTGAGTCCTGGGGCTCGCGGGTCTGCCCGGTCCGGGTGGCCGGACCGGTTCCGCAACTCTCCGGCGTCAGCACAGTGTTGGTCCGCCCGGACGGCTACGCTGCCTGGGTGGACAGCACGTCGTCGACCACGGGCCGCGAGGAGCGCGTACGGCAGGCGCTGCACCGCTGGTGCGGCACCGAGGGCCCGGCCGGCGGGCGCGGCACGTCCCCCGCCGCCGAGACCGCGACCCCGGCCCGGCGGGCCCAGGAGGAGACCGCCGAAGCCGCCGACTCGGAACCGGCCCGCGCCGACCGCACGTGACGAGAGGACACCGTGAAGGACCGACCGAGCCCGGCCGAATCCCTCGAACCGCCTCCCGCGAGGGCCTGTTCTGAGTTCCCCGTCGTTCGCGCGGAGCGCGGGCGCAGCGGCGTTCGGTGCGTGCCCTCGGTGTGCGGTGTCGCTGGTCATGTGGCGGAGCCACCTGTCCAGCGGCGCCGTGCGGCGAGGGTGCGTGCCGGGCGTCGCTGCGCAGGCGGGGAACTCAGAACAGGCCCTAGGGGGCCTGTGCGGACCAGACGTGGAAAGGCTCGTCGCCGTGGCACAACAGCTGATGCCGACGCGTTCCCAGCGGACCCGGGAGGCCATACTGCGCGCGGCCCGGATGCACTTCGCGGCCGACGGCTACCAGCGGTCGACGATCAGGGCGATCGCGGCGACGGCGTCCATCGACCCTTCCATGGTCATGCGCTACTTCGGCAGCAAGGAGCAGCTGTTCGACGCGGCCCTCGACGTGGACCTGGGTTTACCGGACCTCACCGGTACGCCCATGGAACGGCTGCCGCAGGAGCTGATCACGCACTTCCTCGCGCCCTGGGAGGACGACCTCGACGAGGGCTCGATGCGGCTGCTGCTGCGCTGTGCGGCGACCAACGAGCGGGCGGCGGAGCATCTTCGGCGGATGCTGCACGAGCAGTTCACCAGCAGTCTGCGCGGCGCCCTGGGTCCGGAGCGCGCGGACGCGTGCAGCGGGGTGCTGGCGGCGCAGCTGCTGGGCGTGGCGTTCACCCGCTACGTTCTGCGGCTGCGGCCGATCGCCGATCTGCCGGTGGCGGCGCTGGCGGATCTGGTGGCGCCCTCACTGCGTACGGTACTGGCGGCGGAGTGAACAGGATGGGTCGGAGTAAGGAAGAAGCCAAGACTCCGCATGTCCATGGTCTGACAAGTTCCGACCTGATAGAGTATTTTCATTATACAGTGAATTACTTGTTCCGAAACCCCCCATCCAAAGTGCAGTGATCTCATGAAACCCAGGCGCTCAGATGATTCCGCTTCTACGTCCCGGGGGGCCGACAAGGCCGACCCGCCCGACGATTCGCAGACCCAGCTGAGCCGTCCGAAGCGCGCCCGCAGCGGGCGCCGCCCGGGGGAGAGCGGCACCCGGGAGCAGATCCTCGAATCCGCGCTCCACCTCTTCGCCGACCGCGGTTACGCGCGCACCACCATCCGCGCCATCGCCGAGAGCGCCAAAGTGGACCCCGCGCTGGTGCACCACTTCTTCGGCAACAAGGAGGGGGTGTTCGACGCCGCGGTCAACTCGTCCTTCAGTGTCTCGACATCCTTCGACGAGACACCATTCGGGGATCCCACCTCCACCCAGGCATCCTGGATCGCGCAGACGTACTTCTCCTTCTGGGAGAACGAGAGGACGCGCTACGCCATGACCGCCATCTACCGGGCGGGCATGGCCGACAGTGGCACCTCGGGGGTGCTCCGCAGGCGGATCGAGTCAAGTACCAAGTCCTGGTCGAACGCCTCCGGTTACCGGGACCTGCCCGACGCCGAGATCCGTGCCGCACTGGCCGCCAGCCATCTCGCCGGGCTCGCCGTCATGCGCTACATCCTCCAGCTCCAACCCCTGGCCGGCATGGAGTTCGCCGAATTCCTGGCCTGGGTGACGCCGGCGCTGGAGGTGCGGCTGTCGACCACACTCACCCCCGCCAACCCCGACGAATCGCGCTGATCGCCCGAACCCCCGTTCCACAGACCGGGGGTGGGCGACCCTGTGCCGGAGCCACGTACCGTCAGACGCCGTCGCGCCAGACGGTCTTCACCGCCGTCAGGCAAACCCCCGGGCCCACCGCGACCATGAGGCCGCGCTGGCCCGGCTGCGGGCGCTTGGCAAAGGTCCGTTCCATGACCTCCAGTACCGACGCGGCTCCCAGGTTGCCCAGGTCGCGCAGCGAGTCACGGGCCAGTCCGAACATCTCCGGCGGGCAGTCGAGACCGTCCGCGAGGCAGTCCAGGATCCGGGGGCTTCCGGTGTGCGAGACGACGAAGTCGGGGGCACCGTCAGTGCCGACGGGCGCGGTCGCCCTCAGCCATTTCCGCAGGCCCACGAGGAGGCCGCCGACCGACTCCGCCAGGCGGGGGGAGTTGTGCATGTGCAGCCCGTCGCCCTCGGGACCACCGCCCACCACGTCCCGGCCGCTGACGTCCAGGCACTCCCAGGAACCCTCGATCTCCATGTGCGGTCCCTTGGCTCGATCCCGGACCACGCAGGCGCCGCCCCCGTCACCGAGGATGGCCTTGAAGATCATCCCGTCCATGCCCGTGTCACCGGGATGCAGGTAGTGGCTCAGAGCGTCCGCGCACACCACCAGCACGATGGCGTCCGGTCGGGCCCTCACCAGCTCCGCGGCCGTGGAGACGGCGAAAACACCGCCGGCACAGCCCAGCTGACTCACTGGCATGCGCCGGACGGACGGGGACAGACCGAGCCGCTCCATCAGCAGGACGTCGAGTCCGGGAACGGTGTGTCCGGTGGCGCTGGACACGACGAGGGCGGTGACGTCCTCCGGCTTCAGCCCGGCCTCCCGCAGCGCCGCACGGCCGGCACGCTCCGCCAGGTCGAGGCAATCCAGCAGATGCCGGCTGGTGGACTCGCGGAGCGGACGGTCCGTGAGGAACTGCTGGTCCAGCGGCCGGGTGTACCAGCGGGTGCGGACTCCGCTGCGCCGCATGACCTGGTGGATCGCGCGCAGCCTGGGGTGATCGGGATACAACTCGCCGATGCGTTCGATGAGTTCGTCGGTGGTCACCTGATGACGAGGCAGCGCGACAACCGGAGCGGTGACGACAGGCATGACATCTCCAAAGCAGTGTGAAGGAAGCTGATGAAGGAGGCACTGGTCCCGTCCGGCCCGGTGCTCGGGCGCCCGGGACACGCACAACTTCGCCGCTTCTTGGCTCTGGCCAGGAAATCCGCGCATGCCGAACACTCCCCCCGGTTTCTGACGGTGCTGTCCTTCGCTGGCGCCTGAGAGGCGCGTCTCACCGAACGCGCGCACGACAAATCGGCGCGCGACGACGCATGGCGATGCTGAAACGACGTGTCGGAGGCGTCCCTCACTCGGGCACTACCCAGGGTCGACCTCTGAACAAGACGTTACGAGTGGGGAGTTGACTCCAACTAGAGCGAAATTCAACGCACATGGAATTTAATCCGAGAGGACAGCCGAGAGTCACGGCCACCGGGATCACACCGAGAAAGGGCCGACCGCCATGCACGCACCACCGCACTACGCGGACCCTGACCCCTGGACCGAACGCGCGGCCTGCCGCGATACCGACCCCGAGATGTTCTTCCCGCTCCCCGGAGCCTCGGGCGGCCTCGACCGCGAGGCCATCGCCAAACGACTGTGCGGGCGCTGCCCGGTGGCCCGGGAGTGCCTGCGCGAGGCGCTCGTGCGCGACGAGAGTGCCGGGATCTGGGGCGGGTTCAACGCGCGGGAACGGCGTGAGCTGCTGCGGATCGCGGGCACGCTGGAGTCGACCGGAGCGGAGCTGGCCGCGTACCTGGCGGGCGGCGGCCGCAGGCTGAGCGCGACGCCCCGCGAACGCCCGGCGTACGTGTGGTACCTCCGCCGCCACGGTTGGACCCCGCGCCGCATCGCAGGCGCCCTCGGCGTGAGCTTCGGCCAGGTCCAACAGGCGTGGCAGCTGGCCGAGTTGGCCTCGTCCTGCACCCGCGGCCCGGTGAGCGGGATGCCGAATCCCCGGGCACCGCGGAAGCGGGTACGGCGACCCAGCGCCGACGAGCAGGTGGTGCCGGGCACTCAACGCCCCGCGGTGCGCAACGGCATGACGACCATGGGACGAGCCCCACTCCCGACGTACGGCTCGCCCACCCGGCGTGTACCGGCGGCACGTCCTCAACTCCCGCCTGTCGGGGGGCATCCGGCGGGGCCGGTGCCTGCGGAGCGGTCCGGGGCGGGTGGGGCTGGGCCTGGGGGTTCGGGCTCGGTTTCGGGCTCGGGGGCGGGTGTGCAGAACCCGGAGGCGGGGGCGCGTGCCGGGGCGGCTGGACCGGCTGGCTCGGGTTCGGGTGCGCGTGCCGCGGCAACTGGACCGGCAGGCGTTGGTTCAGGTGTGCGGAACTCAGGGGCGGGCGCACGTGCCGGGGCAGCTGGACCAGCCGGCTCGGGTTCGGGCCTGAGGAACTCGGGGGCAGGTGCTGTCGATGGACGGCGGGTTGCGGGTACGGGCCAGGGTGGGCGCAACGCCGTGCCGGGCCCTTCCGATGGGCGGCGGGTGCCGGGCGTCGGTCGGCCCTCGGTGCCGGTCGAGCCTGGTGGGCGAGGAGTGTCGGGCGGTGGCCGGGCGCCGGTCCCGCGTGGGTCCGATGGGCGAGGTGTCCCGGGCGGCGCCCGGACCTCGGTGCCGCTGGGACCTGATGGGCGGCCCCTGACCGGCGGTACCCGGGGTTCACAGGGCTCGCAGGTACCGCCCGGTGTGCGGTATCCGGCTGGGCCGCCGCTCGTTGACGGAACGCGCATGCCGCTGACCGCGGACGGCCGGCGCGCCCCGGGCACGGCCCCCGGCGGGCGCCCCGGCACACCTGCCAACCCCAACTCCCAGCGGACCCCAGCCGAACGGTCCCGCGCACCCTTCTCCCCCGGCGGGCGCCTGGGCACACCCAGCAGCCCCAACTCCCAGCGCGCGCCCGGGGACCAGCCCCGAGTGCCCCTCACTCCGGACGGCCGGCGTGCCGCAGGTATGCCCCCCGGTGGGCGCCCCGGCACACCCGGCACCCCCAACTCCCAGCGCATCCCGGCCGAGGGGCCCCGCACACCTCTCGGGCCCAACTCCCAGCGTGTACCCGGCGACCGGACCCGGGCTCCCTTCATCCCTACCTCCCAGCGCACACCCGGCAACCAGCCCCGGACCCCTCTCACCCCCACCTCCCAGCGCACACCCGGCAACCAGCCCCGGACTCCCCTCACCCCCAACCCCCAGCGCACACCCGGCGACCAACCCCGCGCCCCCCTCACCCCCAACCCCCAGCGCACCCCGGGTGATTGCTCGCCCCTGGCGCTCGGATCCGGTCCTCGGCGGGGCGCTGGGGGCATCGTTGCGGATCGGGTGCGGATGTCGGTCGGGGCGAAGGTTCGGCGGCAGCCGGAGGGGCCTCGGGTGACCTTGACCAGTAGCTCCGCTCGAACCTACGTGGCGCCGGGGAGTCCGCGGGTGACCATCACCATTCGGCCCGTTCCGGGAGGTGGGGCGTCATGAGTGGTGCGGTGGCCGGGATGCAGGACCGGCGGCTTGCGGGGACCGTGGTGACCGGGGACGGCGCCGAGATCGTCGTATACGCGCATGGGTCGCCGCAGGCCGAGGCCACCGTCGTGCTGTCGCACGGGTGGACCATGTCGGCACTTGAATGGCGGCCGCACATCGAGGCGTTGACGCGGCCCCGGCCCGGGTTTCCCGCCCTGCGGGCCGTCAGCTACGACCAGCGTGGGCACGGTCGGTCGACAAGAGGGGCGGCGCCGTTGGACATGGCGCTGCTCGGGCGGGATCTGGATCTCGTGCTGCGTCGGGCCACCGCGCCTGAGGACGGGCCCGTGTTGCTCGTGGGGCACTCCATGGGCGGTATGTCCGTGCAGCAACTCGCCGCTGCCCAACCCGAGTTGTTCGGACCCTGGGTCTCCGGCGTGGCGCTCTTCTCGACCTGTGTCGAGGACGTGGGAGCCGTTCCGTTCATACCCCAGGACCGGGGCGCGCAACGGCGGGCACAGGCCGAACGCCTGGTCGCCGACGGGCTGTTGCGCTCGCCGGGCTGGGCCAAGGCCGTGCACCGGCTGCTCACCGGACCGCTCTCGCACCCCTCGACCGCCCCCTTGTGGCACGCCCTGTTCGGGCGCGGCCCGCAGACCGACAGCGCACGGGCCGACGCGCATTCACTGCGCGCCATCCCGCCACTCACCGTCGCCGAGTTCTTCGCCGCGCTCACCACCCATGACTGCGCGGGCCGGCTCGACGCGCTCGGCCGGATCCCGACCCGGATCCTGGTCGGCGCTCTGGACACCTACACACCACCGGCCCAGGCCCTGCGCCTGGCCGACGACATCCCGGGGGCGACCCTGCACACCGTGCCGAAACAGGGCCATGACCTGCCCTACGAGCGTCCCGTGCTGGTCGTGGAGACCGTGCACGCGCTCCTGCGCGACCTACGACAACGGCGCGACACCTCCCCGGCCGCACCGGCCGTACCCCGGGAGCTCGCCCTCGAATCTGGAGCGGAACGATGACCTTGCCCGTCACCAACGCCGCGGAGAACGGCGGACTGCGCCCTGATGTGCTCAGGGCCCGCCGGATCGTGGTGAAGGTGGGCTCGTCGTCACTGACGACCGCGGTCGGCGGACTGGACTCCGACCGCGTGGACGCCCTCGTCGACGTGCTCTCCCGCACCCGCTCCGGCGGCACCGAGATCGTGCTCGTCTCCTCGGGCGCCATCGCCGCCGGACTCGCCCCCCTTGGCCTGGCCGAACGCCCCGCCGACCTGGCCGGACAGCAGGCGGCGGCCTGTGTCGGCCAGGGCCTGCTGGTGGCCCGGTACACGGCCTCCTTCGCCCGCTACGGTCTACGGGTCGGCCAAGTCCTGCTGACCGCCGACGACATCGGCCGCCGCGCCCAGTACCGCAATGCCTACCGCGCCCTCACCAAGGTGCTGTCCATGGGCGCGGTACCGATCGTCAACGAGAACGACACGGTCGCCACGTCGGAGATCCGCTTCGGCGACAACGACCGCCTCGCCGCCCTGGTCTCCCATCTCGTCCGCGCCGACCTGCTGGTCCTGCTGTCCGACATAGACGGCCTGTACGACGGCGACCCCCGGCGCCCCGGGGCACAGCGCCTGACCGACGTCTACGGCCAACAGGACCTGGCGAGCGTGGAGTTGGGCGGCGCCGGGACGTCCGGCGTCGGCACCGGCGGGATGAAGACCAAGGTGGAGGCGGCCCGCATCGCCACCGGCGCGGGCGTCCCGGTGGTGCTCACCGCCGCCCGGCACGCCGCCGACGCCCTCGCCGGACGGGAGACGGGCACCCTCTTCCACCGCACCGGGGACCGCAACTCCGACCATCTGCTGTGGCTGGAGCACGCCAGCAGCCCGCGCGGCACGGTGCAGCTCACCGCGGACGCGGTGCACGCACTGGTCCAGGGCCGGGGCGCGCTGCCGGCGACCGGGGTGACCCGGGTCGCGGGCCAGTTCGTGGCGGGTGACCCGGTGGAACTCCTCGACGAGGAGGGCCATGTGGTCGCCCGCGGCCTCGCCTCGCTCGCCTTCCAGGAGCTGTCGCTGCTGCGCGGCCGTTCGGGCCGGGAGGTGGTGCACCAGGACGACCTGGTCCTGCTGCCGGCCGCGGCCCGCGCCGCCGCGGCGCTTCCGGCACAACTACGCCGCGCGGTGAACGTACGAGTGCTGCCCGCCCGCGAGTTCGCGTCCCGGGACGCGGGCGGCCCCGGAATCTGAGATCCGCTCAGGGCCGGACGAACACGGGGCGGCGCCCGTCGAATCGCACGACGGGCGCCGCCCCGAGTCCTGAGTCGCTGAAGCCGTTCAGTCGATGCTGCGCACGATGTGCGGCTCACCGGGTTCGTTGTCCACTCCGGCCAGGCCCAACGGGGGTGCGAGCGCCCGGCGTCGGACCCGCCGCGCCTCGTCCTGGTACACGAGCCGGCCCGCCGGCCTGGTCTTGGTGATGATGCGTATCTGCATGAACGGACCTCCCGTCTAGGGCAGCGGGGCGGCGGTTCCGCCCCTGGTGTGCCCGTCACCCACCAGGACGTACTTGGTGGTGGTCAGCGCGGTCAGCCCCATCGGGCCGCGCGCGTGCAACTTCTGTGTGGAGACGCCGAGTTCGGTGCCGAGTCCGAGTTCGCCGCCGTCGGCGAACCGGGTGGAGGCGTTGACGGCGACGACCGCGGTGTCCAGCGCGGCGACGAACCGGCGGGCGGCGGACTGCGAGTCGGTGACGATGGCCTCGGTGTGCCCGGTGCCGTACCGGCGGATGTGCTCGACGGCCGCGTCCAGCGACCCGACGACCGCGGCGGAGATCTCAAGACCCAGATACTCCCGGCCCCAGTCCTCCCCGGTAGCCGCGACGACCGCACCGTGGCAGGCCCGTACGCGCGCGTCCCCGTGCACGACGACACCCCGCTCGACCAGCGCCGCGAGCGCCCGGGGCAGGAAGTCGGCCGCCACGGCCTCGTGCACGAGGAGCGACTCGGCGGCGTTGCACACGGAGGTCCGCTGGGTCTTGGCGTCGACGACGATCGCGAGAGCCTTGTCGAGGTCGGCGTGGGCGTCGACGTAGACATGGCAGTTGCCGACACCGGTCTCGATCACGGGTACGGCCGACTCGCGCACGGTGGTCCGGATCAGCTCGGCGCCGCCGCGCGGGACGAGGACGTCCACCAGGCCGCGCAGGGACATGAGTTCGTGTACGGCGGCATGCGTGGTCCCGGGCACCAGCTGCACCGCGTCGACGGGGACGCCGGTGTCGGCGAGGGCCTGGCGCATGGCGGCGACGAGCGCGGCGTTGGTGTGCCGGGCGGTCGAGGAGCCGCGCAGCAAAGCGGAGTTGGCGCTCTTGAGACAGAGGGCGGCGGCGTCGACGGTCACATTGGGCCGTCCCTCGTAGATCATCCCGACCACACCCAGCGGCACCCTGATCCGTCGTACGTCGAGCCCGTTGGGCATGACGGTGCCGTCCACGGCGGCGCCGACGGGGTCCGGCTGGGCGGCGAGGAAGCGTACGGTGCCGGCGAGCGAGTCGAGCTGCTCACGAGTGAGGGTCAACCGGTCCAGCACGCTCCCGCCGAGCCCCGCGTCCCGGGCGGCGGCGAGGTCACGCTGATTGGCGGCGAGGATGTCGGCGGGGTCGACGGTCAGGCGCCGGGCGACGGCGAGCAGCGCGGCGTTGCGTACGTCAGCGGTGGTACCGGCAAGCAGCAGGGAGGCGGCGCGGGCGGCAAGGGCAGCGCCCCGCACGTCCCGCTCGCCGGGCTCCTTCGCCTCGGTCGGGGCGCCGACGGACACATCGGCGGTCATCCCTCACCGCCGTCCCCCACCACTACATCCACCTCGGCCCCGGGTGGCGGCACGGGCTCGGTCCCAGACAGCTCGGCCAGCATCACCCAGGCCAGCGCCTCGGCCTCGTCCGGATGGACGGTCAGACCGGAACCGGTGCCGCTCATAGCAACTCCCTGTGGTGGACCCCCACCGCCCACCGGACGGCAAGGGAAACTCAACAACTGCTGAACTCACCTCACAGAAGCGTTCCACGCCCCAGAACCCCCGACAAGGCCGGCAGTCGCCGGGCACGACCGACTCTGAGCCGGGACTCGAGCGGGCCTCCACAGCGAAGGGACGACACGGTCGACGCACCCACCCGAGCCAAGCAATTGGCAATCACCAACAGCACAGTCAGAGCAGATCACCAACAGCACCGCAAGGAACCCACGCCCCCACGCAAGCCGCCAACGGCGAATCCGCCCCACAGGGGCCACCCGCACCCGACTCTGATAGCGGTGGTGCGGGTGGGAACACCATCCAGGCCGAAGGCGAAGCCGAGGCCGTTACCGCCGCGACCCCACCACCACCGCCGCCGACCTCCGCAGCCGTATGCCCCAGAAGTGCCCCCCAGGCGCCGCCACCTGAGGCCGAGACCCCTCCGGCGCCCCCGACGTCTCGGCGCGGGCCAGGATGAACACCCCCCGCCCCGCAGCAACCGCCGCGACCAGCCCGACAGCCACCGTCATCAGCCCCGTCGCGTACCGATCCCCGAGCACCGCCACCCCCACCACCACCGCGAACACCGGATTCACCAGCGTCACCGTGGCGAGCGGCGCCTCCAACCCGCCCCGATAGGCGAGTTGACACAGCAACAGCCCCGCCGGCGCGAGAAACAGCACCCCACCGGCCACCAGCACCGTGGACGCGAACGTCCCGGACCCCAGCCCGGTCACCTGAAGCACCGCGGTCTGCGCCAGCGCGGACGCCGCCGCGAAGGCGACCCCCGCCGCGGCCGCGTACGACAGGCTCGCCACCATCGCCCCCCGCCCCACCGCCGCCACGACCACCGGCACCCCCATCGCGACCGCGGTCAGCAGCACGACCCCGATCAGCTCACCGGAGTCCAGCGTCCGGCTCTCCCCCGCGGACGGCACCAACGCGAGCAGCCCCACGACCCCGGCCACGGTCAGCCCCGTCCCCGACCACTGCGCGGCGCTCAGCCGCTGCCGTAACACGGCCGACGACAGCAAGGGCGCCGCGACCAGGGTCAGCACACCGAGCATCTGAACGGCGACCAGCGAGCCGTACCGCAGCGCCGCCGTGTGCAGCACCGCACCGAGCGCGTTCAGCAGCAGCGAGATCCACCACGCCCCCGACCGCCGAAGCCCCAACCCATGCGACCCGGCGGACCGGAGCGCAGCGACCCGCTGCGCCACCGCCGCGGCGGCATACGCCAACGCGGATGCCGTACCGAGCACCAGAACCGAGAACACCGTGTTCACGACGTCCTTTCACCGCGCCGGGCACGGGAGCGAGAGGTACCGACCTGCATATTTCATCTACCGTTGAAGTCTACGGGTGCTGAATTAGCTCGGGCAACCAGGACAGTCGTGGGCAACATGAGTTCGAGAAGGACTCCATCCGACGTCCACGGGGATTCCTGCCGCGGCTCCTACCCTCACCGCACTCACCCGCCCGGCAAGGACATCTGGACCACGGAGAGTCGCTCATGGCGTATGTCATCGCCCAGCCCTGCGTCGACATCAAGGACAAGTCCTGCGTCGACGAGTGCCCCGTCGACTGCATCTACGAAGGCCAGCGGAAGATGTACATCAACCCCGACGAATGCGTCGACTGCGGCGCCTGCGAGCCCGTCTGTCCGGTGGAGGCCATCTTCTTCGAGGACGACGTCCCCTCCGAGTGGACGGACTTCCGCCGCGCCGACACGGAGTTCTTCGCCGAGCTCGGCTCCCCGGGCGGCGCCGCCAACGTCGGCCCCGTCGAGAGCGACCACGCAGTCGTCGCGGAGCTGCCCGTGTCGGAGACCCAGTGACGAACGGGTGAGTTCGACGGCTGTTCACACGGCCCTCGTTGACGTACGTCCGCCCCGTCCATAGCTTCGTGCCCGCCTGACATCACGTCAGCAAAGGGTTCGCCGAGGAGAGGGGCGGGACGTGCGGATGGGTCTTCGGGGCGCGGGGGTCGTGTGCGCGCTGATCGCGGGTCTGCTGCCGATGTCGTCGGCGACCGCCGCCGCGAGGACCGCGGGCGAGCCACTCCCGTTGGAGCGGCTCTTCGACAACACCGCGGTCAGCGCCGACACCCGCCCCGCCGAGGCGGACTTCGACGGCCACGGCGCCTCCCTGTCCGCCACCGACCTGGCCGCCGCCGGCTGGCGCCCCGGCGGCGCGCTCACCGTGCAGGGCGCCCGGCTGACCTGGCCGGACCGCGCCGCGGGCGAGCCGGACAACGTCGTGGCCGACGGCCAGGACGTCCGGGTCCACGGCCGCGGTGACGCCCTCGCCCTCCTCGTCGCCGGCACGACCGGCACGGAGGTGAGCGGCTCCGGCACGGTGGCGTACGCGAACGGTACGCGCACCCCGTACACGCTCGCCGCCCCCGACTGGCGCACCGGCCCGCTCGCCACCAAGGCCCTGGCCCTCCCGCACATCAACACCCCGGACGGCCGACTCACCGAGAAACCCCGGCTGTACGTCGTCACCGTGCCCCTCGCGACGGACCGCGAGGTGACCTCGGTACGGCTGCCCCGGGCGGCCGGACTGCATGTGTTCGCGATGTCCGTGCGCACCACCGGCCGGGGCTGGACCGGCAGTTGGGCCACCGCGACGGGCGGCTACACGGCCGTCGGCCCGTGGACCGACCGGACGCTGCGGCTGGTCGTGCACACCTCGGCGGGCGGGCCGCGGGTCCGGGTCCGGTTCGACAACACCTTCGCGGCGACGCCGGTACGGATCGGCAGCGCCACGGTGGCGGTCCAGGCGTCCGGCGCCACCCCGCGGAGCGCGCCCGTGCCGCTGTCGTTCGGCGGCGCCACGGGCACCGAGATCCCGGCGGGCGCGCAGATGTTCAGCGATCCGCTCGGCTTCCCGGTGCCCCCGGACACGAACCTCCTGATCAGCTTCCATCTGCCCGGCACGGTCACGACGGCGCCCGTCCACCGCCTCGCCCAGCAGCGGTCGTACCTCAGCGATCCGGGCGACCATACGGCCGACGGTTCCGCCACGCCCTACACCTCGGCCCTGACCAACTGGCCGCTGCTCGCCGGGGTGGACGTGAGCGGCGGGCCGGGGTCCGTGGTGCTGCTCGGGGACTCGATCACGGACGGGGACAAGTCCACGGTCGACGCCAACCGGCGCTGGCCGAACGTCCTGGCCTCCCGGCTGCTCGCCCAGGACGAGGTGCCGCGCTACGGCGTGCTCAACCAGGGCATCTCCGGCAACCGGATCATCGCCGACCGCTATCCCGGCGACGGCGTCTCCACGGACACGGCCGGGGTGCACGCCCTCAACCGCTTCGACCGCGATGTCCTCGCCCAGCCGTCGGTGCGTACGGCGGTGGTCTTCGAGGGCGTCAACGACGTCCGCTGGGGCGCGACCTCGGAACAGGTCATCGAGGGCCTGCGCCTGCTCGCCGACCGGGGACACGCCCGGGGCCTGCGGATGCTCGCGGCCACGATCGTCCCCTGCGAGGGCGAGACGCGCTGCACGGCCGCCGTGGACGCGGAGCGGGTCGAGGTGAACGCGTGGATCCGGGACGCCGGCGTGTTCGACGGCGTCCTGGACTTCGACGCGGCGGTACGGGATCCCGCGCACCCGTCACGGATGCTGCCCGTCTACGACAGCGGCGATCATCTGCACCCCGGCGATGCGGGGCTGGCCGCGCTGGCGGAGTCGGTGGACCTGCGGATGTTGGTCCCGTAGCCGCACCCGCCCGCTCAAACCTCCAGGTCGACCACCACCGGCGCGTGATCCGACGCGCCCTTGCCCTTGCGCTCCTCGCGGTCGACGTAGGAGTCCTTGACGGCCTTGGCGAAGGGTTCGTTGCCGTAGACCAGGTCGATGCGCATGCCGCGGTTCTTGGGGAAGCAGAGCTGGCGGTAGTCCCAGTAGGTGAAGGGGTGGTCGTACTTCAGGGGGCGCGGGACCACGTCCGACAGGCCCGACTCGCGGAGGGAGGCGAGGGCGGCCCGCTCGGCGGGGGTGACATGGGTGAGGCCCTCGAAGGCGGCGACGTCGTAGACGTCGTCGTCCGTCGGCGCCACGTTGTAGTCGCCCATGACCGCGAACGGGCGGCTGCCCGCCGCGTCGCCCGCGACCGCCGCCTTCAGCGCCTCGAACCACTGGAGCTTGTAGGCGTAGTGCGGGTGGTCCACCTCGCGGCCGTTCGGCACGTACACCGACCAGACCCGGACCGGGCCGCAGGTCGCGGAGATGGCGCGGGGCTCCACCGAGCCGTCGTAGCCGGGGTCTCCGGGCAGGCCCTTGACGACGTCCTCCAGGCCGACGCGGGAGAGCACCGCCACGCCGTTCCACCGGCCGGTGGCGTGGACCGCCGACTCGTAGCCCAGCTCGCGCAGCTGCTCGGCCGGGAAGGCGTCCTCGGCGACCTTGGCCTCCTGGAGGCACAGCACGTCGGTGCCGCTGCTCTCCAGCCAGGCCAGGAGCCTCGGCAGGCGGGCGGTGATCGAGTTCACGTTCCAGGTCGCGATGCGCATGCCTCACAACCTACCCGGCACCACTGACAATCAGAGTGCCGCGCTCTCCCCGGGCGCCAGCCTGAGGTGCTCGGCCCCGCCGAGGGCGCCGATCTGGTTGTCGTAGATGGGCCGCGCGAGGTCGGTGAGCAGGGCGTCATGGATGTCGTAGGCGCGCTGCGGCTTGACCTCACGGACGTAGTCGATGACCTCCGAGATCTTGTTCCAGGGGGCCATGACCGGGAGCATGAGCGTCTCGACCGGGCGGTCGGGGACGGTGAGGGCGTCGCCGGGGTGGAAGACGCGGCCGCCGTCGACGAGGTAGCCGACGTTGGTGATGCGCGGGATGTCGGGGTGGATGACGGCGTGCAGTTCGCCGTGGACCTGGACGTCGAATCCGGCGGCGGTGAAGGTGTCGCCGTGGCCGACGGTGTGCACGCGGCCGGGGAAGGCGGCCGCGATCTTGTCGGCGACCGACTTCAGGGTCCAGATCTCGACGGCCGGGTCGGCCTCCAGGGCGCCGCGCAGCTTCCGCTCGTCGAAGTGGTCGGGGTGTTCGTGCGTGACGAGGATCGCGTCCGCGCCGAGCGCGGCGTCCTCCTCGCTGAAGACTCCGGGGTCGAGGACGAGCGTGCGCCCGTCCTTCTCCAGACGGACGCAGGCGTGCGACTTCTTCGTGAACCTCATGGCACCATCCTGCCCCTGCGGTGCCGGGCGGGCTCACTCGGTGGGCGTGGTCTCCTCCCGGATGACCTGCTGCGCCACGGTGAACGCGCTGTTCGCGGCCGGAATCCCGCAGTAGACGGCGGCCTGGAGCAGCACCTCCTTGATCTCGGTGGGCGTCAGGCCGTTGCGCAGGGCGGCGCGGGTGTGGAAGGCGAGCTCGTCCAGGTGTCCCCCGGCGACCAGAGCGGTGAGGGTGACACAGCTGCGGGAGCGCCGGTCGAGGCCGGGCCGGTCCCAGATCTCGCCCCACGCGTAGCGGGTGACGAACTCCTGGAAGTCGCCGGAGAAGTCGTCCGCCTGCTCCAGGGCCCGGTCGACGTGCGCGTCGCCGAGCACCTCGCGGCGCACCTTGATCCCCGCGTCGTAGGGGTCGGGGCGGCCGCCCGGCACGGGGGCGGGCACGACGGCCGGGGCGATCTCGGCAATGGGCGCGGGCTGTGGGGGCGCCATCTGGGCGACCGGTGCCACCGGTGCCGTGGCCAGGACCGGCTTCACGAGTGCGGCGGGGAGGGCGACCTGGCCGGTGCTGGAGTCGTAGGCGGGGTGCCAGGCCGTGGAGAAGTGCCTGACCAGCAGGTCGGTGACGGCGGCGGGCTGCTCGACCGGTACCAGGTGGGAGGCGCCGGGCACCACGGCGAGCCGTGCGTCCGGGATCCCGGCGACCAGCGTGCGCGCCTCGGCGGGCCCGGTGACCTGGTCCTCGGAGCCGACCAGGACGAGGGTGGGCACGCCGACGCCGGCCATCTCGTGCCGGACGTCGAAGGCGGCCAGCGCCTCGCAGGCGGCGATGTAGCAGCCGGGGTCGGTGGTGCGCACCATCTGTACGGCCCAGTCCGTGATGGCGGGCTGGGCGGCGGCGAAGCCGTGGGTGAACCAGCGCTCGGGGGAGGTGCGGGCGATGGGGTCGAGGCCGTTGGTGCGCACTATCACGCCGCGCTGCCGGAACTCGTCGGCCGTACCGAAACGGGGCGAGGCGGCGATCAGGGCGAGCGAGGCGATCCGCTCGGGGTGGCGCAGGGCCAGCTCCACGCCGATGGCGCCGCCGAACGCGCAGCCCGCGTAGCCGAAGCGCTGCACGCCGAGGCCGTCCAGGGTGCCGAGCAACCGTGCGGCGAGTTCGCCGACGGAGCCGGTCGGGTAGGCGGGTGCGCCGCCGTGTCCCGGCAGGTCGAACCGGAAGACCCGCCACTGCTTGACCAGTTCCGGGATCTGACGGTCCCACATGTGCCAGGTGGTGCCCAGCGAGGGGCCCAGGATCAGTACGGGGGCGTCCTCCGGCCCGTCGAAGCGGTACTGCAAGGTGTTCGTCACGCTCTCACTCACGCCCTGCACGCTCTCACATCTCACCATTTCTCACGTGCTTGGGTCGCAACCCCGTGCAAGCCGTCCCACCTTGTGACGGCCCCGTAAAGATCCTTTGCGTCCGCGTCCCTACCCTCGCGGGCCCAGGTCGGCGAGGGCGGCAAGGGCCGCTTCGTACAGGGCCGGGGCGACCAGTTCCCCGGGCACCAGCAGGAAGTCGGCGACCGGGGTGAGCAGCAGGGTGCCGGACTCGAAGGCGTGCGGCTCGGCGGTGTCCGGGGAGCGGCCGGGACGCGGGCCCGGGGCGACCGGGGTGAGCCGCATGCCGTAGTGCAGGGTGCGGGGGTCGTCGGGTCCGCTCGGCCCGGTGTCCTCGCTCCGCCACTCCTCGCGTCGCCGGACCTCACGTACCGCCGCCGGGTCAAGGTCCTTGAACAGCGCGTCGAGGCGAGCTGCGCCCTCGGGGTCCACGTCCGCCCACTGCCGCAGCAGTTCCAGGAGTTCGGGTGCCAGCCTGAACTCGTCGGCGAGCCGCGTGAGTCGGGGGATGTCGACATCGCGTTCCGGCGTCAGCGTCATCATCACGTCGACAACATCCTTGGCGTTGAAGGGCCGTTCGAAGCGTTCCTCGGCGACGGCGAGGAGTCCGGCGGCGACCGGGTCGTCCGGCAGCCGCGGACGGAGCGGGACCGCACCCCCGTCGCCGGTGAGCGCGCAGGTGAAGATCTCCACGCGGGGGTCGTAGTCCAGCAGCGGATCGGCGGCCGGCCAGGACAGCGTCACCAGGAAGTGACGGCCTTCCGCGCCGAACATCGTCAGGTCCATCTCGGTCGGGCCGTACTCGGCGGCGAGCGCGCCGACGACCCGCCACAGGGCGGTCCGGTCCGGGACCACCAGGTCGATGTCGTTCATCGGGCGGGGCAGGTCGGCCGGGTACCACGGGGCGAGCGCGAACCCCTTGACCGGCCGTGCGCCGAGCGGTTCGGCGGTGCGCCGGAGGCGGGCGTAGAACGCGGTCCGCTCGGCGAGGCGGCGCACTTCGTCGGCGGAGCCCGTGCCGAGCACGCCCTCCCGGGCGGCGGCCGTCACCACCAGCATCCGCGTGGCGGGCGAGATCCGGCCGGCCGCCTCCACCACCGCGCGCGGCGATTCGTCCTCGTGCAGGTCGAACACGCGCCGGAAGAAGGCGAGATCGACAGTGGGCGCAGTCACATCGGTTTCCTGACTCATGAGTTGGGGGCGTGCCAGTAGACGTGATCGGTCTCCCAGCCCCGCCGGTGCAGCGCGGCCACGACCCGGGCGCTGTGCTCCTGGCCCGGGGCGCCCGTTCGGTGCACGACGTTGCCGAGCAGGGGAAGTCCGGCCCGGGTGCCCCGCGCGAGGGCGGCGTCGGTCAGGAGCCTGCTGAGCGGGCGGGTCTCGAAGGGGACGGGGACCAGGACGTCGAAGAGTTCGAGGTACTCGATCCCGGTCACCTCGTCGGTGAAGGGGAGCAGCGTCGCGTGCCCGGCGGGCTCGCCGCCGGCGAGGGTCGCGACCAGCGTCAGCCGCTCGGGGGCGGCCAGTACCGTGTCGGCCTGCGCCTCGGCGTCCGCCCGCGGCACGGTGACGCCCTGCTCGGCCGCCCCGGTCCGGAAGGCGTCGGCGAACCAGCCCCGGACCCGCTCCTCGTGCTCGGGCCCGGCGGGCAGCACGGTCACGTCGTCCGGGCCGGGCCCGCTCGTACCCCCGATGTCATGGCGCACATAGGTCAGGTGCTCGGTCCAGGGCGGGCCGAGTCGGACCCCGGGCCCGGTGCGCAGCAGCACGCCGGAGACCTCGGGATGGGCGGCGACGGCGTACGCGCGCAGCGCTTCGGCTGCGGCCTGCGAGCCGGGCGGCGGATCGGCGTACTCGATGAGACAGAAGTCCCGCCCGGTGAGCGCGTCGTCGGTCCTGCCGAGCACGCACTCCACCTCGCCGACCCGGACCACGAGGTCGGCGTCCCGGCAGGCGGCGAGGTACGCGGGGTCCACGCGCACGGCGGTCACACCGGTTCCCGGGTGGGTCGTACGACGGTGATCTGGCGGTCGGCGATCGCGGCGGCGGCGCTGCGGACCTCCTCGGCGGACACCGCCTCCAGGGCGTGGATCCCTTCCTCCACGCTCCAGGGCCGGGTGCCCAGCGCGGTCTCCCGGCCCAGCGTCATCGCGTGGTCCCAGGGTCGCTCGGCACCGGTCACCAGCTCCATGACGGCCTGCCGCCGCGCCACGTCGAGGTCCTCCGGATCCGGTCCGTGCCCGGCGACCTCCAGGAGCAACTCCCGTACGACTTCCTGGGCGCGGCCCAGGTTGTGGTGCTCGACCCCGGCCATGATCCGCCAGGCCCCGGCCTCCGTGTAGTGGCGGGACCAGGCGAGGAAGGCGTAGACGAGCCCTTCGCGGCCGCGCAGTCTCCGGTAGAGCAGGGACGACGGGGAGGGGCCGAGGAGATGGGCGAGGACGTTGTAGGCGTGTCGGCGTGGGTCGCTCATCGAGGGGGCGCGGCTGCCGGTGGCGAACCAGGAGAACTCGCCGGTGCCGTCCTCTCGTGGATGCCAGGGTCCGGGCGTGAGTTCGGTCAGGGGGACGGTCCCCGACAGCGCTGTCGAGTGCACGGGGGCGGTCTCGGCGACGTGCTTCGCCGCTTCGGCCGGCCCGGTTCCGCCTGTGCACACCAGAGCCATGCGTCGGCGCAGCAGCACCTCGTGGTGGACGGCGAGCACATCGGGGAGGGTGAGGCGGTTGATGTCCTCGACGGTTCCGCCGACCGGACGGCCGAGTGGATGCTCCGGGAAGACGGCCGCCAGGAAGGCGTCCTGCACGGTGTCGCTGGGATCGGCGTCCGCAGCGGCCAACTCCTGGAGGACGGCCTGCCGTTCGGTGTCGAGGACCTTCTCGTCGAGCCGCGGTTCCAGGACGGCCCGGGTCAACAGCCCGACCACCTCGGGTACGTGCGCGCTGAGCACCTGCGCCTGGAAGTACATCTGATCAAGCCCGGTGACGGCGTTGGCCTGTCCGCCCAGCCGCTCGATCCGCTCGCTCAGCGAGCGCCCACCGTCCAGCGGCGCCGACATGAGCAGATGCTCCAGCATGTGCGCAGCCCCGCCCTGTCCGGCCGGATCGTCACGCGACCCGAAGTCGGCGGCCAGGCACAGGGTGCTGGTGCGCCATCGCCCATCACTCTCACCGATCACCGCAACCGGCAGATCATCGCTCATCGCGCTCCATACACCTTCGTTCGTGTCGTTCGTTTCGTTCGTTTCGGAGGGGCCGGGGGTGAAACGCTGCCGGGAAGCAGCCGATGGCTTCCCGGCAGCGCGGCCGTCACTTGCCCGGCTTCACCTTGACCTTGTCCAGGCGCGGCCGAAGGCCGGTGGCGTGGTTGCGCTCCATGGGTGCACCTCCTCTCCGGGCTCGGGTACGAGGAACTCGACCGGGCCCGGGGCTTGCGCCTCCGGGGCCGGCCACCGGCACCGCTCCGTGGCGAGCACGGCCGCGGACCGGCGGTTCAGGGGCTGAGGGGCGTGGCGTCACGTGCCGAACTCGATCGTTCCCGTCCGCCGCCCCCGCCGGGCGACCCGGCCGAAGCCCAGCACCGCCATGGCCAGCCAGCCGGCGCCGGTGACCGCGCCGAGCACGGCCCGGCCGAGGATCCGGGCCGCCGGATCGCCGTCGACGACGCCTCTCAGCGCGGCGAGCTCATGGGTCAACGGAATGGTCTGGGCGAGGAGTTGGACCGGCACCGGCCAGTGGTCCACGGGAACCTGCACTCCACAGACGACCATCATGCCGAGGTAGGCCACGTTGGAGACGAGGTTGCGCAGGGAGGGCCGGTCGGCGACGAGCGCGGCGAGGGCGAGGCCGACGCAGTAGGTGCCGAGCGCCGTGAGCAGCACCAGGACCACCGCCGCCGAGGCGCTGCCCAGGGTCCACCGCACGCCGAAGACGGGACCGAGGGCGAACAGCGCGACGAGCGAGGTCGCGGTGCCGGTGAGCACCCACTGGAGGCTGCGCACGACGAAGGTCCAGGCGAGGTGGGTGGGCGCGGCGACGAGCAGGGGCAGTGTGCCGAGGGACCGCTCCCAGGCGCTGGAGGCGACGACCATGGTGGCTTCGATGGCGCAGACCATGAGGGCGTTGCCGATGACGAGGAACTCCTCGTCGCCTCCGGCGTCGGTGAGGCGGGCCACGAGGGTGAAGAACAGGACCTGGCTGAGCATCCGGACGAGCCAGCCGAACAGCCAGGTCTTCCAGGTGTAGATGACGGCGAGGTCGGCCAGGGCGATGGCACTGCCGTGCCGGAGCAGAGGGAGCGCCTTGGGGCGCGTACTTGCATTGGGGCGCGTACTTGCCGTCATGCGTGCCCCAGGGTGCCGAGGACCCGCACTCGGGCGAGGACACGGCGCAGCAGCAGCGTGGCGCAGCCGAGCGCGGCCGCGGCGAGCAGCACCAACGCCAGGATCTGCACGGGCAGTCGGCCGGGCTCCTCGGAACGGAAGGCGGACCGCAGCAGATCGGCCGACCACGACAGATAGATCACCCGGCTGAGCGGACGCACCCACTCCGGCAGCAGCCCGAGCGGTACGACGATCCCGGACAGCAGATAGAGCGGAAAGCTCAACGAGTTCTGATACGGCCGCCCGGCCCGGGTCAGCACCAGCACCGAGGCGATCACCGCGGCCGTGCAGGCGGTGGTGAGGGCGGTCGCGAGGATGCCGGTGACGAGAACGAGCGGATGGTGCACGGTCAGCCGGACGCCGAAGCAGAGGCCGACGGCCCACGCCTCGGCGAAGGCAACGAGCCCGGCCGCGGTCACCGCGCAGATGCGTCCGGTGATGACCGGCGCGAGGGCTGCCGGTGCGGCGACGGTGGCCTCCAGGGTGCCCTCGGCACGGTCGCGGTCGATCAGGTCCCCGGCGGTGAACAGCGCCATCGACCACAGGGCCATCAAGGTCGGGGCGATGACGACCGTGGGGGCGAGTCCGGCGCGGTGGGGGGCGTCGGTCATGGCCAGCAGGACGAGGGTGTACAGCGGAACGGTGGCCAGCATGTGCAGTTCGCCGGGAGAGCGCCACAACAGGGCGGCCTGGAGGCTCAGTCCGGCCCGGAAGGTCCTGAAGTGGCTCATGAGGCTCGTCGAGATCGTCCGGCTCATGAGGCGACCTCCATGCCGCGGTCGCCGATCAACCGGAGGTAGACCTCTTCGAGGCTCGGCCGGGTGGTCGCCAGGTCGGTGACGCCACCGTCGACGAGGAGCCGCAGCACCGGTCCGAGCGCGCTTTGTCCGGAGACCTCGATCACGGTCGAGCCGTCGGGGCCGGTGCGGACGGAGGTGACCTCGGGGCAGCTGTCCAGCCGGGCGAGCAGCGGGGCGGGGACGCCGCCGACCTCGATGCGTTCGTGCCGGGACAGCAGTGCGCCCAGTTCCCTCGGGGTCGCGGTGTGCCGGATCCGGCCGCCGTCGATGAGGGTGGCGCGGTCGCAGACGGTCTCGGCCTCCGCCATGTCATGGGTGGTGAGCAGGACGGAACGGCCCTCGCCGCGCAGTTCGCCGATCAGCGTACGGAAGTCCCGCGCGGCGACGGGGTCCATGCCGGTCGTCGGTTCGTCGAGCAGCAGCACCCGTGGGCCGTGCATCAGCCCGCGGGCGAGATGCAGACGCTGCTTCATGCCCCGCGAGAAGGTCTCCACCCGCTCGTCCGCGTGAGCCCTGAGTCCGAAGCGGTCCAGCAACTCGGCGGCACGGCCCCGGATTTCCCGGCCGGGTATCCCGTACAGAGCGCCCCAGTAGCAGAGGTTCCGGCGGGCGGAGAGCCGACCGTAGAGTCCCCGGTCGCCGCCGAAGACGCAGCCGATCAGCGGGCGGACGGTGGTGAGTTCGGTGACGACGTCGTGGCCGAGGATGCGTGCCGTGCCCGCGCTGGGGACCAGGACGGTGGCGAGAATCCTGCACAGGGTGGTCTTGCCCGCGCCGTTGGGGCCGAGCAGCGCGTGCACTTCGCCTTCGCCGACGGTGAGGTCGATCCCGTCGAGGGCGGTGCGGGAGGGGTTGCGGCCGCCCTTGGAGGGCGGGAACTCGCGGCGCAGTCCCAGAACTTCGACGGCGTTCATCGCGGCGCCTGTCGGCGGGGCGGGGGCCGTCGGTCGGATGCGCGGGAGGGTGGGGGTGAATCAGGGTGGTGCGGTGGTCGGCGGGGGGTGAGGGGGCGGGCCTGGACCGGTAATCGGACCTGTAATCGCAGCTGTGACCGGACCGGTAATCGGCAGAGGCGGGGCGGGCCGAGGAGCCAGGAACGGCTCGATAATCGCCGGCCCGACGTTCGCGAACACGACCTGGATTTCGCGTATTCCACGACAGGCATTGCCCTCCTCGTGTGTGCGAGACACGACTGGCAGCCGGCGCGGTGGTCGGTGACTCGTGCGCCAGTCGAGTCTTGACCATGGTAATGCGGGAGCCGCTGGAGGGGTACCGGGCCTGGGCCAGGCGCGGCCCTCATGGGTCAGCGGGCCCGCCCAGACCGGTCAGTGCGCCGACCGGGTCCAGGTCGGGCGTGCCTCGGGGCCACCAGTCCTCGTGGCCGGGTTCTGATTCGTACGCGTACCACAAGCCGTCTTGTCCCAGGCGGAGTTGGACATGGCCGCGGGGGTGGGTGAGGCGGTTGCGCCACGGCCGGAAGGCGGGGAGGTCGGCGGCGAGGAGGAGCGGTCGGGCCCGGTCGAAGCGACCGGCGGGCGGGTCCCACGGCTCTTCCAGTACGGCGAGCCCTTCGGGACCTCCCTGGCGCCACGCGGCCACCGCCCGCGCCAGCTCGGCGGGCGTGCGCTCGGCGGCGGAGGCCAGCGAGGCGTACAGGGCGCGGCCTCCTGCGGTGAGCCCGGAACCGGGGCGCGCCGCGGCCAGTCGTACGGCGTCCTGCCACAGCGTCAGTTCGGCGAGGGGGTCGCGGCCGGTGCCGAGGAGCGCGTGGGCGCGGGCGGCGGCGTCGGTGGCCAGCTGGTCGAGAGCGAACGGGTCCGGACCACCCGGTGCCGCCGGATAGACCGGGGGCTGCTCGGGGTGCGGCGGTACCGGCAACGGCGATGGCAGGGGCGGGAGTTGACGGCGGGCGAGGGCCTCGCTTGCGCGTACGCCCGGCAGCGGCGCCGGTTCCTTGTCCTGCGCCGCACGGGCCGCTCGGGCAGCGCTGAGGCGGGACAGGGCGTCGAGCAGTTCGCGTTCGCCCCGGCCGCGCAGCAGGAGCAGGACGAAGGGGTCGGCGTCGAGCAGACGGGCGGTCTGGTAGCAGAGCGCGGCCGCGTGCTTGCAGGGGTGCCCGGAGTCGGGGCAACTGCACTGGGGGTCCAAGTCCCGCGGTCCCGGCAGCAGCGGCACGCCGCACTCGGCCAGAGAGTGCGGCATCTCCTTGTCCAGCAGCGCGGCAATATGCCCCGGCCGCTCGGCGGCGGCATCCAGAAACCGCTCCCAGTCCGCGTCGTCAAGCGTCCTAAGCCGCACCTGAACCCGGTACGGCCGCGGCCGACTGCCCTTCACATACGCGAGAACCAGCCCCGGCGTGACGGTGATGGCATCGACATTCCCCTGCTCGGCATACCCCCGCCCCCGAGCGAGCCGCTTGGGGTCGAGCGCCCCCTCCTCCAACGCCGACACCCACGCATTCCCCCACCACGTCTCCGCGAACCCGCTGCCACCGGCATCCCGAGCGGGAAACGCCGGGAAGGTACGCCGCAGGTCGCTGTCCCGGGAGGGGGCGGCCATGGAGTGGGGGGCTCGGGGGGTGGCGGGCGGGGACGGGGTGGGAGGCCGGTCGAGGGGCAGGCGAGCCGACGCGGATCCGGCAGGGTGCGCGGAGGCTTCGGACTCGGTCGGGCGTTCCTCCGGTGCCTCCTGCGGCGACTCCACGTCCGCGGGCAACCGGAAGGCGTCGGCGAGGAGTTCACGCATGGCGCGGACCCGAGCCGCTGCCGGGTCGTTCCGGGGTGCGCGACGGGCCGCGCGGGGCGGCTCCGTCCGGTCCGGGGCCCGACTCCGGTCGCGGCGAGCTGCGCGGAGCGCCTCGCGCGCTACGTCCGCGGGGCGGGTCGGGTGCTGACGGGCAGAGCCGCTCGCGTGGCCGTCGTGCTCGTCGGCAGCGCCGTCCGCGAAGCCGTCCGCATCCTCGGCAGCGCCGGAGTCCGCCCCCGTGGTCCCGGCGCCACGATGGGTCGACACCGCCCGCCGCAGCGCCGCGCGCGCCGCATCCCCCGGACGGGACGCATGCTCCCCCTCCGGCTCGGCGGCTCCCTCTGTGTGGGGCGTCGCCACCGTCGCCCTCGTAGCCGCTGCGTCGTCCTCGGCCTTCCCGGTCTCCCGGTCCCGTGCCTCCCGCAACGCGCGCCGTGCCTCGTCCGAAGGGCGGGAAGTCATGGCGTCCTCCGCAGGGAGACCAGGTCGGACAGTTCGCGGGCGGTCAGCTCCGTGAGGGCCGATTCGCCGGAGCCGAGGATCGCGTCGGCCAGGGCTCGCTTGGATTCGAGCATGTCGGCGATGCGGTCCTCGATCGTGCCCTCGGTGATGAGGCGGTGGACCTGGACGGGCTGGGTCTGGCCGATGCGGTAGGCGCGGTCGGTGGCCTGTTCCTCCACGGCCGGGTTCCACCAGCGGTCGAAGTGGATGACATGACCGGCGCGGGTGAGGTTCAGGCCGGTGCCCGCCGCCTTGAGGGACAGCACCAGGACCGGGGTTTCGCCTGCCTGGAAGCGGTCCACCATGCGTTCCCGTTCCGGGACCGGTGTGCCGCCGTGGAGCAGGTCCACCGGGACCGCGCGGGAGGCGAGGTGGGAGGTGATCAGGCGGGCCATGCCCACGTACTGCGTGAACACCAGGGCCGAGCCGTCCTCGGAGAGGAGGGTGTCCAGGAGTTCGTCCAGCAGTGCCAGCTTGCCCGAGCGGGCGAGCAGGCCGTCCCCCGCCGCGGGCTCCTTGAGGTACAGCGCCGGGTGGTCGCAGATCTGTTTCAGCGCCGACAGCAGCTTCAGCACCAGGCCCCGGCGTGCCATGCCCTCCGCCGTCTCGATGGCGAGCATCGACTCGCGCACCACCGCCTCGTACAGCGCGGCCTGTTCACGGGTGAGCGGCACCGGATGGTCGGTCTCCGTCTTGGGCGGCAGTTCCGGCACGATCCCGGGGTCGGACTTCTTGCGGCGCAGGAGGAAGGGCCGCACCAGCCGGGCCAGCCGCTCCACCGCCTCCTCGTCCTCGCCGTTCTCCACGGCACGCGCGTGCCGGGCCCGGAAGGACTTCAGCGGCCCGAGGAGCCCCGGCGTCGTCCAGTCCAGCAGGGCCCACAGCTCGGACAGGTTGTTCTCCACCGGTGTGCCGGTCAGCGCCACCCGCGCCGGTGTCGGAATCGTGCGCAGCGCCTTCGCCGTCGCCGAGTACGGGTTCTTGACGTGCTGTGCCTCGTCCGCGACGACCATGCCCCACGCCTGCTGGGCAAGGACCGGCGCGGCCGACCGCATGGTGCCGTACGTCGTGAGGACGAAGCCTCCGGTCAGGTCGTCCAGGGTGCGGTCGGGGCCGTGGAAGCGGCGGACGGGGACGCCGGGCGCGAAGCGGGTGATCTCGCGCTGCCAGTTGCCGAGGAGGGAGGCCGGGCAGACCACCAGGGTCGGTTCGGTGCGGGCCCGCTTCAGGTGCAGGGCGATGACGGTGATGGTCTTGCCGAGCCCCATGTCGTCGGCGAGGCAGCCGCCGAGGCCGAGGGTGGTCATGAGGTCCAGCCAGGCCAGCCCGCGCAGTTGGTAGTCGCGGAGGGTGGCCTTGAGCCCCGGCGGCGCCTCGGCGGGGCGCACTCCTGCCGTGAGCCGGTCACGCAGGGCAGCGAGGGCGCCGACCGGGACCGCCTCCACGGTGTCGCCGTCGACCTCCGCGGTGCCGGTGAGCGCGACGGACAGCGCGTCGACCGGGTCGAGCAGGCCCAGTTCGCGCTTACGGGCCTTGCGGACCAAGGCCGGGTCCACCAGCACCCAGTGGTCACGGAGCCGGACGACCGGGCGGTGCGCCTCGGCGAGCGCGTCCATCTCGGCCTCGCTGAGCGGCTCCCCGCCGAGCGCCAACTGCCAGCGGAACTGGTGCAGTTCCTCGCTCTCGAAGAACCCGGTGCCGTCGGTCGCCGAGCCCGGGGCGGGCCGTACCACCGCGGCGGCGGTGAGGTCCTGGGCGAGGTCCCGGGGCCAGTGCACCCCGACGCCCGCCGCCGCGAGCCGGGTCGCCGCCACGCCGAGCAGATCGCCCAACTCCTCGTCGGAGAGGGCCAGTACATCGGGCACGTCCTGCTCGGCGAGCCGGTCGAGCGGCGGCCAGATCCGGGCCGCGCGGCGCACCGCGAGGGCCGCGTCGACCCGCGCGCGTGGGCCGAAGGCCGCGTCCGCCGACCCCGCCCACAGTGCCGCCGCGTCGGCCACCAGCGTGGGGTCGGCGAGGCTGTGCACCTGGACGATCGCCGCGCCCGCGCTGCGGACACCCTCCTCCGCGTCGAAGAGTTCGTGCGCCGACAGGTCGAGGCGCAGGGAGATCCGCACGCCCGCGTCCATCCCGGCGGCGACCTCGGCGGCCCAGTCATGGGCCTCGGGCAGACGCTGCGGTCGACGGTCCGCGAAGGGCTTCCCGGAGGCGTACGGGGCGGCCGGGGTGCGGGGCAGGGTGTCCGCGACGGCGTCCAGGAAGGATCGCATCAGCGCTTCGGGTTCGGGCAGCCGGAGCGGGCCGGGGCCGGGCAGCGGCACCGCGTGGCCCTCGTACGGCAGGGCGGCGGCGATGGCCCGCAGGTGGGCGATGTCGTCCGGGTCGAGCGGACCGGCCCGCCAGGCGTCGTGGCCGGTGGGGGTCAGTCCGGGCAGGAGGCGGCCGCGCGCGGTGAGGCGCAGCGCGTGCTGGGCGGCGGCGCCCCAGGCGGCCGTGGCGGGATGGGCGGCGGGGTCGCGGCGGGCCCGTACGAGCAGGGGCAGCGCGGCGTCGAGCGGAAGGGTCAGCGCGGGGGCGGGCCTGCGGCGGACGCCTGATCCGTGCGGCCGTACGACGGTCAGCTCGGTCGGCTCCGGTCCGGCGGGCAGCGGGCCGTCCTCCGGGTCCCAGAAGGCGATCCGGCCCTCACGCGGGAGGGGCGCGGGCAGGAAGACGGCGGCCAGGCGCACCGGCACCGAGTCCGCCGTACGAGGACCGCCTGTGCGGTCGTCGACGACCGCAGCCGTTTCACCCACCATGTGTCACCTCCCTGCCCTGAGTCGGATCAGACGTCTTCGACTCTACGGGCGGGGTCTGACAATCGGCCCCGGCGACCGGCCCGGGCGGGCTGGTCGGTCGGTCGGTTACGGAACCGTGCGGGAGACGACGTACACCATGGGGAACTCCGGGTTGCCCGTGTTCACCACTATGTCCTGCGTCGGCGCGGGGTTCTTCTGCTCGCGGACCAGGCCGAAGTAGTCGCCGGGCCGGGAGCCCTCGCCCGCGAACTTCCAGCCGGTTACCTTCTGGTCGCGGGCGCCGATGGTGATGTCGTCGCGCTCCAGGTCGTCCCGGGTCAGGCCCAGTTCGGCCAGGAAGGCGTCGAGACCGGCGTGCGTGGTCTGGAACTGGACGTAGAGACGACTGGTGCGCCAGTTGTTGGTCTCGTAGTACGCGACCTGGTTCGCCGGATGCGGTATCGGGATCTGGTAGAGGCGGCGCTGGACCTTGGACGGCCAGCCCTCGGTGAGTCCCCTCGCCGAGTACTTGGCCTCCTTGTCCTTGCCGCTGTCCCGGCTCTGGTTGGCGGAGATCACCAGGTAGCCGGCCGGGACGCCGATGAGCAGCCCGATGATGAGCAGGGTCAGGGCACGGCGGCGGATCATGTGGCGCCGGTCCTCGGCGGGCCGGGACGGCTCGTCCGCGGGTTCGGCCTGGCGGGGCAGATCGGGCGTCATGGTCACGCGGGCCCCTGCGACGCACGGCGGGAGGCCACGTACCGCTCGTAGCGCTCGTGGCGCTCCACGCGGCGCCGGTTGGCGCGCCGGAAGCGGCGGGCGACCAGCCGGGCGAGGTCGGCGGCGCCGACCATGCCGGCCTCGGGGCCGAGCTGGGCGCGCGCGATCCGGGCCTCGGGTCGGTAGCCGCGGCCGGTGAGATGGCGCTTGAAGGCGTCCCGCGCGGGGGCGATCAGCAGGTCGTCGGCGGCCGAGACACCGCCGCCGATGACGAAGCAGGAGGGGTCGAGGGCAGCGGCGAGGTTGGCGATGCCGACGCCGAGCCACTGCCCGATGTCCTGGAGCAGCTCGATGCACATGGCGTCGCCCTCGCGGGCCAGCTCGGTGATCATCGGGCCGCTGATGTCGGCGATGTTGCCCTTGACGTGCTCGATGATCCCGTACGCCACCGGGGAGTCGGCCGCGGCCAGCTCACGCGCCTCGCGCACCAGCGCGTTGCCGGAGCTGTACTGCTCCCAGCAGCCGCGGTTGCCGCACGGGCAGCGGTGTCCGCCGGGGACGACCTGCATATGGCCGAACTCGCCCGCGACGCCGAACTTGCCGCGCTTGACCTGGCCGTCCTCCAGGATCGCGCCGCCGATACCGGTGCCCAGCGTGATCATGACCAGGTGGTCCTCGCCCCGGCCCGCGCCGAACCGCCACTCCGCCCACGCGGCCGTGTTGGCGTCGTTGTCGACCAGCACGGGCACCGCGAGCCGCCCGGCGAGCCGGTCCCGGAGCGGTTCGTTGCGCCAGGACAGGTGCGGGGCGAACAGGACGCGGTTGCGGTCGGCGTCGACCCAGCCGGCCGCGCCGATGCCGACGGCGTGCACGTCGTGCCGGTCGGAGAGGTCCAGCACCAGCTCGACGATGGTGTCCTCGACGACCTTGGGGCTCTTGGACTTGTCCGGGGTCTCCGCGCGGAGCTTCTCCAGGATGTTGCCGTCGGCGTCGACGACACCGGCCATCACCTTGGTGCCGCCGATGTCGATGCCGACGGTGGGGACCCGGGGTGCGGTCAGATGTGACCGGCGCTCCCGTGTGCCGACGGTACGTAGCGCCGGCGCGCGGCGGGAGCCGATGGGGGCGGTGAAGGTGCCGTAGGTGCTCATCGGGGTTGATTGTGCCTCACCGTCGGTAGGGGTGCCGTACGGGGAAACAATGGGGTGGTTGCGCGCGTACGCCGTGTGAAAGCCGTCTGTGGCTGGTCGCGCAGTTCCCCGCGCCCCTCAGGAACGTTCCAGCTCGTGGCGTAGATCGTCCAGGTCGTTTCCGCCCGCCATCTGTCTCGTCAGCTCGTCCAGGGTGATCTCATCGCGCGCGTAGTTACCCACCATCGCGCCCCTCTTCAGCAGCACGAAGCGGTCGCCGACCATATACGCGTGGTGCGGGTTGTGTGTGATGAAGACAACGCCCAGGCCCTCGTCCCTCGCCGTCGCCACCATCTTGAGGACCACGCCCGACTGCTTCACGCCGAGCGCCGCCGTCGGTTCGTCGAGGACCAGGACCCGCGCGCCGAAGTGGACCGCCCGCGCGATGGCCACGCACTGGCGTTCGCCGCCGGAGAGGGTGCCGATGGGCTGGTCGACGTCTCGGAGGTCGATGCCCATGTTGCGCAGCTCCGCCCAGGTGGCGCGGCGCATGTAGTCGACGTCCATGCGCTTGAAGGGGCCCCTGCCCTTGCGGGGTTCGGAGCCGAGGAAGAAGTTCCGCCAGACCGGCATCAGGGGTACGACGGCCAGGTCCTGGTAGACCGTGGCGATGCCGCGGTCCAGGGCGTCGCGCGGGGAGGACAGTTTCGTCTCCTCGCCGTCGATGCGCAGGGTGCCGCCGTCGTGCTGGTGCAGCCCGGAAATGATCTTGATCAGGGTGGACTTGCCCGCGCCGTTGTCGCCGAGGACGCAGGTGATCTCGTCCTCGTTGACCTCCAGGGAGACGCCTTCGAGGGCGCGGATGTTGCCGTATTGCTTGCTGACGTCGGCCAGCTCGACGAGTGTCACTTGGTGGCCTCCGCACGCTTGCGGACCCAGGCGTTGAGCAGGGTCGCGAGGAGCAGCATCGCTCCGAGGAAGAACTTGAACCAGTCGGGGTTCCACTCGGCGAAGACGATGCCCTTGCTGGTCATGCCGAAGATGAACGCGCCGACCGCCGAGCCGACCGCGCTGCCGTAGCCGCCGGTGATCAGACAGCCGCCGATGACGGCCGCGATGATGTAGATCAGCTCGTTGCCGACGCCCTCGCCGGACTGGACGACGTCGTACGAGAAGAGCAGGTGCTGGCCGGAGATCCAGGCGCCGAAGGCGACGCCCATGTAGAGGCCGATCTTGGTCTTGGCGACGGGCACGCCCACCGCGCGGGCCGCGTCCTGGTTGCCGCCGACCGCGAAGATCCAGTTCCCCGCGCGGGTGCGCAGCAGGATCCAGGAGGCGAGGGCGACCAGGCCGAACCACCACAGGATGGTGATCTTGAAGTCGACGTCGCCGATCGTGAGCGTCGAGGCGAAAACGTCCTGGGCGCTGGAGAAGCCCTCCATGTCGGCGATCGACTTCGTCGAGACCGTGTCGTCGATCAGCTTGGTGAAGCCGAGGTTCATGCCGGTCAGCATCAGGAAGGTGCCGAGCGTGATGATGAAGCTCGGCAGCTTGGTGCGGGTGAGCATGAAGCCGTTGAACGCGCCGATGGCCAGGGTGACCAGCAGGGACACGCCTACGCCGACCCAGGTGTTGGCAGTCATCTGGTAGCTGAACATCGACGACACCAGGGCCGACGACGTCACCATCACGCCTGCCGAGAGGTCGAACTCGCCGCCGATCATCAGCAGGGCGACCGGGACCGCCATGATGCCGATCGTGGACGAGGCGTAGAGGACCGTGCTGAGGCTGGAGGCGCGCAGGAAGCCGTCGGCCACGAACGCGAAGAAGACGAAGACGGCGATCGCGCCGACCACCGAGCCGAGTTCGGGTCGGCCGAGCAGCTTGCGCAGCGCGGAGGTCTCGATGAGCCGGGTGTCGGCCGTGCCGGCGCTCATCGGGTGCCCCGCTCCGTGTACTCCTCCAGCTCGGCGGCCTGGTCCTTGGTGATGATCTGCGGGCCGGTGAGCACGGGCTTGCCGCCGCCGAGGACGTCGGCGTTGTACTTGTACAGCCACAGCAGGTCCACGGCCTGGTAGCCCTGGAGGTAGGGCTGCTGGTCCACGGCGAAGCCGAGGGTGCCGTCCTGGAGCGAGGCCGCGACCTTGGCGTTGAGGTCGAAGGTGTCGATCTCGGCGTCACTGCCGGCGCCCTGCTTGGCCTTGACGGCGGTGTCGGCGTAGGGCGCGCCGAGGGTGACGACCGAGTCGATGGAGTCGTCGGCCTGGAGCTTGGCCTCGATGGCGGACTGGACGTCCGGCATGTTGGTGCCGGTGACGTAGAGGTCCTGGACGGTGCCGTCGAAGGTGTTCTTGATGCCGTCGCAGCGCTGTTCGTGGCCGACGTTGCCCTGCTCGTGCAGGACGCAGACGGCCTTCTTGCGGCCGCGCGCGTTCAGCTCCTCGCCGACGGCCTCACCGGCGATGGTCTCGTCCTGCCCGATGTGGGTGAGCGCGCCGAAGTCCTTGGACTCCGCCGAGCCGGAGTTCACGGTGATCACCGGGATTCCGGCCTTGCGGGCGCGCGCCACGGCGGCCTTCATGGCGTCGGGCTTGGCGAGGGAGACAATGATCCCGTCGACCTGCTTGTCGACGGCCGCGTCGACGAGCTGGGCCTGCTGCTGGGCCTCGTCGTCGTGGGAGTAGAGGAAGTTGATGTTGTCCTTGACCGCGGCCTGCTTCGCGCCGCTCTGGACGATGTCCCAGAAGGTGTCGCCATCACCCGAGTGGGTGATCATCGCGAAGGTCCAGCGGGGGGTGTTCACCGCCGCTCTGCCCTGGGCCGCCGCGGCCTTGCGGGCGTCCTCGGCGCGCTTGCCGCCGGTGCTGCTGCAACCGGCCATCAATGGGACTGTCGCGCACAGTGCCCCTGCCAGCGCGATTCCTGTCCAGGTCCTCAACCGTGCCACGAGGCCGTGCCCTTCTTGCTGTGCCTGACGAACGCAAGGGGCCGGTGCCCTCACCAGCCCCAAACGCCCCAGTATCAAACACAGGGATCATGTGCCGGGTGACCGGGGAGCGCGAGTCGGTCGCATTGTCCGGACATTGCGACGAACTCGGGTTTTCCAGCGGGGCCCGCTACGGCCGTACGAGGAGCTGGAACTCGAAGGAGTAGCGGCTCGGCCGGTAGATGTGATCGCCGTACTCGACCGCCCGGCCGGTGTCGTCGTAGGTGGTGCGCTGCATGGTGAGCAGCGGGGCGCCCTCGGCCTCGGCGAGCCGCTCGGCCTCGGCGGCGGTGGCGGCGCGGGCGCCGATGGACTGGCGGGCGCTGTGCAGGGTGATCCCGGCGGAGCGCATCATCCGGTACAGGCCGGTGGCCTCCAGCTGGGCGGTGTCCAGGTCGAGCAGTCCGCCGGGCAGATGGTTGCTCAGGTACGCCATCGGCTCGCCGTGCGCGAGGCGCAGCCGCTCCACCTTGTGCACCTCGCTGCCCTCGGGGACGCCGAGCGCTGCGGCGATCTCGGCGGAGGCCGGGACGACGGTGTTGACCAGCACCGTGGTGGCGGGGCGCTGGCCGGCCGCCTCCAGGTCGTCGTAGAGGCTGCTGAGCTCCAGGGGGCGCTTGACCTGGCTGTGCACGACCTGGGTACCGACGCCGCGGCGGCGGACCAGCAGGCCCTTGTCGACCAGCGACTGGATGGCCTGGCGGACGGTCGGCCGGGACAGGCCGAGCCGTGCGGCGAGCTCGATCTCGTTGCCCAGCAGGCTGCCGGGGGTGAGGGCGCCGTGCTCGATCGCGGCCTCCAGCTGCTGGGACAGCTGGAAGTACAACGGCACCGGGCTGCTCCGGTCCACGGCGAGGTCGAGTGACACGGTCGGGTCCACTTCTGGTTTCGGCACGGGGCGAGCGTAGCTCCGTGGCCGGTTGACGGGAAGTCGTGAGGTTTGGTTGTCAGGACATACGGATTGACAGGGTGCCCGATGCGACCGCACTTTGTTCCCATGCGCCTCGGAGTCATCGGTACGGGCCGGATCGGCACGATCCATGCGAACACGCTGAGCCGACATCGTGAGGTCGGTTCGCTGATCCTCACGGACGCCGACCCCGGGCGGGCCGCTGCGCTCGCGGTGCGGCTGGGCGAGACGGCGGCACCGGGGGTGGACGAGATCTTCCGGTGGGGCGTGGACGGCGTGGTCATCACCACGGCGACCTCGGCGCACGCCGAGCTGATCGGACGGGCGGCACGTTCGGGGCTGCCGGTGTTCTGCGAGAAGCCCATAGCGCTGGATCTGCCCGGCACGCTCCAGGCCATCGGCGAGGTGGAGAGCGCCGGAACGATCCTTCAGATGGGCTTCCAGCGCCGCTTCGACACGGGCTATGCCGGAGCCCGGGAGGCCGTGCGCGCGGGGCGGCTCGGGCGGCTGCACACCGTTCGGGCGCTCACCAGCGACCAGGCGCCGCCACCGGCCGACTATCTGCCGCTGTCCGGCGGGCTCTACCGGGACACGCTGATCCATGACTTCGACGTGCTGCGCTGGGTGACCGGGCGCGAGGTGAGCGAGGTGTACGCGGCCGGGTCGGACGCCGGCGGCCCGATGTTCCGTGCGGCGGGCGATGTGGACACCGCCGCGGTGGTGCTGACCCTCGACGACGGGACGCTCGCCACGGCCACCGCGACCCGGCTGAACGGCGCCGGGTACGACGTGCGCATGGAGCTGGCCGGGGAGCGGGACACGATCGTCGTAGGCCTCGACGACCGCACCCCGATCGCCTCCACCGAGCCGACCGGACCACCGGCCGCGGACAAGCCCTGGCCCGGCTTCCTGGAGCGCTTCGGACCCGCCTACGAGGCCGAACTGGCGGCGTTCGTCGAGGTGGTCATGGGCGAGCGGGCCAACCCCTGCGACGGCCGCGAGGCCCTTCAGGCGCTGCGGGTCGCCGAGGCCTGCGAGCTCTCCCGACGGGACCGAAGACCGGTCCGGCTGGTGGAACTCCCGGGCGGGCAGGAGACGGCGCGGATCTGACACGTCCGGCATGACACCGCGAAGCCGACCGCCTACCACCGCACCGGCAGGCTTCGCATGCCCCGCATGAGCATGCCGGGGAGCCATTCTCCGGGCGGGCCGTCGAGGGCCAGGTCGGGGGCGCGGTCCAGCAGCGCGCGTATCGCCGTGCGCGCCTCGAGGCGGGCCAGGGGTGCGCCCAGGCAGTAGTGGATGCCGTGGCCGAATGCGACATGGCCGCGGGTGTCCCGGCGGATGTCGAAGCGGCCGGGGTCGGGGTAGCGGGCCTCGTCCCGGTCGGCCGCCGTGAGGCAGACCATCACCGGGTCGCCCGCCGCCACCTCGACGCCGCCGATCTCCAGGGGCTCGGCGGCGAACCGGAAGGTGGCGTTCTCCACCGGGCCCTCGTAGCGCAGCATCTCCTCCACGGCGCCGTCGACGAGGGTCATGTCGGCCCGCAGGGCGGCGAGTTGGTCGGGGTGGGTGAGCAGGGCGTGGACGCCGCTGGTGATGAGGTTGACCGTGGTCTCGTGGCCGGCGATCAGCAGGATGAAGGCCATGCCGCGCAGTTCGTCCGCCGAGAGCCGGTCGCCGTCCTCGGCGGTGGTGCGGATCAGATCGCTGAGCAGGTCGCCGCTCGGTCCCGCGGCCCGCTTGTCCTCGATCAGCTCGGTGAAGTAGGCGGCGAGGCCGACGAAAGCGTCGTACTCACTGCCCGAAGTGGTGGGCGCGACCGCCTCGGTGGACATCTTGCGGAACTCCGCGCGATCCATCTCGGGCACCCCGAGCAGTTCGCAGATCACGGTCAACGGCAGCGGGTGGGCGAAGGACTCCACCAGTTCGGCGCGGCCGTACGGCTGCATCGCGTCGAGCAGGTCGTCGGTGATCCGCTGGACACGCGGACGCAGTTCCTCCACGCGGCGCATGGTGAAGGCGCGGGAGATCAGTCCGCGCAGCCGGGTGTGCTGGGGCGGGTCGCAGACCAGCAGGTTCTTCCCGATCAGCTCCTCGTCGAGCGAGGACAGGCCGATCTTGGCGGCGTCCTTGGCGAGCCGGGGGTCGGCCAGCGCGGCGCGCGCCTCCTCGTGGCCGACGACCAGCCAGGTCTCCGACTCCCACCCGGCCGGGCGGACCCGGTGGACCGGACCCAGGGCGCGCAGGCGGGCGTAGGCCGGATGCGGATCGCTCCGGAACTCCTCGCCGAACTCCCCCAGGTCGATGACGCCGCTCATGCCCGCTCCCCCTCGCACACTGCCCGACATCCGGACAACGGACGGCGGCCACGGCTAGTGCCCGTTCTCCTCGGGTTCCTCGAGCAGATCCGCGTCGTAGGCCAGCAGGGCGATCTGCACCCGGTTGTTGAGGTCGAGCTTGGTCAGGATGCGGGAGACATGGGTCTTCACCGTGGCGACGCTCATGAACAGGCCGGTCGCGATCTCCGCGTTGGACAGGCCCCGGCCCACCGCCACGGCGACCTCGCGCTCGCGGTCGTTCAGCGCGGCGACCCGGTCACGCGCGCGGGTGCGGCGGGTGTCGGCGGCGCCGCCCGCCGCGTGCTCCATCAACTGGCGTGTCACGGTGGGCGACAACACCGGATCGCCCGCGGCGACCCGCCGCACCGCCTCGACGATCTCTGCGGGCGGGGTGTCCTTGAGGACGAACCCGGCGGCGCCCGCGCGCAGGGCGCGCAGCACCTGCTCGTCGGCGTGGAAGGTGGTGAGCAGGACCACCTGCGGGGCGTCGGGGCGGCCGCGCAGCCGCTCGGTTGCGGTGAGGCCGTCCATCGAGGGCATCCGGATGTCCATCAGCACGACGTCGGGGCGGGAGCGTTCGACGAGTTCCTCCACCTCGGCGCCGTCGGAGGCCTCGCCGACGATCTCGATGTCGTCCGCGCCGCCCATCATCAGGGACAGACCGGCCCTTACCAGCGGATCGTCGTCGACGAGGAGGAGTCTGATGGCAGTCATGGACCTTAACCAATCATGGTTGCCGGGGCGCGGGTCGCAGGGTCGGGCTAGATTGCCGAACCTAGCGACCGACGAGAGGGATCTCCTTGCGTTACCGGCTTCTGGGCCGTACCGGCCTGCGTGTGTCCGAGCTGTTCCTGGGTGCCATGACCTTCGGGGAGGGCGACGGGGTGGGGGTGCCCCGCAAGGAGTGCGCGCGCATCCTCGACACCTACGCGGAGGCGGGCGGGAACGTCGTCGACACCGCCGTCAACTACGGTGACGGGCAGAGCGAGACGATCGTCGGCGAGCTGCTCAAGGGGCGGCGCGACCGGTTCGTGCTGTCCACCAAATACACCTGCACTCGGGACGGCGAGGACCCCAACGCCGCGGGCAACCACCGCAAGAACCTGACCCAATCGCTGGAGACGAGCCTGCGCCGGCTCGGCACTGACTACATCGACCTGTACTGGGTGCACATCTGGGACCCCAACACCCCGGTCGAGGAGACGATGCGCGCCCTCGACGACGCCGTGCGCTCCGGAAAGGTGCTCTACATCGGCGTCTCGGACGCCCCGGCCTGGCTGGTGTCCCGCGCCAACACCCTGGCGGAGCTGCGGGGTTGGACGGAGTTCGCCGGGCTCCAGGTGCCGTACAGCCTGCTGAACCGGGACGTCGAGCGGGAACTGCTGCCCATGGCCGAGGCGTTGGGTCTTTCGGTGGCGGCGTGGAGTCCGCTCCAGGGCGGGATCCTGTCCGGCAAGTACACGCGTCCGGGCGGTGTCGGCGAGGGCGAGCCCGCACGGCTGGACGCGGGTGCGCTCGGTGAGCGGGAGCACGCCGTGGCGCGGGCGGTGGGTTCGGTGGCGGACGAACTCGGCGTCTCCCCGGCGCAGGTGGCCCTCGCGTGGACCATGACCCGCTCCTCCGCCGTACATCCGATCGTCGGCGCCCGGCGGGCCGAGCAACTCGCGGACAACCTGGGCGCGGCCGGACTGACCCTGCCCGCCGAGCTGATGACGAGACTCGAAGAACCGACCGGCTTCCGGCTCGGCTTCCCGGCCGAGTTCATCGACGGCACGTCGAAGTGGGTGTACGGGGCGGCGGGTCAGCGAGTCGTGCCTCGCCGCCGCCCCCACTGACGGCCCTCAGGCCCGCAGGACGACGCCGTAGCGCGTGCGCAGGCGGTGCAGCTCCCAGCGGACCACCGCCGTCACCGAGGCCGGTCCGGCCAGGACGGCGAGCATCTGGACGACGGGCGGACCGGGCGGCAGCCCGCCCGCGACCAGGCTGATCAGCGCGAACTCCCACACCAGCACCAGCGTGAGCAAGGCGGGCAACGCGGCGTGCACGCCCGCGGAGTTGAAGCCGGTGCGCACGGCGGGCCCGGTGGCGAAGAAGAGGAAGAACAGCAGCCAGAAGACGGGCAGGGTGAGCCCCAACTCCAGCCAGGGGAAACCGCCGTTGGGGTCGACGGGCCTGCGGTCCTGGGCCAGGGCGATCGCGACGAAGCACAGCGGTACGGCGGTCACCGCACCGACGTACCACAGGGCCGACTTCCCGGCGGCCCGCACCCGCGGCCGCATCTCGGCCTTGGTCTGGGGCGACGCCATGCGGAACAGGAACGCGATCACCAGGGGCGCACTCAGGAGCAGCAGCGGCGGGGTGACGGCGATGCGCATCATGTACTGCTGCTGCGCCTCGCTGATGTCCTCCGGCTTGCCGTACATCACCAGCAGCCCGATGGACATGGCGACCGCGGTCCAGGCCCGCACCCGCTGGACGCGCATCAGGTCCGGATCCTCGATACGGCGGTGCCCGTTCGGCGGGAAGAGGCGGTGCGCCCGGCTGCGGGCGGAGCGGGCGAAGACGTACCCGGCCATCAGCGGCAGCGACACGAACCAGGTGCAGGGGAAGAGGAGCAACGCCCAGGCACAGCCATGGACCCGGGTCCTACCGCCCCGCAACAGCACGCGCAGGGGCGGCCATTCGGCATCGCGCAGTCCGCGCAGACCGCCCAGCAGGGTGGTGGGCCGGGGCTGCGGCGGCGGCACGTAGGGAGGGGGCGGCGGATAGCCGTAGGGGTAGGGGTACGGCTGGGGCGGGACCTGCGGGGGCGGCGGCGGGTACGGTCCGCCGTTCGGCGGTCCCGGTGGCGGTGGCTGGTACGGGTTGTACGGTCCCCCGAAACTCACTGTGCGGTTTTCCTTCCGGAGACTGCGGGCTGTGCGTCGCCGCACAACGGTGTGACAGCCGTCCCACCCTAGTCAACCCGGTTCACCCCAGCCGCAGTTGTCACCCCCAGGGCAGCCAGGCCCGCACCTCGAAACCGCCGCCCGCCGTCGGGCCGTGCGCCAGTCGGCCACCGGTCAGCGTCGCCCGCTCCGTCAGCCCGATCAGGCCCTGCCCGGAGCCGGGCACATGCGGCACCTCGCGCTCCGGCGCCGGATTGCGCACCAGCACGTCGAGGCCGTCGCCCGGGGCGCCGGTGACCAGGACGGTGACCTCGGTGCCGGGGGCGTGCTTGCGGGCGTTGGTCAGCCCCTCCTGGGCGATGCGATAGGCGGTGCGGCCCACGGAGGCGGGGACGGCGGCGGGATCGGTGACGCGGTTCTCGAGGGCGACCTTCATCCCGGCCTCGCGGGACTCGGCGACCAGCGACTCCAGCGCGCCGAGCGTGGGCTGGGGGCGGCTGTTGTCGTCGCGGTCCCCCGCCCGCAGTACGCCGATGATCTCCCGCAGGTCCTGGAGCGCCTCGTGGGCGCTCTCCCGGATGACCCCGGCGGCCCGCGCGATCTCCTCCTCGGGCGCGCCCGGCCGGAACTCCAGGGCGCCCGCGTGCACGCTCAGCAGCGTCAGCCGGTGGGCGAGGACGTCGTGCATCTCCCGCGCGATGGCCTCGCGCGCCAGCCGCTGCGCCTGCTCGGCCCGCAATTGGGCTTCGGTCTCGGCGCGCTGGGCGCGGTCGCGGAGGCTGAGCATGAGCTGTCGCTTCGACCTGACGAACATGCCCCAGCCGACGACGGCGCCGTTCAGTACCACGCCGATGATCAGCGTCCAGACGTACGGGATGTCGGGGTCGGGGCGCAGCCAGTAGAAGAGCGGGCTCAGGGCGAGCGCGATCCCGCTCACCCAGGCCACGTACCGGAAGGGCCGGTGCACGGCGAGGGTGAACACCGCGACCAGGATCGCGCCCGACGCGGTGATGGAGAGGAGACCGACCGGGATCATCGCCACGGCGAGCCCCAGCGGCCAGCGGCGGCGCAGCCAGACCGCGGCGCAGGCGAGCGCGCCGAGCACCTGATCGAGGGCGGCGACGGCCTCGGGGAGGTGCTCCTGCTCCAGGCCGTCGGCGGTCAGCAGGCCGAAGCAGACGGCCGTCAGGAAGCAGCTGAAGTCGACGAGCCAGTCCCGCGCGGTACGCCGGTGCCGTCGCCCCGGGCGCTCGCCGTCGGGGTCGAGCTCCTTCACCACGGCCGAGGGCAGCAGCCAGCGCTGCGCCACGAAGGGCTGCGGTTCGGGGTCCGGCGTCTCACCACTCACGGTCGACAAATCTACGCAGGCCCGCGCCGCGACACCGCTTCCCGAACGAGATCGTCGACCAAAGTCGCGGCATCGCCGACTTTCGGCGCGGCGGAGCGGTGGAGAGGTGCACTTCCGTCGGCCCGACCTCGCCCCGGGGCCGATGTGTGGGGGAGGTCCCCGGGACGAGGGTGGCGCCATGAAGGAGTTGCTGGAAGTTCTCGGGTTCCTCGCCCTGGTCCAGGGCATCGCCGGCCTGCTGCACGAGTTCACCGACTGGGACTGGGGCCTCGTGCAGAAGCTCGGCTTCCTCGACGGCTACGAGATCTTCGCGAGCGTCACGCTGCTGGTGCTGGCGTTCGCACTGTTCGCGGTCGCCGAGAGCCGGAAGCCCGGCTGAACCCGGGCCGGGCCTCCGGCCGGTCGCACCCTTCCTCGGGTCCGACCGTGATCGCCCGGTTCAGCAGCCGTAGTCGATCAGGTCGAAGGAGGCGTAGTGGTCGGAGGTGTAGTAGTCCTCCTCGTACGCCTGACCGGTGACGATCCGGCGGGCGCCGCGCGTGGACACGCCCGGCGTCTTGACCGTGTACTCGTGGTAGTAGCCCGACGAGTGGCTGGGCAGGATGCCTTCCCGGTTGTAGAAGACGGATCCGTCCTGCGAGTACGGGAAGGGCCCGCCCTGCTCGATCAGATTGAGCGTGGTGTAGGCCTGGGAGGGCAGGTCGCTGTAGCAGATGTCACCGACGGCGGTGGCGGCCGCGGTCGCCGAGGTCGCGGTGACGGTACCGCCCAGCAGGACGGCGGACAGGAGCGCGGCTGCGGCGCCGATACGAGTGGGTCGTGGGGGGAATCTCATACGTGCCATGATGACGCGCGTAGACCATGGCATGTCAATGACAACTCTAGAGATTTGCCCGTCAAGTCCAAGAAGTTTTCAGGGAGTTAACCTGCCACGCCAGCGCCCCCGCACCGGACGGACCGCCGGCCGGCAACGGCGGGGCACGGAGCGGCGAGCATCCCGCCGCAACTGGAACGAATGACTCACACCAAATCGAACAAATATGGAAACAGGGATTCCGAATTACCTCCCGACGCGGGCGGAATTCGAACACTCGCCGCCTTCTTGTTCAATTTCCAATTGATCAACAATCGCGCTCTTCCTGATTGAGTCAAACCCTTACGGGCGCCACCGCCTGGTGCTACAACTACTGGCACGGTCTCGCGGGGTCCCAGGGGGGTGGTCCGATGATGACGGGCGCCTCCAGCCCTTCGTCGAAACGGCGGAGCATAACGTCGCGAGACTCATTACGCCGCATCTCATTTCGGTCGATCAGCTTGCTGAACACGGTGCGAGTGATTTGCGCGTTATTACTCGCGCTGCTGCCGTCGGTCATTCCCGTACCGGCCCACGCCGAGGATCATCAGGGGGCTCTGCGGCCCGGACCCGTCGACTTCGTCGTCCTGGTCGACGAGTCCGGAAGCCTGTCGAAGGCGGACGTAGCCGCGGAGCGTGCGGCCGCCGCGGTGCTGGCGCTCGGGGAGGTCTCTGAGCAGTCCCGCGTGGCCGTGGTCGGCTTCGGCAGCGTGACCCGGTCCGGACAGGCCCCCGTGGACACCGTGTGCCCGCTGACCCGGGTGGACGCGGCCGGCCGGGAGCGGCTGAGTTCCTGCGTCTCGGGCCTGCACCGGCGCACCGACGCCGAGGGCAACGGCACCGACTTCCCCGCGGCCCTGGCGCAGGCGCTGTCACTCCTCTCCAGCAGCGAGGACAGCACCCCGAAGATCGTCTTTCTGCTGACCGACGGTCGACTCGACGTCAGCGAGAGCCCCGCCTACGGCGACGACCCCGACTCGCGCAATGCCAACGCTCAGAAGGCGCTGAAGAAGAAGATCGAACAGGCCCGCGCGGACGAGGTGCAGATCTGGCCCCTCGGCTTCGGCTCGGCCATCGACAAACGGCAGTTGGACGCGCTGGCGGCGGGCGGCTACCAGAGCCGCTGCGCCGATCTGCCCTCCGCCCGCCCCACCGCGCGTGTCACGGCAGGTTCCGCCGACGTGGCCGAGGTCCTGCTCACCGCCTTCGCGGGCGCACGCTGCGCGCGCACGACCCCCGGTGACACGGCGTCGGTGTCGTCCAGCGCCGATCTGGAGGTGACGATCCCGCCGGTCGCGACGGACGGGACCATCGACGTCATCAAGGAGAACCCGGACGGCGTCGCGGTGACGTACTACGACCCGCGCGGCCGAAAGGTGCCGCTGAACGGCAGAGCCCACGGTTCGGAGTTCGAACTGGTCGGCCAGTCCGGGCCGGTGGAGGCGCTGCGCATCCGCAATCCCTACCCCGGAACCTGGCGCGTCCATGTGCAGGTGCTCGACGGGGCCTCGGCACAACGGATCACGGCCACCGCGATCTGGCAGGGCGTCCTGCGCTCCTACATCCTGGTCTCCCCGCCGGTCCCGACCGCCGGACAGCAGGTCACAGCCCACGTCACGCTCCAGACCCGGCAGGGCGTCGTCCTCACCGAGCGCGCGCAACTGGACGGCATCAGAGTGTCGGTGAAACTGACCGGCACCGGCTTCTCGGCCCGCACCGTGCGCCTGGCGGACGACGGCGAAGGACCTGATCCCCAGGCGCACGACGGTGAGTTCTCGGCGCGCATCACCGTGCCGCGCACCGCCACCGGGGCGGTGTCCTTCACCGGGCTGATGCTCGGCGAGGGCATCGCGGGCGACCGGAGCCCGTACTCCACCCGACTGGCCACCTCCGCACCGCTGGTGACCGGTGCGATCGTCCTTGAGGACCGCGAGGTGCACCCGGGTGACACCGCGCACGGCAGCGTCGAACTGCGCAACGACGACGACTCCGAGCACCGTCTCAGTCTGACGCTGGGCGACGGCTCTTCGGACAGCGCGCCCACCGTCGGCCCGCAGCAGATGACGGTCGCCGCGGGCAAGACCGTACGCCTGCCCCTGCGGCTCGACTTCGGACAGGACGCGGCGCTCGGCGCGGTGTCCGGGCGGCTGACGGTGCGGGACGAGACATCGGACCAGGTCGTGACGCAGACCTTCGTCACGGTCCGGGTCGTGCCGGTGCCCGGCTTCCTCGACCGGTACGACAGGGAAGTGGGCGCCGCGGCCGCCCTGCTCCTCGCCCTGGCGGTGCTGCTGGGATTGCGCTGGCAGGATCGGCGCCGGGCCCGCGAAACCTCGGACATCCAACTGATCCTGTACCGCGGCGACATGGAGCTCAGCCGACTGCGGGCACCCGCTCACGCAGGCCCCGAGTTCGGCTTCTCGCTCCGTGCGGCCACGGGCGGCAACCAGCGGCTCCTGCTGGACGACTCCCCGGGCCGCCATCGGGTACGCCGAACCGCCGACGGCGGACTCTCCGTCCGGCTGCCGGGCGGAGAGCGACTCGTCGTCCCCCGCAACCAGCGCTCCGCACTTACCGACGGTCTTTCCCTCGGTTTCGCCGACCACCGTCCCGCCGCCCGCTCGACGCGATCGTCTCGCACCGGACGTGGCGCGCGCGGCACGGAGAGGACCGCGCCGAAGGAGCGGTCCGAGGGACAGACGCGACAGGCCCGAGGCAAGCGCGAGTCAGCCGCCCAGAACACCACGCTGAAGACACGGCGGCCCTATGACGACGACTTCTGACGCGCGAGGCGTCCGCACGGTTCGCGGATCATCCACCCGGGCACCGCGCGCGTACGCCATGTCCCTTCGAGGTGAGGCTCAGTGAAGATCTATCAGCCGATGCTCTTCGTCGGCCTCGGGGGCACTGGTTGCCTCATCGGCGCGGAACTGGAGAACCGGCTGCGCGAGGCGCTCTGCGGGCCGGACGGTACCGCCCTGTTCCCCGTGCTCCGGGGCCGACAGCTGCTGCCGTACCAACTGCCGGACTGTCTTCAGTTCGTGTACGCCGACCTCAACGAGGCCGAGCTGAACCGCTTGCCGCACATGCGCGCCGACGGGCCGCTCAAGGCCGCGTACAGCCGGACCTCGCACGCCACCTTCGGGTTGCTGCCGCGCTTCGACTCCTATCCCGAGGTGGCCCGCAGCCTACGGACCAATCTGCCCGGGCCACTGTGCACATGGCTGCCGCCGCGGGCCGGCGAGCCACGCATCGCACCGCTGATCCGGGGCGCGGGACAATTGCCCACGGTGGGGCGGGGCGCGCTGTTCGAGACGTTTCGCAGTGGCCTCGGTGCAGCCATGGGACCGCTGCGCGAGGCGATCTCGATGATCAGCAAGTCAGGCGGTGATCTGACGTCGCTGGGAGGCACACTGGCCGACAGCTGCGACGTGTTCGTGGCCTTCTCGGTGGCCGGCGGCACGGGTTCGGGCATCTTCTACGACTATCTGCACCTGATCGGGCAGGCCTTCGACGAGGCCCACTACCGGGTGAAGATCTACCCGCTGGTGCTGATGCCGTCCGCCTTCGACGACGGGCGCGGCGGCGGCAGGGCCGCACGGCTCAACGCCGGCCGCGCCCTGGTGGACCTGTTCCGCCTGGTCGACGACCAGAACGCACCCGACGCCGAGGACAACCTGGACGACGTCGGCACCCAGGGCCAGCTCCGCCTGGAGTACCCGGGCGGTCTGGCAGTGCGGCTGCGCCCCTCCACCGCGCAGACGGCGTTCCTGTTCAGCCGTACCTCCGGCATCGAGCGCGAGGACCTGCACCGCAGTGTCGTCTCGCTCGTGATGTCGCTGCTCGGCACCGAACTCGGCGACGACGACGGCCGCACGCACGACAGTGACCACCTGTACCAGTCCTTCGCCGACTCCTTCATCAACACGAACGTGGAGCGCGCGGCCATCGCGCCGACCGGGATCGGCCACCGGGGGGTGTCCACGAGCCTGGTCGCCTCCATGACCGTGCCGGTCGACGAGTTGGCGGAGCTGCTCGCCTCGCGACTTCAGGCCACCGCACTGCGTCGGCAGGAGGCGGCGCCCCGCCCTCCTGACGGCTCCAGACGGGAACTCGTCCGCGAGTTCTTCACCGCCTCGAACATCGACCCTCTGTGGAGCCGGACCAGTCTGCCCATCAACGAGCCCCGCCCCGCCACCGGAGCCCGCGCGATCCTCGACGCGCTCGCCACCCGGCAAGTCGCGATGGAGGACGCTCTGGGTGACCTGGATCGCCAACTGCGGCAACTTGTCGCCGAGTTGGCGGCGGGATTCGACCCGGTACGCGGGGTGCGGCAACTGCTGGGCCGGTGCGACGTCATGGAACTCCACCACGTCGTCCTCGGCGACCCGGGAGCCAAGGACCGCCTGGAGCGGGTCGGCTTCGCCGGTCTGCTGGAGAACCGGCGCCGTGAGCCCGAGCGCCCACCCGGACTGACCGCCGGCCCCCCGCAACCACAGGGAATCCGGGACCGCATGGGCGGGCTGGTCAAGGCCAAGTGGACCGACCCCGAGGTGTCCGCCGTTCTGCAACAACAGGACACGTGGTACCAGTGGGAGTCCCGGCGTACCTGGCACCGCCACTGGGCCGACCACGCGACGCGCTGGGACCGCACCCTGGCCGGGGTCAAGTCAGAGCTCAACGCCCTCGTCGCCGCGTTCCGTGAACAGGCCGACGAGGAGCACGCCTCCTTCAGTCAGCGCACCCGCCACCTCTACCGGCCCCGCACGGGCGTGTCGTATCTCCTGCCCGCACAGGCGGACCTGACGTCCTTCTACGAGGCGGTGGTACGGCGGCTGCTGCTGGCCGAGGGGTTGCGCGAGACCGAGGACGAACAGGCCCTGCTGGGACGCCTGGTGAGCGCCGAGCAGTGGCGGGCCGCGTTCGGGGAGGCGCGAGCCGAACCCCGTCGCGCGGTCCATGTGATCAAAGATCAACTCCAGCACCGGATCAAGCGGCTGTTCGTGGAACCCGGCAACCGGGAGGAGCGCCCCCTGCTGCCGCGGCTGGGCACTCTGCTGGCCGAGGCGGCCACGGGCGGCGGCGGACAGGTCGGCGACGACGCACTGGAGCAGTGCCGGCACAAACTGGCCTCACTGCTACCGGTCGGATTCTCGCCGGAGGGAAGCGGTCGGCTGAAAGTGCTCATCGTGTATCCGGCTACGTCCTCCGACGCGACCGTACGCAGGTTCCTGGAACGCGAGATGCGGCTGCCGCGTGACAGCGAACGCGAGATCGAGTTCCGGCCGGTGTCCACGGAGTCCATCACCGTGGTGCTCTTCCGCAGCTCGATGAGTCTCACCGAGGTGCCGGAGGTGCGCGAGACCCTGACCCTGTGGGCCGAGGCGCTCGCCGCGGAACAGCCCGGCGACCACCTGAGATGGCGTCAGCGGCTCGGTTACGGCTACGACTTCCTGATGGGCACGGTGGCGGACCGGAGGCACATCCTGCACCGGCTGTTGTGCGCCATGTGGAACAACCAGTTCCAGGTCTTCGGAGACATCACCAGTCCGCGCCGGATCCGAATCGGTCTCCAGGACCGGGACTCCGCCGCCATGGTCTGCCCGCTCGACGCCCCCGGCGGTGGGCTGTCCAGCTGGGGCAACCTGCTGCGCGCGTACGAGGCATGGACGCTGGCCGAGGACAGCGGCGGAATCCGCAATGCGTTCTGCGAGCAGCTGATGACCACCACCCCCTTGGGCCTTGAGGTATCGCCGATCCCACCGCACGGACTGTTCCACACACTGATCCATGAGGTGGCGCCTCAGCAGAGCAGGCTGCTGGAAGTGCTGGCCCAGCAGGAGGACGGACAACGGCCCGCCGGCTTCACCGACCTCACGGCCTTCTGGAACGAGACCCTGCCGGGCGCCCTCGACCTGCCCTTCCCACGGACGCACCGGATGTCGGGCTGGACCCTTCGCAAACTCCACCAGTCCTTCCAGCCCGCGTCCGGCCATTACCAGCCCCCGGTGCACGACCGGCGCTTCGGTGCCGGCGCCGACCAGACCAAGGACCCCCGGGGAGAGTGACCATGATCGGCTCCACCGACGACCGGCTCGTCGTCTGTATTGATCTGCGCCACGAGCTGGACAAGGTGATGGGCTCCCCGACCCTGGACGAACGCTTCCGCTACGCGATGCGCGAAGCACACGTGCGGTCCGCGGATGTCTCGCGTGTCCTGGTCATCGACACGGTCGCCGAACTGCCGACACATCACGCGGCGTACGAGCGGCTGTGCTCCGACCCCCTGGTGTCGAACCTGCTGTGCCTGGCGGTGGGGCCGCTGCCCGGGCCGGACGAGCGGGTCCTGAGCCTGCCCGCACAGTTGCGGCCCCCAGTGGCGGCCACCCTGTGGATCGGGGATGTACGGGGCATCGGCTGGCGCCCCGGCCAAGCCCGCTCGCTGGCGCTGACCGACACCGACATCGCGGCGGACGACAGCACCGGCCTGGAGCCACTGATCGACCTGCTGCGGGTGGCCGAGGTGTTCGACGAGGCCGTGGCGGCACTGAGTGAACTGCCGTCCGCGGTCGCCAGCCCGTCGCTGCGTCTGCTGGTGCACGAGGTGGCCGAACAGGATCTCATGCGCGCCCAGCTGCAAGCCCTGGACGCCTGTGTGTCTCCACCGGACGACCTGCGCGCCGGGCGCGCGCCGGGCGGCGCCCTGGACGTGCTGGCCGGGTACGTCCAGGCCGAGGACCTGTCGGTGGAGGACTGCCTGCCCGAGAGCAGCCTGCTGCGGCAGGCCCACTGGCGCAGCATCGGACGCCTCAGCGAGGCGAACGACCGACTGGACGCGCTGGCGGGCTGGCGCGGACTGCTGATGGTGGGCGAGCCGGCCGGGGACGTGGTGCAGGCGGCCCGCGAGGCCAGTCATGCGCTGGCCGATTACCGGGATGCCATCGAGCAGACCTTCGAGTGGGCCGACGGACGGGCAGGGCTCAACGCCGACGGCCGTGACCATCTCGCGCAGATGGGCATCCAGCTGCCGCTGGTGCCCGGCACCCGCCCGGAGGAGGTCGGCGGCGAATTGCGCCGACAGGTCGTTCAGCAACTGCGCAGGCGCCGCCCACTGCCCGAGATCGTGTCGTGGCTGCGGGACTTCGCCGCACGTACGGTGCCCACCGGCAGCGCCGCCCAGCTCGACCGGCTGCACCGCATCTGCCCGGACGACCTTCTCGACACTCTGCGCGAACCTCCTCCTCCCTCGATCGGCACCGATCCCGTTCCGCCGGCCCTCTGGGCGGCTGCCGCCGCGCTGCTGGCGGGGCTCAGCCCGGTGGGTGTGTGGGGAGTCCTGGTCGTCCTGGTGCTGCTCGGGGCCGGCGCGGCCCGCACCGCCGGCTCACCCGGCCGTGTGCCGCCCGCCACCGCGGGGGCGTTGGCCGTCTCCTGGCTGGTCGGCGGCGCCGCGGGGCTGGGGCTGCGCTCGGTCGGCATGCCCGTGTGGACCGGGACCCCGCTGCTCGTACTGGCCCTGCTGGCAGCCGCACTGTCCGCCCGCTCGCTGTGGGTCGCCGCCGTACGACAGTGGCGGTCCGACACCGGTCTGGCGGAAGCCGGCGAGGCCGTGGAGCGGCTGGGTGAGGTACTCGATCAAGGTGTCCTGCAGCACTGGCTGTTGGCGGACGCCCGAGCCGGCGCGTCCGACCAGGCCAAGGCGCTGGCCCATCTGGTGCAGTCGGTCTGCGACACGCTGGCCGAGTTCGCCGAACAGCTCAGCCGCCGAGCCCGCCCCGCCTGGGACTCCCCACCGCGTGACGACGGCCGGACCGGGCCTGCCGGCGGCCGCGGCGGAAGCACGTTCGCCGTGGAGTACGTCGGCCAGGCCGGGCAGGCGCTGAAGACGACCCTCGCCGGGGACGTCGCCGATCTGGTGGCGGAGGTGCTCGCACCGTACTGGGAGGTCGTACTGCGCGATCCGTCCAGCGCCGCGGCACTGCCCGTGGCCTCCCGTACTGACGGGCTGATGCACGAGTACATGCAGCAGTTGGGAAAAATGGGCACCACTCCCCCGCCCCCGTTCGCCTCGGCGTCGGCCGGCCGGCCCGATCCGGCCACCCTCGTCGGAGTGGACCTGCGCCGGATCGTCGACGTCCTCCTGCCCGACAGCCGCAACGACGCGCTACAACTGTGCTCCCCGGACCAGTTGCGCATGCTCGACCGGGCGCCGGGCTCGGCCCGCAGCTTCGGCTTCGTGCCGCATGCCATGCAGGGGGCGTTCTGGAAGGCTGCCGTGGGCTCCGCAGGCTCGGAGAAGGGACCCGACGACCAGGGCAACGGTGCGGACGATGCGCCGCGGAACAACCGCTGGGCCGCACACGGCTCACCTGACGTCGTGGGCATGCCCGAGATCGTCTGGACGGCCTCGGGCCGGTTCGCCGGACTGCTCCGACTGGTGCCCCTGTCCGCAGGGGCGGTCCGGTCGGTATGGCCGGACGCGGACGTGGACGACGCCTCCTCGGACGACTCCTCTTCGGCCTCGCGTGCGCCGGGCGAGACAGGGTGACAGGGAAAGGCACGACCCTATTGGTACGCAACGAGGCCCGGAGCGTGACGGGATGAACGAGAGCTTGTCCTTCGTCGACTCCTCCGGTCTGCCCGAACGGGTCCGGGTGCTCGAATACGGAGTCGACGAACAGCCCATGTCGGCCGCCGGATTCCGCACCCGCACCATACGGCTGGAGGACGGGCGGCTCTATCTGCAGCGGCGTCTGCTGCCGGCGTACACCACCCGCGCCGAGAGCGTCGACGCGCTGGAGGCGGAGATCCGCGCCGGACTCACCCTGGTCCGGATGTTCCTGGAGGTCAGCTATCCCGCCGAGTTCACCCGGCTGGCCGGGTACGCCATCGAGGTGGAACAGCCGTTCCTGCTGCTGGACCCGCCGCGCGACGGGCGGACCCTGGCCGAACGGGCCGGCGGACTGATGCTGTCCGCGGAACAGAAGAAGTTCGAGAGCAGCCTGTTCCGGGCCCTGCGTCTGCTGGAGTGGGCCGGACTGGTGCACCGGTCGATCAGCCCGGCGACGGTGCGCTGGGACGGCGCCCGGGTTCAGCTGACCAACTTCGGCAGTGCCGACCGGGTGGGCCGTCCCAGGCAACGGATGGGCTCCTTTCCCTGGGCCCCGCTCGAACAGCGGGAGGGCGTCGGCTTCAACGACCACCGCGATGACATCTGGAGCGCCGGCCAGCTCGTGTACTTCGTCGCCCACGCCGGGGAGACATCGGGTAACCGGATGCCACCGGTCGCCGGGCCAGTACGTGACGACCTGCTCAAGGACGTGTTCGCCGAGCACGCCGAGCAACGGCCGGAGGCGAGGACGATGCTGCGGCGGATCGCCGCGCCGGATCCATGGGACGACCTCGGCCGCCCATCGGATCCGCTGCTGGAGGGCCGTCACCGGTTCACCGAACTCCTCGCCGACAAGGGCCCGTCGGCGTGGCCGGTGGCGCCCCGGGCCGCAGATCCCCACCCTCCGCAGGTCGAACCGGATGCCGGACCGGGCGAACGGAGCGGATCGTACGAGCAGTTCGGCGGCGGCTGGGGACGGCGCCGCGGGCGTCCCGGACCAGGGCGCTGGGGAACGGGCGGCCGCAAGGCGGGAGAAGGCGGATAGTGGATCAGGTATTTCCCAACGGGCAACCACGACAACCAGTGCACTGTCCCAGTTGCCTCCAGGAACTGCACCTGGACGAAAAGCAGTTGTTCCTCTCCGACCCGCAGACGAACAACATGGTCCCGTGGGACCCGAGTTCGGAGCCCAACCGGATGCGGCGCCAGGACCAGCTCAACCGCGCCTTCTTGAAATGCCCCAACGACAAACCGGACCGGCACTTCCTGCCTGTGCCATACCTCATGTTCGGCAAGCCGCTGACCATCGCCTTCGTCGGTCAGTCCGGCACTGGCAAGACGCATCTGCTGGCGGCGATCATGGCCGAGATCGGCCGGGGCGGCCTGGACTCCCTGGGTATCCGCTGCCGTTCGGTCAACACCTCACAGCACCACGCCTTCCTGGCCCGGGCGGTCAACCAGTTGGAGGCGGGCCGGGTACTGCCGGCCACGAGGCCCACCGACTTCGTCGAGTTCACCGACGCCCTGCTGATCACCGTCAACGGGCAGACCAGACCGGTGGCGTTCTTCGACATCGCCGGGGAGTCGCTGCATCTGCCCGGGAAGGCCACCGAGTTCCTGCTCGGCGTGGACGCGCTGATCTTCGTCGTCGACGCGCTCAGGGCCCTGCGGCTGAAGCAGCTGACGCTGGCCCGGGAGGTCGCCGGTGTGCCGACACAGACGGCGGGCCTGGCCGACCCCACCTTCTCGGCCGTACTGGACCGACTGCCGCGTGAGGGCGGGCTGTGCGACGTCCCGACGGCCATCGTGCTGAACAAGTGCGACGTGCTGCGCTTCGAACCTCCGATCGATCAATGGCTGCGCGAGGACGGCCGACCCCAGAGCGCCCCGGACCCGGCGGACGTCTTCCGGGAGAGCCAGGACGTCTTCGCTTTCCTGACCCGCCATCAAGCCACTCCGTGGCTGCGCCCGTTCATGGAGTGCCGTCGCTGCACCCTGCACTTTGTCTCGGCCACCGGCATGTCCCCGGCCGTGCTGCCCATGGCCGGCGGCTCCACGGTGGCCGGTTCGCCGACCGCCTTCGCCGGCGGCATCCGCCCCCGCCGGGTGCTGGGCCCCCTGCTGTCCGTGTTCCAGATGTGGGGTCTGCTCGACACGCCCGTGTCCGTAGCGCGGCTCAGAGAGGTGTGAGAACGTGCCCGTCTCGAACGCCGAGGTCGACCAGATCCTTTGTGCCTACGACCCCGACAATCCCACCGAGAACACAGGTTTTGGTCCCGTCGCGTCGTCCCTGCCCACCCTGGCAGAGGTCAGCCTGTTCAAGCTCGCGGGTGCTGTCCTGCGCCCTCCCGGAGACTCCACCGCCGGCAACTCGATCGCGTACGAGCGGCTCTCCTCGGACCAGGACCTCATCGTGCGCCGGGTCGTCGCGATCGACCCTCTGAACCGGGAGAACCTGCTCAGCCAGGCCCTGATCGCCGGGCGCGGCCGGCTCACCGCCGAGCTGGCCCTGGGACTCGACCAGGCGGACTGGCCGCTCGGGGACGACATCACGCGTGTCCAGCTCGGCGATCGGCTCTCGCGTCCGAACCTCGCCGAGCTGGACCGCCTGGGCCGGGCGGGCGCGGACCGGCTGCGCGAGCTCAGCCGGGGGCCGGCGCTCACCGAGGCCCTGTGCCAACTGACGGCCTGGGTGCTGACCGACCCGCTGTCGAGGCTGTCGGTCGCCGCGTCCCAGGTCGGCGGGGACCCGCGTGCGGCGCTGCTCGGCCTGGTGGACATGCTCTCCGTGCTGGTCCCCGGGCGTTGGACCTTCTCCACACAGGAGTCCGCCGAGTCCGACGCTTATCGCCTCATCGTCATGCCGGAGTGGCCCCGGCCCGGCAGCCCCGACTACGGGCGGCTGCGTCTCGGCGGCCAGCCCGCACCCGACGGTGCGGCCCACACGGCGGCGTCCCTGCTGGTGACCCGCTACCAGACCTATGGCCTGGCGGGGCTGGAACTGCTGCGTCGTCAACAGGGTTGGCACAGGATGAGCGCGCTCGATCGTGCCGAGACACTGCGCAACCTGCTGACCCTGCATGCCGAAACCACCCCCCACAAGGAGCTGCCGCCCGCCCCGGATCCCTCCCCCTTGGCGGCGTCCCAGGAGTACGCCATCGAGGGCGTCGAGGAACTGACGGGGCTCGTCGAGTCGCAGGCGAGCCAGGCCACCGAAAGCCCAGGCACCCAGGAGTCGCCCACGCCGGAATCCTCCACGGCGTCGTTCGATCCGGCACCTGCCCTGCTCACTCCCACCCACAGTGCGGGAGATCCTCCGGTCGACGTATCGGATGCCGCGCTGCGGGACCGGGAAGCCGCCGCGCTCGTCGAGAGGCTGTTCCAGGCCCGCAGCGCCGAGGAGGGGCGGGAGCTGCTGATGGAGGTGTCGAGCCGGGCCGAACTGTGGAGCGAGTCGCAGACCGAGATCGCCTGTCTCACGGCGATTCGCTACCGGCTCGGCCTGAAGTACCGCCGAACGCGAGGGCAGTCCTGCCAACCGGTGTTCACCCACGACCCGCAGCAGCTGTTCGACCTGTTGATCCGCACCGCCCTGTACCGAAGGGACCCAGCCATCGAATGGGCCGTGTTCCTGCGCCAGGAGTACGTCGCCGTCCTCACGGACCCGCTGAGGTCCGTGGTGCGCGAGATGTTCGAACAGGACGCCCGGCGGGAGCTTGTCGTTCACCACGCCTTCTTCGTCGTGGTGGGCAGATGGGCGGGTCCCGTCGCGCTGCACCTGGATCTGCCGGGGAATGTGCCGCCCGTTCCCAGCGGGCCACCCGCGGTTCCCACCCGTTTCAAACCCTCAGCCTGGCTACGTGGCCGAAGGCGCGACGGCGGGGCTGGAGCGCCGCATCGTGCGCAGGTGGTACCCCCAGCGCAGCCGGAGGGGAACACCGCCGACTTCGTCCTGCTCGGCAAGGTGGTCGGGACCTTCGTCATCATCGTGCTGGTCCTGCTGGGCGTCGGCACGATACTGCGCAACCTGCCCTGACCGTCGCGCCTGGCGACGTTGTCAGAGCAGGCCGATTCCGAAGGTCTCCTCCTCCGGGATGTGGGTCAGCAGCCGGATACGAGGGCCGCGCCGGCCGTCCTCCCCCTGGCGTGACGCAACATGCTGAAGCCGTTCGGCGATCTGATGGGCTGTCCGGCCGAAGGCGACCGCATGGGCGAGGGCCGTGCGGCGCCAGCTGCCGTCCGGATCGGAGCCAACAGGGCCGGAGGCCAGCACGGCGGGGACGTAGCCGAGCAGGTGCAGCTGGAACGCGAACAGGTCGCGCAACTGAGCCTCGTTGCCGTCCGCCGTCTCCTGCGGCAGCGCGTCCAGCACCACCAGCGGAGGCGGTTGCCGCCGCTGGGCGCACAGATTGCGTACGGCGCTGTCCACGTCCTCCGGGCGAATGGACCGGGCGCTGCCCGGCAGGCGCAGGGCCGCTCCCTGATCGAAGGGGCGCATCTCGCCGTGCAGGAGGATCACGTCGACGGGCCTGTTCCCCGCGACGCCGAGGGGCTCCGGCGAGAGCAGGAAGTCCTCCGTCGCCCGCCAGACCAGCGCCCCGCCGACCGTGTCCGACGGCAGCGCCCCGGCAGACTCGAGCCCCGGGCGGGGCGCGGAGCCGACGGCATCGCCCTGAACGTCCACCTCGATCTGGGTAACCGGCCGTTCCTCGGCGGCGGCGAGTACGGCCTGCCGCAGATGGGCGGGTACCTCTCCGCGTGCCTCGCGCTGATAGGCCGCCCACGCTTTGCGCCAGGACTCGTCGGCCTTGCCGGTGGGCAGTCCCGGGCCCTCGTACCGGCCGAGCCGACGCAGCGCGAACTGGAGGTTGCGGCGGCGTGCCTCCTCCAGCAGCGGCGTGTCGAGCATTTCCGCCAACGCGTCGGCAGGGATGCCGACGTCGGCGCCGTTCCTGGCGGCGTGCAGGTGCCAGACGGTGGGCACATCGGTGTCCGTGGTCAGCCGCAGGAGTTCAGCGGCCTCCTCGGCCGCCTTGCGACGCTGCCTGCGCGACTTGTGCTGGGCGCGGGCAATGAGGTCGGCGGCGCGCAGCGTCACCCGCTGGGCCGGGTCGTGGTCCTCCGCCTTGGGCAGGGGGTCGGGCAGCGGTTCCGCGGGCAGCAGGCGGTGCAGTCGCAGCCAGGTGGCGTGCACCAGGCGGTTGTCCGGGCCCAGCCAGTGGGCGGCCGTGCGCATCGCGGTGGCCGACCGAGGGCCCCCGCCGAGCATGAGCGTGTGCAGTTCCGCTCTCCACAAGGCCGCCAGCCCGGCGGGCCGACCGGTCTCGTCAGCGTCGGAGCGGTCCCGGTCCAGCAGCCGCTCGAACGCGTCGATCCGTGCCCTTTCGGTGATCAGCGGCTTCTCGGCGATGGTCGCGTACAGCCGTGCCTGCTCGGCCAGGAGCATGAATCGGCGGTTCGGTCCGGGGATGGACTCCAGTGCCGTGGTCACCGTCGCGAGGTGATTCCTGACCTCGCCGACCGGCCCGCACACCAGTGCGTGCAGACCGTAGGAGAGCCATTCGGCCGCGGTGGGCGGGGTACCGGAACGTCCTGGTGCGTCCCGGCGGGACCGCAACTGGGTCCGCCAACGCCGCAGCACGGTCTCGGCTTCCTCGAAGCGCCCCCAGCGGTGCAGCAGTGCGCACTCGGCGCCGTTCATGGCCGTGCCGGCCGCGCCGGGAAGGTCTTCGCGCAACGGCTCGGACCGTGAGATCCACTGGTCCGCCCGCCCCAGATCGCCGGCGACGGACAGCGCCGTGCCGGCCCGCAGGGCCATCACGGACAGGCGTCGCTCGTCGTCGGAGGCTCGCCCCATGGCCATACGGGCGTAGCTCTCGGCCTGTTCGAGTTCGAGCATCTGCGCACTCGCGCGGGCCAGCACCATCAGCGTCTCGAAGGCAAGTTCCGGCTCCATCTGCCCCGACACGGCGGGCAGGGTGACCTCCCGCAGCAGCCGCTCGGCCTCCTCGGCTTCGCCCACGAGCAGTTGCGACCTGGCCTGGAGCAGATCCGCTCGCAGTGCGTCGCGGCTGAAACCGGAACGGGTGGACGGTTCGGCCGTCAGCGGCAGCCCGGAACGCAGCTCCGCCTCGGCAGCCGCGAGCCGCACCCAGTCCTCCACGGGGGCCGGAATCGTCTCCAGCCGGCGTTGCCAAGCCCGTACCAGATCGGGGCGGTCCGCCAGGTCCCAGTCCTGCATGGCGTAGCGAGCCACGAGCCGGGCCTGGGGAGCCTCCCCCGAGACTGCCGCGTCGAACATGGCGGCGAAGGCACGGTCCGCCTCGGCATGGCTGAAGTGGGCCTGCTCCTGGGTGCGTCCGATCCTCACCTGGCAACTGGCCAGCAACAGTTGGGCATCGGCGACCCACAGATCCTGCAAGGCGTGAGCGGGACCGTCGTCGGCCTGCCGTGTCTTCTCCAACAGGCTGTGCAGCAACGCGTACGCCTCGCGCACAGGTGCCAGTCCCTCACGCAGTTCCTCGTGCAACCGCAGGGCAGCCGTGATGACATCGACCCGCAGCCGGTCCTGTCGGACGGGCGGCCGGTCCGGACAGGTCATATCGGTGCGGCGTCCCACCAGCTTCAGATACCGCTCCACGTCGAACCAGCCGGGCCTGCCGCCGTACAGCACGGCGTGCAGCTCGCCATAGGCACGTTCCAGTGCGATGTCGTACCAGAGCTGAAGCGGCATGACCCGCGGATCGGGCAGGCCGAGTCCGTCGCGTTCGCTCTCCGGGCTCTCCAGGTCGGCGCTGAGCAGCCGGTCGGCGAGGTCGATCACGGTCGCGAAGTCGCCGCGCTGCCAGGCCAGCGCGACCTGCCGGTGCCAGGTCTGCGCGACGCCGTCGAGGAACGCGTCGTGGTCGCTGTGCCGGTCCACGGCGGAGTGGAGCTGGTGGTAAACCTGTTCGGCAACCCAGCCCGCCGTTTCCTCGGCGCTGCCGGCTTGTTGGGCGAGGCCGGCGCAGCGACGGGCGGCGTCCCGGTGGAACTGGCGCCAGGCCGGCCCCTCCTCGGAGCGCATCGTCCGGCGCAGTTCGCGCCGCACGTTGACATGCACGTCCAACCGTGTGTCCTTGGCCCTGATCCACGCCGAGCGCCTGGCATAGCCGATCAACCGGTCCCACAGATCCCTCGGATCCTCCGGTTCGTCCGCACCGGCCCGGTTGCTGTCCGCGGACAGCAGGGGTACGAGGACCTTCAGGAAGTACTCGTAGGTGGGATGGCGAGCGACCGCGCAGTACTTGAGGGCATTACGTGCGTAATCGTCCTTGATGTAGCTCAGTTCCCGGTCGACGACGAACAGATAGAGCGAGTCGCCCGCGGTCGGTAGCTTGTCCGGGGAGCCGGCCAGCAGAGCGAGGACGAGCGGGTTGAAGGCCGGTGAGCCCTCGATGTCCTGCTCGCACACAGCGACTATCCGCTCCGCCTGATCGGCGGCGATGCCCCGCAGCCGGAGATACGTCTGCGCCTCGTGGGCCGTGAACGGCTTGAGCTCGAGAGCGCGCCACGGTAGGTCGCGGAAGGCCGTGCGGAAGACCTCCTGCTCGGTGACGTCGGCCCGGCCCGACAGCACCACACGCAGCCAGGGCACTTGACGGACGAGCTCGCTGAGCATCCGCAGCAGCGCGGCCATCTCCTCCTCGGGGGCCTGCAACAGCTCGTCAGTGGTGTCCAGACAGAACAGGACGGGTTCGCGGTGGGCGATGTCGTTCAGGGCGTCGGCGAACTCGGAGACGATGGACGTCGGCAGGGGGACGGCATTCCATCGCTGAAGAGGTGTGTTGCCCGGCGGATCGAATTCTTGATCCAGTTCCCGGCGGCGGTGCCCATAGCTCCTGAGGAAGGCGTCCATGCGCCGAATCCTGTGCCTGCGGTCGAGGACCTGTGCCTGCTCGAGGAACCGCTCGGCGGCGTTGACCAGCAGGAGTTCCGGTAAGTCGAGCAGACGCTGGGACACCATGGTCTGGGCGTCCAGGACGGCGGAGATCACGGGCGGGTGCTGTTGGATTCCGAACCGCGAGACCAACCAGGCGAGTTGGGTGCTCTTGCCCATGCCGCCGCTGGCGTGCAGGTGAATGACGCGGGGCGGCCCGGCCGGGATGCCGTCCGGGACCCTGCCGACAGGCGGGGGTACCGTGCCGTGGACCGCCGACTCCAGGATGCCCTCGACATCGCGGCGCGAGACATAGTGCCTGGTCTGTTCGAAGTACTCGTGCAGCCCTTGGCTCATCTCCAGTCGGCGTTCCGCCCGCTCGCGGCGCCGCAACAGGTCGGAATCGAGGGTGTCCGCAGCGAATCTGCGCAGATCGTCCGGAGCGATGGCTTCCGCGAGTTTGCGGCACACCGCGAAGTCGGCCACGTTCTCGAACGCCGGGTACCACTTGTCGAACTCCTCGCCCGCCTCCCGGTGTCTGCCGGCGAGCACCAGAAGCCGCAATCGCTCGACCATGGCGGTGTTTCCGTCGGCGCGGGTCAGATGAGAGGCCAGCCGGGCGGCCGTCTCGGCCATCGCGGCCGGCAGTCCCTCGGCCGTGAAGGCCTCCCGGTCGTCCTTCCACCAGGCGGCCCAGGCACCTTTGCGGATCACGCCGTTGAGCTGATACCACCCGGCTTCGGCGGGATACGCGGCGAGTACCCGCCGCATCTCGTCGAAGGAGTAGTCCAGACCGTCGGTGGCGACGACGAAGACGGGTTCGCTGAGGCACGTCATGAGGCTGCAACGCTTGAGAACCTCGTAACGCACCGGCTTGTGTTCCCGCGAGTCACTGAAGTAACGGAACGCCTGGTCGTAGTCGTCATTCCCGGCGGCGGATACACGTTCTGTCCGTTCCATTCGCCTTGCGCCCCCCTTCTTCGTCTCAGCCGATCCTGGCCAGTGCGGTGTCGCACACGTCCTTCAAAAGCTGCGGGCCGAAGTCTTCCGCAATCGTGCCGAGTTTCTCTCTCACCAACGCGCGCCACTCCGGCATGTCGTGCCAGTCGTAACCCATTCGTGTGCCCAACTCCCGCAAAAGCGGACCGCCATGATGTGCCGACCAGCGCTGGAGCGTGATGTAGTGGCGCTCCACCACGAACCCGGTGAGCAGATCGTCGGTCCGATCGTGGTGCGGGTTCTTGGCCGTCGCCACGACGGTGATGGCACTGTGGCTGTGCAATGCGGGTTTGAACAGCTTCTTCACCAGATACCGGGCCACGGGGCGCACCCTCTCGTTCTCCACAAAATGGTCGAGAGCCAGTACGAGGTGGGTGTCGGGCGGTGCGGCCTTGACCAGCAGTTCCATCGCGGCGCCGACCAGTTCGTCCCGAACGGGACTGACTCCGGTGTGATAGCCGCCGTCGCGCAGGACGTTGCGGCGTTCCCGTTCGACCAGTGCCTCCACAGCGGCAAGCTCGCCGTCGATGTGCCAGCCGCCTTGGCGATCGCTGTGCGTGCGCACGCCCTCGGTCAGCAGCGCCACCGTCTCCAGGACGACGTTCTCGGCCTGTGGCATGTCCTGTGCCGCCCTCAGTGGTTTGGTACTGCCGAGGCGACCGAAGTCCAGGTAGAGGGCGCGGGCCCCCGGCCGCTCCTCCCAGACACGCATGGTGGAGAGGAGGAACCAGGTGGTGCCCATCTTGTCGTCCGGCTCGCCACCGGAGAGCACGATCAGTTGACTGACGTCGGCCCCCGACTCCAACTGTTCCAGTGCCGTCCTGCGTTGACCGACCCGGTCGGTGGCCCGCTCCAGGCTCCCGTACAGATCGGAGGGCGACGGCGGCGGGGGTGCGGAGGGCTGCGGTAACACCAGATCGGGTCGGCAGTTGACGGTCACGGCAGCGGACACCGACGAGTCGGCCTCCGTGGCGGACCGGACCGCCACATCAAGGCTCTCGCCGTCGATCAGCGCGCCGTACAGCTTGGTCAGCGACGCGCACAGATCGCGCTCGGGGTCCGACTCCGGTTCCGGTGTCAGCGATACCACGGCGGGTACGGGTGTCAGGGCATCTGCCCGCGCATAGGGCTCCAGCAGCCGGTGTGCCTCGTCACGAGCCTCGTCGTTGCTGGAGACCACCAGCCGGACGGAGGACAGATTGAGCCCGCCGAGCTCGTGCGCCCCGTCTTTGAAGAGTGTTCGCGCAGCGCTGCCGGCCAGGTGGAGCACTTGGGGTTTGCTGGCCTTCACGGTGTCGGCAAGCACGCTGTGACTCACTGGCCCTGGGAGCACGTCGACCTCCCACCGTTCGGCGTGCGCATGAACCGCGTCATGCACAGCGACATCCTCGTGCCACGGAGGATCGTCCGCCGCCCCCCGTTCCACGTGGGAATCCACCCCCACGACCAGTACCCGCACCGGGAGATCACCGAACGACAACTGCCCACCCGATTGAAAACTGCCGGGGCCGACAGCGGTGCGCAGCACGCTGGGCGCGGCCGAATCCTGTGCGAGCGCCGTCTCCCGCGCCAGAGCCTCCCAGTCCAGCGCGCGCAGCTCCGGCTCATGCAGACGCAGCATCAACGCGCCGGGATCGTCCCCGTCGCCGACGTCCTCCGCCACGAGCTCCCGAACCGACTCCCACAGGGCTTGAGGCCCGCCAGGGTCCGTCAGGGCCAGTGGCATGTCGATATCCTTCGACCCTTTGTGCTCAACACCGCTCTCCCGGACAAACGACCTCTCGACGGAGTAGGCCGCCGAAGCGGTCTCTCCGGCAGCTTTGATCCTCAGGTGGACGACGTGCGTCATTCACCCACCCCCCACAATCCGCGCACTTTATCGGTGGAACCTATGACTCACCTGAAAGATCCCTGAAATCCTGCTCCACCTGACCGTCGTCGGCGAGTTTGCGCAGCAGGCCTTCCGGATCCAGCGCACCGGGCACCGGCTCATTCCCTTGTGCGAAAAGGACTTCACGAACGCGCCCGCACAGCTCCTCCACGGTGGCCGGGACCACCCCACGCTCCGAACGGTCGCGCCGCCACGACACACTGTCCGCATCCCGCTGCCTCAGGATGTGTGCTCCGGTGAGCCGGCCGAGCAGCGCCGCGTACATATGATGCGCGGGAGTGCTGCGCTTCAAGCTCTCGTGTTCGCAGGCAAGTTGGTCGTCGCCTATACGTCGATGGCAGGCACCTATGTCCATGGGCGTGCCCTGGGCGTAGAGCAGTCTGAGCGCCTTCAGTTCATAGTCCCTGGCCGCCTGCATGGCGGAGTGCCCGGCCCGTTCTCCGTTCAGCTCGATCGCCCGGGCGGCCTGCTCCCGCTTGATCCGGGCGCGGGCCGAGTCGGTCATGGCCTGGACGATGACGTCTCCGGAGTGTTCGACCTCTCTCAGACAACTGACCAGTTCGTCGTCGTACTTCTCCAACTCGTCCCGGTCTCCGCTCACTCGGTCGTCCAGCGCCAACAAGCAGCCCTCCACGGTGTGCAGATGCCTCTCGACGTTGTCGGGGCCCTCCAGGACCAGGTACTGGCCGAGCCGTTCGTGATCGGCACGGGCCAGCCGCAGATGGCGCATCTGCGCGGTCTCGTCCGCCGCGGCCTCGGCCAGCAGTACGTGGGTGTCGCGACGTATGGTGAACAGCTTCTTGCGCAGGATCTCTCCGTCGGCCCAGCGGCTGTGAACCGCGTCGCGGAAACGGACGTCGGCCAGCGCCTCGAAAGCGAGCGGGATGCGGTTCAGCGCTTCGGACAGTTTTCCCTCGTCGACCATCACCCGCAGCAACTCGACCTCGACCGCGTCGGCCACGAGGCTGGATCTGGTGCCCGAGTCGCAGAAATTGAGGTAGTCGAGGGCGACATCGCGGGCCACGCTCAGTCTGCCGGTGTCCCTGAGGCCGCTGAGGATCCCGACACTCATGGCCATGGCCAGGGGCGAGTTGTCCACGACGGGATCACCGGGCCCCTTCCCGAGGAGCACGGACAGACCCGGACGATCGCCTCTGTCAAGCGCCTTGAACACGCTGCCCAGGCGCTGGGCCATCTTGAACTGGTCCGACCCCTTGTCCCTTATATCGGCGGTGACTCGCTCCAGTTTGCGCACCGTGTCGTCCAGGCCGCGGGGGCCTCTGCGTGACCGGGTCATACCGACGGCGACGAAGTGGAGCCATGTCTCCCAGTCACTTGCGCGCTCCAGATAGGGCATCGCCTCGGGTATCAGCCGCTGCACGTCGGCCGTTCTGCCGTGGGTCCGGTGCCTGAGAGCCACCTTCACCCGGCCGGCGGTGTGCCGGATGGCGATGCGGTCCACCTCGGCCCGCAGCGAGCCGTCCGTGTCCAGCCAGGTCTCGTGGACGCGCCGTACCGCCTTTGCGACCGCGGGCTGCATCCGTATCTTCACCTGCATCCCGTCCGCCCAGTCGACAAGGCAGGCGTCGGCCAAGGACGCGAGCAGGCGGCGGAGTTCGTCCTTCTCCTCGCTCGCCGACGACGCCTCACCTTCGGTTCCCTCCGGATCCGGGACTTGGCCGACGGGGCTCTGCCGATGGCCGCGCAGCCCCGCCCACACCTCGGCGAGCAGGCCCGGCGCGCAGTCGTCGTCCGGATGCAGCACCCGGTGCCGGGAGCTGAGCCAGGACAGGGCGAGGAGCAGCAGATGGCGCGGATCACGGCGCGGGATGCACCGCAGCGCGCCTACCGCCCACTCCTCGATCAGCCGCCAGTCGTCGGGAATCGGCTCGGTGGTGTCCTGCCCCAACGCATCGCCGTCCACGGTCGCGAGGTGTTGCAGCCGTTCCGTGCCGTCGGGCTCCGACGCCACTTCGTCGGCGTAGCGCAGCAGGCCGGGATGTCCCTCGGCGCGCGCGAGCACATTGTGCACGAGCTTGCGCTGGTCCTCGCCGGCCATGTCCCGGGAGGCCGCTGTGATAATGCCGCCGAGGTCAGGGAGGCTCTGGGCGTACAGGAACGCCTCGGCCGGGGACAGGAGAGGGACGGGAACATCGGGCATCCGCCGCTGGTCGAGGTGGAGCGGCAGCGGGCTGGTGATCAGCAGCCGGGATCCGGGCGCCCGGTGAGCGGTCATCGCGTTGATCAACCGCTGCCAGTGCGGGTCGAGCCAGGGGCCGACCGCCGCGGGGTCGTGGCCGTTGGCGGCGGGCGTCCCCAGCTCCCGGGGCTTTTGCGCGATCAGGTTTCCCACGTCGCGGAGGAAGAACAGGAAGTACTCGGTGTTGCTGTTCGTCAGGCGTTCGTCGATGTCGTTGCACAACCGCTCGAAGGCGGTGTCGTCGGCGAGGAAGTCCCCCAGCTGCTTCTGCGTGGGCACGCGCTCCTCGCGGATCTCGAACGCCCGCCGTATCGCGGACTGCTCCAGCAGGAGGCCGACGAACCCACACAGAGCTTCCCAGGGCTCGGCATCCATCTGTCTTTCCTTGGGTGGGTACTCCACGACGTGCCGGTAGCGGTGGGTGTACAGGCTGATCAGCTCGCGAGCACAGGCCTCCTTGCCGACGCCTGTCATACCGTGCAGGACGGCGCCGTTGGCCTCGCCGGCGCCGATCCGGGCGAAGATCTCGCTGGCCTTCCACATCGGGTCGTGATGGCCGATGAGGCTGCTCGCGGGGTGCTGGAGCGTCGGCGGATCGGCTCTGGAAAGCGTCGGAGGCTCCACGACCAGCCCGCAGGCGTCGGCGCCGTAGATGACGGGTGCGGCGAGGTCGAGCGTCTTCAGCGTCCGGCACTCGGCAAGCGCCGCGCCCACCGCCCGGGGAAGGGTCAAGCCCTGCGTGAGCAGATAGTCGTACACCTTGGTGATAAAAGCGACCGCAGCCTGGTCGCCGATCCGGTGCCGGAAGGCCAGTACGGCGCAGCCGAGGCTGCGGGCCAGCTCCACAGCCAGTCCGTCGCCGTCCGGCCCTGGGCTCACCGACGTCCGGGGTTCCGGCGCGAGATGCGAGGGGATGCGGAACATCTCCAACTGGTCCGCGATCGACGGGCTGCTGGCCGGCCTCGTGGTGATCACGGCGAGCCGCAGCCGCCGGTGATTGCCCCCGGTCGCCAGCATCTTGACCAGTTCTCGGGCGCTCAAGGGCGACTTCGTGCCGACCACACCGGTGCGGGAGACCGCCGACCAACTGCCGGCAACTCCGCGATCGGCCAGGTGAAGGATCATCTGCCAGCGACCCGAGTCTCGCCGGTTGTCGGAGCGCTTGGCGCTCTGCACATGGTCCTTGAGCTGATCGTGTGTCACATGGTACGAGAGCGTTCGCGTCGTGATGTCCAGGCCGCTGCCGTCGGCGGCGATGTCCCGCACCTTGGCGAACACCTGTGACTGCTCGGCATGCAGGTCCAGCGGCTCACCGGCCTTGGTGCGGTTGAAGACCCCCACGAGATGTAGCGGGGCGTCGGCCTCCACCCGGCCGGCCGGGTCCACCCTGGACGAGCCTCCCGCCGCCACGTCGTGGACGAAGGTGAGTTCGCGGTCCACCAGGGAGCCGTGGGCGTCCGCCGCGAGGAGGAGCGGGTAGCCGAGCACTTCCCGTTCCGGGCCGTCCGGATTCAGCCGGATCAGTACCGTCGAAGGCCGCCCCACCGGCAGCCTGTCCCAGATCTCCTGGGTGAGCACCGAGGTGCGCAGCCAATGGCCCAGTCGTCGCAGCGTGTTGGCTTCCCCGGCCTCGTCGAGCCGGGTGTGCCGCATGAACTTGTGCAAGTCGATGAGGAAGCCGTAGTTCTCGGGGTGGCTCTCCGCACTCGCTCCCAGATCGACCAGGGACTCATGCTGTTCCCCCGACCCGCCCCTACCGCTGATCCGCCACCGCCATTGCGGTCCGTTTTTGCCCTTGCTGAAGTCCAGGACTTCAAGTAAGGCGTCGTAATCCCCCGACACGTTCTCAGTCCCCCTAAGAACCCCGCGCATATGCCAGTGCAGAGCAGAGTAGACCCATGCAGGCCTCGTGCGCCCCGCACTGGCGGAGAATTACGCCGGCTCTTGACGACGGCTCGTTCGGGGTCGATCTCGCGACGCAATAGATCGAATGTGAATGCGAATTCGATCTCAGTGCTCGCGGATCCACGTTTCCAGTTCCTCCGCCGTCCCGGCATGACCCTCCGCGTCCATCAGAAGACCGGGGCTGCCGAAGGTCCGGCGCAGGACCTTGCTCGCCAGCACGGACGTGCGCGGGTCCCGTGCCAGTGGCCCAAGTCGGGGAAGAGCGCGCAGAATCTCCACCATCTCCCCGTCCGTCAGCGGAGGCAGCGCCATGCGAGGCAGCACGGGGGCAAGGTCCGGCAAGTCCATCCGGGAGGTCAACAGAATTCTGCTGGGACCCTCCGCCATGGCGAATTGTTCGACCAGGCCGGCGAAACGGAGATCTTGAGCAATCGCCCGGTCGGCGGCGTCGAGCACGAGGAGAAGTCGGAGAGTCGTCGATTTGTCGATCAATTTCGACCATTGCGACGCACGGGCGAGCCCGCCGAGCCCCGGCGCCTGAATGATCAGATTCCGCAGGAGTTCGTGGAACGGGTCCTCCGAGGACGGGGAGATCGCCTCCTTCCAGGCCGGTCTCGGATGCCAGAGGATCACGTCGAAGGACTCGCGGTGATCGTGCGCCAGCAGCGACGCGCACGTCGTCGCGCCCATGCCTTCCTCGCCATGAATCACGGCGCCTCGCGCTCCACTGCCCACCGCGAGCGCGCCGCTCGCCTCCGTCATCTCCCGCAGACGTCCGACAAAGGAGCGCGGCCAGTCCGGAAGCGCGCCGACGCCGGGACTCGGGAGACCGCGCATGGGTCCCCGCGTCATGGGGCGATCGGGCAGCCGCAGGGTCCGGGCGGCGCCACCGAAGAGCACGGGCGTCGCCGCGGCGAACATCGGGGTGCGGTGTTCGGTGAGTTTTACGTCGTCGGCTGAGTCAACGAGCGCGTTGTGCAAGGCCTGGGGAAGCGTGTGGTCGTGGCGCAGGAGATGGGTGTAGAGGCGTACGGCGAAGGCGCGGGCGAAGTGATTGGTGACGGGGAAGCGCATGGCGACGACGGCACAGCCCAGGCGCTCGGCGACGGAGGCGGCCAGGGAGGTGAGGGCGGAGGCCGGGGCGGGCCGGCCATCGCCCCCCTCGTCTTCGGTCTGGCCGCCCGACCAGCAGGCGGAGAGGAACACCAGTCGGGTGCGGCCGCACGCCGGGTCCAGAATGTCGACGAGATCGGGTGTGCCGACCTCGTCCGCCGTGCCGTCGGCGCACTCGAGGTACAGGCGACCGGGTCGCCCGTGGGCCACGACATGGAGGACATCCCAGCCCGCGGGTTCACGCAGCATGCCACGCAGGGTTCGGCGGCTCACCCCGAACTGCCTCGTCCGCAGCTCCACGGGGACGGCGGCGTCGCGTCCGCCGGCCGCCAGATCGAGCAACTCGGCGCGCAGGAAGGCCCGGTGCGCTCCCAGGTCCACGGGAGCGGTCGTCTGGGGCAGGCTGAACAGGGCAAGCATGCGCAGGTGCGGCGGCAGGGTCGGGGGCGAGTCGGCGGCCGCCGGGGACTCGGGTCGCACCCCGCGCACAAAGACCACTCCGTGCAACGACAGCGGGATGTCGTCGACGAGCGCAAGCTCCCACGGCAGCATCTCGAAGTCGCGTAAGTCCGGGGGCAGTTGGCACTCCACCACAACCGGCCCCAGTGCCTTGAGACGACCCGCCATGTCGCCCAGTCCGGTCCGGGTGATCCTCTCGGCGCAGGCCCGCACCGCCTCCTCCAGGGCCCCGGTGCCCGCCTTCGCCCTGCGTAGCTCGTCGATCCTGGCCGGCAGCGCGTACAACACGTCCAGTTCTTCCGGTGCGTCGAGTCGCACCTCGGTGAACTCGGTGCCTGCGGCACCCGGCCGTTTCAGCGACCAGATCCACCAGTTCGGCCGACCGCTCGCCGGATCGAGGTCATAGTGAAGGATCTCGAGCACCGCGGATCGCTCCATGCCAGGACGCGTTCCTTTCTGTGCACATCACGACAACTTCAACTCGCTTTTACCCAAGTTGTATTGATGCACCGTCAAACGCCCTACGCTACGTCATCCACGACGCTGGCCGACACCACAGCGGGGGGACCGCGATGCCCAACGGCCGTTACAGGAAGTACATCGAGCATGTCCGCGCCGACCTCGCCATGGAGCCGTCCTGGCCTCCGTCCGCCGACCGGCAACTCGGTGATGTGGGTGTGTTCCGGAAGGGACACTTCGAGCGCAAGGGCACGCTGGAGACATTGTTCGGTCTGACGGTCAAGCCTCGCCCCGTCAAGAACAGGGCCACGGACTACCACGGTGATTCCAAGGGCACGGTGCGTGTACACCACAACTCGGCCATCGGAGCCGGAGCCGCGCTCGTCACGGCCGACGGCTCACTCGTCCTGGAGTTCGGCAAGGCGGACTCGGTTCTCTTCCACGCGGCGGGCTGCCGGACCGAGGAGATCGACCGTATCGAGATCGTCGAGAAGCTCATGAAGGAACTGCACGGCAAAGGCGAGTGGCCGCGCAAACAGGTCGTGATCACCGAGGTCACTCACGCCAGGCGCACCACGGCCGTCATGTGCAGCAAGCGCAACGACCGCATTGCCCTGCGCGCCGCGGCCGATCCCGGCGTCACCGGCCTCGATCTGCTCACCGCCGCCGGCGGAGTTCAGTGGACGGGGGGCTCGGCGGCCAGCCTGCAAGTCCTGTCGGAGGGCCGACTCACCCCGCTCTACAAGGCTCGGGGCATGATCCGACACCTGTTCGGGGCCGACGAAGCCGGGTTCCTGGACGACGTGGAGGACGTCGAGGGCGACGACGCCGAGTGGTACGTGGACGAAGTGAGCAGCCTGGACTTCGACGCCCTCCCGTGAGGCGGCGGGCGGTCAGGCGTCCTCGGGGAGCCCGAACGTGCCGTACTCCGGCTTTCCCGCCAGGTCGTACGACTGGATGGAGACTCCCTTTGAGGTGACGCTGCCGCCGGTGTTGCGGAAGGCGGTCGGGGTGGTGCCCTCGGGGAAGAGGCGGTGGCCCGTGCCCAGTACGACCGGGAAGGTCAGCAGGTGCAGCGTGTCCAGGACGCCGGTGCCCAGCAGGGAATGGACGAGCGCGCCGCTGCCGTGGATCTGGAGTTCGCCGTCGGTGCGCTCCTTCAGGGCGGTCACCTCCTTGGCGAGGTCGCCGTCGATCACGGTGGTGCCGGCCCAGTCCGGGTCCGTGAGGGTGGTGGAGGCGACGTACTTCGGCAGCGAGTTCAGCCGTGAGGCGACCGGGTCCTCGGGGTCGGTGACCTTGGGCCAGTAGCTGCTGAAGATGTCGTAGGTACGGCGGCCGAGGAGGAAGGCGCCGGCGCGGTCGAAGACGCCGCTGATGAACCGGCCGAAGTCCTCGTCGTCGTACGGAAAGACCCAGCCGCCGTGTTCGAAGCCGCCGCGGCTGTCCTCCTCGCGGCCGCCGGGGGCCTGATAGACGCCGTCGAGGGTGACGAAGATGGTGGAGACGAGCTTGCCCATGAGGGGTGCCGCCCTTTCCAGGGATATGGGGTCGTTCTGTCATCAGGTCAGACCCCACCGGCACCCGCAACTCATCGGCCGTCGGGCTTGTCGCCGCCCTGGGCCCTCGCAACGAGTTCCGTGTCCGTACGCCGCCAGCGTGCGGGGCGGTGGCCCGCTGTGATGGATCCATGACTACTTACGACGAAACCCTCTCCCTCGACGACAAGGTGGCCCTTGTGACCGGTGGCAGCCGGGGCATCGGGGCGGCGACGGCGGTACGGCTGGCTCGGGCCGGGGCGGATGTGGCCGTGACCTATGTGAACGGCAAGGAGGCGGCGGAGGACGTCGTCCGGGCGGTTTCCGCGCTCGGGCGGCGGGGTGTGGCGCTGCGTGCGGACTCCTCGGACGCCGGGGAGGCGGCGGGGGCGGTGGCACGTACGGCGGAGGCGCTGGGGCGTCTCGATGTGCTGGTGAACAACGTAGGTGTGGGGGTGCTCGGGCCGCTCGCCTCGCTGTCTCTGGATGAGGTGGACCGGGTGCTGGCCGTCAATGTGCGCGGGGTGTTTCTGGCGTCTCAGGCGGCTGCCGCGCGGATGCCGGAGGGGGGTGGTGGGCGGATCATCACGATCGGGACGTGCATGACGCAGCGGGTGCCGGGGCCTGGGGGGACGTTGTACGCCATGAGCAAGTCGGCGCTGGTCGGGATGACGAAGGCGCTGGCCCGGGAGCTGGGGCCCTCGGGCGTCACGGCGAACATCATCCACCCCGGGCCGATCGACACGGACATGAACCCGGCGGACGGTCCTTACGCGCCCGCGCAGGCAGCGATGACGGCACTGGGTCGCTTCGGCACGGTGGAGGAGGTGGCGGCGACGGTGGTGCATCTGGCGGGGGCGTCGTATGTGACGGGGGCGGAGTTCTCGGTGGACGGCGGTCACGCGGCCTGAGGCCGGAGAGGTTTTCGCCCCCGCCGCCCCTACCCTCCCCCAGAGGGGGGGGACCCCCACCGTCCCCTGGGGGCTGTCGCCCCCAGACCCCCGATCGGCCCTGAAGGGGCCTCGTCCTCAAACGCCGGACGGGCTAAACCCAGCCCCTCCGGCGTTTGAGGAGCGGGGTCCAGGGGGCAGAGCCCCCTGGGATGGGACGGGTAGGGGCGGCGGGGGCGAAGGAAAGGCTGGTCAGCCGCCCAGTTCCTGATGGCGGGTCTCCAGGGAACGCGTGCCCCTCTCCGTCAGGGAACCGAACAAGCGCAGGCGGGAGATTCCGCCGTCCGGATAGATGTCCACGCGCGCGTGGGTTCCCACCGCCGGGGTCGGGAGGAGGAAGCGGTGGTTCGTGTCGGGCTGGAGGCGGGTGCGGGGGACGATTTCCTGCCAGTCGCCCGACTCACCGTCACGGATCGACACCGAAGCCCAACCCGCGCTGTTCCCCTTCAGGTACGCCGTGTCGATCTCGATCGCGCGGATCTGCGACTGCGCCACCAGGCGGTACTGGATCCAGTCGTTGCCCTGGTCGCGGCGGCGGCGGGTCTCCCAGCCGTCGTCCATCTTGCGGGAACGCCCCGGCTGGATCGTGTTCGTGGCCGGGGAGTAAAACAGGTTCGACGCGTCCTCCACCTGGCCGCCGTTCTCCAGCGCCACCACGTCGAAGGTGCCCAGCGCCGCGAGCCAGGACGGGTCGGGAACCACCTCGCCGTACACCCGCAGGCGTGCGACGCCACCGTCAGGGTGCTGGTTCACCCGGACGTGGGTGAAGCGCTGCTCCACCGACACCGCGAAGCCGTTCGCCGCGTGGCCGCCCACCGGCGTGCGCGGTACCAGCGTCGTCCACTTCACGTCGTCGCCCAGCAGTTCCTCGGGTGACGGCGAGCCCCCGACCGAGGTGGCCTCGATCGACACCGCCTGCGGGTAGTTGCCCCGGAAGTGGGCCGTGTCGACCACGATGCCGCGGATCACGCCCGGCGCGCCCAGCCGCACCAGCGCCCAGTCGTGGTCCTCCGCCGTCGGCCACGGGTGCTCCGCCGACGCGCCACGTCGCCGCCGCGTCTCCCAGCCGTCCATGATCTTGCCCTTGTGCCCGAAGTGCTCGGGGTCGAACTCCGCCCGCGCGGGCACCAGCAGGTTCTCGCGCTGGGCGAAGAACTCGTCGTTGGCGGCGATGACACCGGCCCCGAGCTGCCGGTCGGCGAGGTTGGCGTACTGGGTGAAGGGGAAGTCGGCGGTGCGGTAGTCCGCGTACGGGTCACCGCCTCCGTAGGGGTTCGCGTCGCCGGTGAAACTCACAATCGCCGTCACTTCATGTGCCTTTCGGGTATCGGGGCGAAATGGATCGATCACGGGGTGCGGGTCAGCAGGCGCCCCTTCGGCTCCGTGAACTCGCCGTTCACGACCACGCGTTCGCCGCGCAGCCACGTCGACTTCACCACTCCGTACAGGGTCTTGCCCGCGTACGCCGTCACCCGGTTGCGGTGCTGAAGGGCCGCCGGGTCCACGGTGAACGTCTCGTCGGGGGCGAGGACCGCGAAGTCGGCGTCACGGCCCGCATCGATGGCGCCCTTGGTCGCGGACAGCCCCACCAACTCGGCCGTACGAGACGACATCCAGCGCACCACCTCCTCCAAGCCGTGCCCGCGCCTGCGCGCCTCCGTCCACACCGCCGCGAGGCTCAACTGGAGGCCGGAGATGCCGCCCCAGGCCGTGGAGAAGTCGTCCGTCTTCAAGTCGGCCGTCGACGGGGAGTGGTCGGTCACCACACAGTCGATCGTGCCGTCCGCCAGCGCCTGCCAGAGCAGGTCCTGGTTGGCGGACTCCCGGATGGGCGGGCAGCACTTGAACTCGCTCGCGCCGTCGGGGACTTCCTCGGCGGTCAGGGTCAGATAGTGCGGGCAGGTCTCCGCCGTGACGTGTACGCCCTCCGCCTTCGCCGCCGCGATCAGCGGGACGGCGTCCGAGGAGGACAGATGGAGTACGTGCACGCGCGCGTCCAACCGCTTCGCCTGCGCGATGAGTTGTGCGATCGCCGTGTCCTCGGCGTCCCGCGGACGCGAGGCCAGGAAGTCCGCGTACCTGGGGCCACTGCGCTGCGGTGCCGCCGCCAGGTGGTGCGGGTCCTCCGCGTGCACGATCAGCAGGCCGCCGAAGGAGGCGATCTCGGCCAGGGACCGGGCCAGCCGTTCCTGGTCCAGGTGCGGGAACTCGTCCACTCCGGACGGTGACAGGAACGCCTTGAAGCCGAACACCCCCGCCTCGTGCAGCGGGCGCAGGTCCTTGACGTTGTCGGGCAGCGCGCCGCCCCAGAAGCCGACGTCGATGTGCGCCTTGTCGGCCGCGACTTGCCGCTTCACCCGGAGGTTGTCGACCGTCGTGGTCGGCGGGAGGGAGTTGAGCGGCATGTCCACCAGCGTGGTGATACCGCCGGCCGCTGCCGCGCGCGTCGCGGTCCAGAAGCCTTCCCATTCGGTCCGGCCGGGGTCGTTGACGTGCACATGGGTGTCGACCAGGCCAGGGAGCAGGACGTCGTCGCCGAGGTCCTCGACCCGGGCGTTCCCGACGGAAGCGTCGTACGGCAGCACGGCCGCGATCTTTCCGGCGGAGACCGCGACGCACGCGGCCCGTGTTCCCTCCGGAGTGATGACGCGTGTCGAGCGCAGCACCAGTTCTGCTTCGGACACCGGACCCCTCTCAGCACGGAATTCAACGTTCTGTTGAAGGAGTCTTCACTCCCGCATCGGCGCCGTCAAGGGCACACTGCTGTCCAGCATCCCTCTCGGATCCACTCTGGACGTTTCCACAAAGCGGAATTAGAATTCCAGCAAGCAGAACGTAGCTACGCACAAGCTGGGAGTCAACCGGCTGGCGGGTAGGCTTCTGCCCTTCCCGCCAGCCCCGAAAGGAACGCGCCGTGCCGACGTCCAGCGCCAGCACCACCGACTCCGCCAAGTCCGCCAGCGGTGGCGTCCAGTCACTCGAGCGCGCCTTCGACCTGCTGGAGCGGATGGCGGACGCCGGCGGCGAGGTGGGCCTGAGCGAGCTGTCCGCGAGCAGCGGGCTCCCGCTGCCGACCATCCACCGTCTGATGCGCACCCTGGTGGCCTGCGGCTACGTCCGCCAGCAACCCAACCGGCGCTATGCGCTCGGCCCGCGGCTGATCCGGCTCGGCGAGTCCGCCTCCCGGCTGCTCGGCACCTGGGCACGCCCCTACCTCGCCCGGCTGGTCGAGGAGACCGGCGAGACCGCGAACATGGCACTGCTGGACGGGGACGAGATCGTCTACGTCGCCCAGGTGCCCTCCAAGCACTCGATGCGGATGTTCACCGAGGTGGGCCGACGCGTCCTGCCGCACTCCACGGGCGTCGGCAAGGCCCTGCTGGCGCACACCCCGGCCGGCGAGGTGCGGGCGCTGCTCTCCCGGACGGGCATGCCGGCCGCCACCGAGAAGACGATCACCACCGCGGACGGTTTCCTCGCGGCCCTGGAGGACGTACGCCGGCTCGGGTACGCCGTGGACGACAACGAGCAGGAGATCGGGGTCCGCTGTGTCGCGGTGTCGGTGCCCGACTCCCCCACCGCGGCCGCCATCTCCATCTCCGGTCCTGCGGGCCGGGTCACCGAGGAGACCACCGAGCGGATCGTGCCGGTGCTCCAGCAGATCGCCCAGGAGCTGTCCGAGGCGCTGGCCACCCAGAACCCCGCATGACCGGCTTAATGCGCTGGCCGGGCCGGTACACCGACCGGCACGGGTCGCAGGAGGTCGTCTTCGAGTCCGACGGCCGCGAGCTGATTCGTACGACGATCAGGGGCGTCCGCTTCGAGGGCGGGACCATGGACACACTCGGCGCGCCGACCGGGGAGCCGCCCGAGCCGATGTTCGTGCTGCGCGACGGGGATCTGTGGTCCTGCCTGCTGGAGTGGGGACTGACGATGCCCGTGGAGGTCGGGGGCGAGGGCGAGCGGATCGCGACCCTGCACTGCGCGCTGAACCTCTGGTATCCCGAGGAGACGGAGGACCTGACCGTCACCCTGCGCCTCGACGGGCGCGAACTGAGCGCCGCCCACCCCGACTTCGAGGACGCGCTGCACGAGATCGGGGCCGCGCTGCCGGTCGACACCCGGCTCAAGGCGTGCATCTCGTGCGCCTGGTCCGACTACAGTCCGGTCGGCCACAGCATGATGACCGGGCTGGCCTGTTTCCGTGACGCCAAGGATCTCTACCGGCGGTGCGACGGCAAGCACGGGCCTTGGGGCATCTTCGAGATCTGGCCCCAGCGCACCGAGTTCGTCCAGGAGACCTGGCTGTGCGAGCAGTTCGAGCACCGGACGTCGGACCGGGGCTATCGGGGGCCGTTCCCCTTCCGTGGGTGGAGCTAGGAGCGCCGCTCCCCGAACAGATCCACCGCGTTCCGTACGTCCTTCAGCCGCGGCGCCAACGCGCTCACCGAGCCGATCGCCCCGGCGATCAGCAGTAACGACCGCTGTAAGCGAGGGATCTCCGGCGCTCCGCCGATCGCCATCGCGGCCATGGCCGCGAGTTCGTCCTCCGCGATCGCCCGGTCCGGGAACTCGGCCGGGAGCGCGGCGAGTTCGCGGCGCAGCCGGGACACCGCGGTCCGCAGTTCCGCCACTCTCGGATCCTCGTTGCTGCCGGTCACCGGCCTCTGCCCCAAGCTCCGCAACACTGCTCTCCCCCCGCGCACGCGGTTGTGCGCGTCCACGTAGTGGTCCCTCCCGAGCGCCCCCTGACGTCGGTCGGGCGCCGTGGGGACGCGGGTCAGTAAACGCCACCGCCGGGCGGTGCGCCACCACGCGGACCGAAATTCAGCCCAGGGAAACCGGGCCCCGGGCACGGGGTCAGGTATGCAGGAGACATGACGCAGAACGAACAGCAGGTGGCCGGGCTGATCCTCGCCGCGGGCGGGGGCCGGCGGCTCGGCGGACGGCCCAAAGCCCTGCTCGAACACCGCGGACGTCCGCTCGTCGAACACGCGGTCGGGGTCCTGCGTACGGCCGGCTGCGTCCGGGTCCATGTGGTGCTCGGGGCGAGTGCCGCGGCCGTACGGGAGCGGGCGCGACTCGGGGACTGTGTGCTGGTGGACAACCCCGAGTGGGAGCGGGGGATGGGGACCTCGTTGCGGGTGGGTCTCGACTCGCTCGCCGGGACCGGGGCGCGGGCGGCGCTGGTCTCGTTGGTCGATCAGCCCGGGATCGGCCCGGACGCGGTGGCCCGGGTGCTCGCCGCCTATGCCGGGGAGGCGTCGCTGGTCTCGGCGGCCTACGACGGCGTACGGGGGCATCCGGTGCTGTTCGGGGCCGCGCACTGGGCGGGGATCGCGCGGGCCGCGACCGGGGATCAAGGGGCGCGTGGGTACCTGAAGGAGCATGCCGCGGCGGTCCGGCTCGTCGAGTGCGGGGACGTGGCCCGGCCGTACGACATCGACACCGAAGCCGACCTGAGCCACCTTGAGTGAGCGGGGTGGCACTGAGCGACACCTTGCCTCGACTCAGAGAATCTCGATATCAACAAACCATTGAAGTTCCACGATGAGGAAACTACTATCCACTGTTCAGAAGCGTCCTGCCGCACAGCGGACGCTCTACGTTCCATGCGTGCCGCTTGGCACCCGGTGCCACCGCTGAAGGAAGTGACAGCTCATGTCCGCACCAGCGCCGTCCCCGCTGGCCATCGTCGACGCCGAGCCCCTGCCCCGGCAGGAGGAGGTACTCACCGACGCGGCCCTTGCCTTCGTGGCCGAGCTGCACCGTCGGTTCACGCCCCGGCGTGACGAGCTCCTCGCCCGCCGTGCCGAGCGCCGCGCCGAGATCGCCCGCACCTCCACGCTCGACTTCCTCCCGGAGACCGCCGCGATCCGCGCGGACGACTCCTGGAAGGTGGCCCCGGCCCCCGCCGCGCTGAACGACCGGCGGGTGGAGATCACCGGCCCCACCGACCGCAAGATGACCATCAACGCCCTCAACTCCGGCGCCCGGATCTGGCTCGCCGACTTCGAGGACGCCTCGGCGCCGACGTGGGAGAACGTCGTCCTCGGCCAGGTGAACATGGCCGACGCGTACACCCGGAACATCGACTTCACGGACGAGCGCACCGGCAAGTCCTACGCCCTGCGCCCGGCCGAGGAGCTGGCGACGGTCGTCATGCGCCCCCGCGGCTGGCACCTGAACGAGCGCCACCTCGTCGACGCCGACGGCACCCCGGTCCCCGGCGCCCTCGTCGACTTCGGCCTCTACTTCTTCCACAACGCCCAGCGTCTGCTCGACCTCGGCAAGGGCCCGTACTTCTACCTCCCGAAGACCGAGTCGCACCTGGAGGCCCGCCTCTGGAACGACGTGTTCGTCTTCGCGCAGGACTACGTCGGCATCCCGCAGGGCACCGTCCGCGCCACCGTGCTGATCGAGACGATCACCGCCGCCTACGAGATGGAGGAGATCCTCTACGAACTCCGCGACCACGCCTCCGGGTTGAACGCGGGCCGCTGGGACTACCTGTTCTCCATCGTCAAGAACTTCCGGGACGGCGGCCCCCGGTTCGTGCTGCCGGACCGCAACGCCGTGACGATGACCGCCCCGTTCATGCGGGCGTACACCGAACTCCTCGTCCGCACCTGCCACAAGCGCAGCGCGCACGCCATCGGCGGTATGGCGGCGTTCATCCCGTCCCGCCGGGACGAGGAGGTCAACAAGGTCGCGTTCGAGAAGGTGAAGGCGGACAAGGACCGGGAGGCGAACGACGGGTTCGACGGCTCCTGGGTCGCCCACCCCGACCTGGTGCCGATCGCGATGGCTTCCTTCGACGCCGTGCTGGGCGAGAAGCCGAACCAGAAGGACCGGCTGCGCGAGGACGTCGACGTCAAGGCCGAGGACCTCATCGCCGTCGACTCCCTCGCCGCCAAGCCGACGTACAACGGCCTGGTCAACGCCGTTCAGGTGGGCATCCGTTACATCGAGGCCTGGCTGCGCGGGCTCGGCGCGGTCGCCATCTTCAACCTCATGGAGGACGCGGCCACCGCCGAGATCTCCCGCTCCCAGATCTGGCAGTGGATCAACGCGGGCGTGCAGTTCGAGAACGGCGAGAAGGCCACGCCCGAGCTGGCCCGCAAGGTCGCCGCCGAGGAACTCCGGAACATCAGGGCCGAACTCGGCGACGAGGCCTTCGCGGCGGGCCACTGGCAGCAGGCCCACGATCTGCTGCTGGAGGTCTCGCTGGACGAGGACTACGCGGACTTCCTCACCCTGCCCGCGTACGAGCAGCTCAAGGGCTGAGGGTCAGGACGCCGGTTTCTCCGAGTGGCCCAGGGACTTCCCCGGGGCCACTCGGTCGCGTACGGCCTGCTTGACCGCCGTGGGCTCGGGAAAGCCCTGCTCCCGGCGGTCCCACACCACCTCGTCGTCCACGCGCACGACGAACACCCCGCCCTTGCCCGGTTTCAGGGCCAGTTCGGTCAGCTCCGCCTCGAAGGTGGTGAGCAGCTCCTGCGCCAGCCAGGCCGCGCGGGGCAGCCAGCGGCACTGGGTGCAGTACTCGATCTCTACCCGGCCACTCATCCGAGGTGCACCGACCAATCCTGTTCGGCCGCGGGCTTGCCGTGCAGGTCGGGGACCTGCTTGAGCCACGCGGGGCGTCCTTGCTGTGTCCTCGCCGCGCGCTGGGCCTCCTCGGCGGCGAGTTCCTCCCGGGTGGGGAAGTCGGTGGGCAGCCAGGACGCCGAGGCCCGCACGCGCGCGTGGAGGTAGCCGACGTACGCCTCGCGGGCCTGCTCGGCGGTGGCGAACCCGGGCTCGTCCAGCAGCCAGGCGTCCGGCACCTCGGCCGCGATCGCGCGCAGCAGTTCCTCGGTGACCTTGGGCGCCAGCTCGGCGTCGGCGGCGCGGGTGTCCGGGGTGGAGTGGCCGAGGGCGTGGTGGCGGAGGTCGTAGGCCTTCGCGGGGTCGGAGGTGTCCCAGCGGTGGTGGAAGACGAGGGCGGCGCCGTGGTCGATCAGCCACAGGCGCGGGGGCACGGTGCCCAGGGTGGGCCAGACCATCAGGTTGGAGCTGTGCACCGTGCGGTCGACGTTGACGGTGAGGGCGTCCAGCCAGATGATCCGGCCCGCCTCCAGGGGATCGACCGGGAAGCGCTGGGCGATCTCCGGCGTGAAGTCCTTCGCGCCCGGGAGGAAGTCCATCCCGAGGTTGACCCCGGCGCTGGCACTGTGGAGTTCCCGCACCTCCTGGTGGGGTTCGTCGTCCGCGATCGCCGGGTCGAAGTGCACCAGCACCAGCTCGGGGAAGCGCAGCCCGAGGGCCCGCGCCAGCTCCCCCACGATCACCTCGGCGACCAGCGCCTTGCGGCCCTGCGCGGAGCCGGTGAACTTGACGACGTACGTGCCGAGGTCGTCGGCCTCGACGACAGCGGGCACGGAGCCGCCCGACCGCAGGGGGGTCACGTATCGAACAGCAGTCACGTCGCGCAGCACACCGGCAAGGGTAGATCAGCGCAGCGGGTTGGGCAGAGGGCAATAACGGGCCGCGGCGCCGTCGGCCTCGGTCCAGCGCAGGAGGAGGTTGGTCTTGCCGGGGAGGGTGGGGGCCGTGAGGAGCGCCGGGATCTCGGGGAGGTCGTGGGCCGCGAGGGCGCGGCGTACGGCGGGCCAGGGGGCGAGGCCGGGCCGGCGCTCGGCGAGGGCCGCGCCCACCTCCCAGAGGTGGTTCACCACCAGGCAGTACACCAGCCGCTCCCACCCGGCGGCCCGGTCCACGTCCGCGAGCAGCTTCACGCCCTCGGCGTCCCGGAACAGCGCCTGCACCGGGGTGCCGGCCGGGTCTACGGCGACAAGGGTGTTCTGGAGGTGCGCTTCGAGGACGACGCCGTGCTCGGCGAAGGCCGTCAGGACGGGCGGTACGACTGCGTCGAGGTAGGCGTCCCACCAGGCCACCGGGTCCTCGGTGGTGTCGAGGGGGCTGCCCGGGAAGCCCTCCACCAGGCCCGCCGCGAGCAGCGGGGTCGCTCCGGGGCGCAGCCGGTCCCGGAATCCGTCGCGGACCAGAACGGCCAGTTCCTCGAACGCGAAGTCGGCCGTGCGGTAACCGCGGTCACTGAGCCAGGCGCCGGGGCCCGCCGCGAAGGCCCGGCCGACGGCCGCGTCGGTCCTGCGGAGCTTCAGCAGGTCGTGGCGCCACAGGCGGCGGATGTCGTTGGTGATGCGTACGTCCAGGCTGAACTTGAGGAACAGGTCGCGCTCGGGGGCGTAGACGGTGCGGATCGCGGCCGTCGGCCAGGTCTCGAATTCGGTGGTGCCCAGCCGGATCAGTCGGCCGTCGGCGAAGGCGGGGCCGAGGTCGGCCAGGTCGAGCTGCCAGGGGTGGGCGGGCAGCAGGCGGTAGCCGGGCGGTGCCTCGCCGAGGGCGTCCAGGGCGCGGGTGTCGCCCTCCTCCACGACCGTGTCCGCGCGCACCCCGAGCAGCACCAGCGGGAAGCGGGCGTACGCCTCCGGCGCGTACGGCAGCCAGCCCGCGACCGGGCCGCCGCCACGCGCCTTGGGCGCCGGGTGATGCGGATGCCCGGTGACGAGGGACTGCTCGGAGCGCTGATACGGGTCGGCGGGCGGGGTCGCGTCCGCCCGTGCGGTGAGCAGCGCGGCGACCGCGTCCCGGCTGTCGACGATCTCGGCGGGCAGTTCGTGATTGACCAGGCCGGTGTGGCGACGCAGCTCCTCGGCGACGAGTTTCACCAGCTCGGCGTGGCCGACGCGGACCCAGGCACCGTCCACGAGCAGTTCGGGCCCGGCCGGGCGCCGTTCGCCGCACACCCGGAGCAGTCGGCCGCTGGGCAGCCGGTGCGCCGGTGGCTCCCCGGGCCGCGCGATCGGTTCGGCCACCTCCCGCAGCAGGCAGTTGAGCAGGGGCGCCGCCGCAAGGGCGTCGGCGCGGTCCGCGACATCGGCGCGCCGGGCGGCGTCGGCGTCGGCGGGCGGGGGCATGAGGTCCACGCGCTTCACTCGTTCTCTACGGTCCGTTCGGGCGGAGAAGATCAGTATGTCTGCAAGTCACCGCCCGATCCGACGCCCTACTCGTACCCGAGGAGCCCGACCGTGCACCGTCCCTCCACCGCCGAGGCCGAGGTAGCGGCCGAGTTGGCCGATGTCCGCCCCGGCCTGGCCGCCCGGTACCAGGCCGAGCTGCCCGGTGCCCGGGCCGCCGTGCTGACCCGGCTGTGGCGGGCGCTGGCCCATGAGCCGCTGCCATGGATCACGGCTCGCGAGATCACCGGGGACGGCCTCACCCTGCGGCTTTCCGACGGCCGCCGATTGCACGGGCCGCGCGCGGACCCGTACGCCACCGCCGCGTACGTCACCGAGGTGCGCCTGGAGAAGGCGGCGTACGCCGATCCGGCGAGGCTGATGTTCGAGCTGGGCGTAGCGCGCGGTACCGGGTTCGTGGCCGAACTCGGGCACAGTGTCGCCTCGTTGGCGCTGTCGAGGGCCGGGCAGCAGCCGGTCGCCGCTTCGGATGCCTCGAAAGAGTGGCCGGTGCGGGACTGGGAGTGGGAGCAGCGGGTGGTCGACGGGCATCCGTACCACCCGGGCTGCCGTTCCCGGCCCGGGTTCTCGGTGGCCGAGCAGCTCGCCTACGGGCCCGAGCACCGGCCTCAGGTTGAGCTCGGCCTGTGGCCGGTACCGGCGGACGAGTGCCTGCTGACCGGTGACTGGCCGGACGAACTGCGGGACGGGGAACAGCTGTTGATCCCGGTGCATCCCTGGCAGGCGGCGCATGTGCTCAAGCGGGGTTGCGAGCGGGGCATCGGCGGCGCGCGTCCGCTGATGTCGCTGCGCACACTGGCGCTGCCCGGCGGGCCGCACGTCAAGACCGCGCTGAGCGCCCGGCTGACCTCGTCGGTGCGGGACATCTCGGGGTACTCCATCGCCCTGTCGGCGACGCTGTCCGCGTTCGCGGAGGCCCTGGCGGCGCGCACGGACGGCCTGTTGCACATCACCCGCACCCTGGGCGCGGCGACCGCGGACTCCCCCGATCTTGCGGCCGTACTGCGCGAGTCGCCGCAGGAGTACGCCGGTCCGGGCGAGCGCGTGGTGCCGGTGGCCGCGCTCGCCACCACCGAACTCACCTCCAGTCCGGCCTGGTTGGCGGCCTTCGCGCGACTTGCCCTCACCGTCGGGCTGCAACTCCTGGACCTGGGCGTGGCCCTGGAGGCGCACGGCCAGAACCTGCTGGTCGTCCTGGACGCCGAGGGCGCCCCGCGGCGGCTGGTCTACCGCGACCTCGCCGACATCCGGGTCAGCCCGGCCCGGCTCGCCCGGCACCGCGTCCCGGTCCCGGAGCTGACCGGACGGATCGTCACCGACGACGAGACCACCCTGCGCCGCAAGCTGTTCGGCTCGCTGGTGGCGGGCGCGCTCGCGGGTACGGCGGGTTCGGCGGCGGCACTCGGCGCGGCGCTGGAGACGGCCGTACGGGACCTGCCGGGCACGGCCGATCTCACCGTCCTGCGCGAAGAGCCGCTGCCCGCGAAGGCGTTGACGCTGATGCGGCTGTCGCCGCGGACGCCCGGGGACCAGTGGGCGCGGCTGCCCAACCCCCTGCTGCCCGACCCTCTGCCGCCCAACCCCTTGCGGTGAGCGTCCGATTTGCAGGCAATGCGCGGTCGTTTTGGAGCGGGACACCTCCGCCACTAGGATCCGCCGATGATCACAAGAACACGGCTGGCGGCGGGGGCCTGTGCCCTGCTCGCCGCGCTGACGGCGGGGCTGGCGTTCCCGGCCGGGGCGGCCGCCGGCGAACCCACGGGCGAGGACGCGCCGAAGGTGAACCTCGTCCTCGACGTGAGCGGCTCGATGCGGGCCCGGGACATCGACGGCCAGTCCCGGATGGCCGCCGCGAAGCAGGCGTTCAACGAGGTGCTCGACGCCACCCCCGAGGAGGTGGAACTGGGCATCCGCACGCTCGGCGCCAACTACCCGGGCGACAACCAGAAGACCGGCTGCAAGGACACCGCGCAGCTCTATCCGGTCGGCCCGCTGGACCGCACCGAGGCCAAGACGGCGGTGGCGACCCTCACGCCCACCGGCTGGACCCCGATCGGTCCCGCGCTGCTGAAGGCGGCCGACGACCTCGACGGCGGCACCGGCTCCAAGCGCATCGTGCTGATCAGCGACGGCGAGGACACCTGCGCCCCGCTGGACCCGTGCGAGGTGGCCCGGGAGATCGCCGCCAAGGGCATCGGGCTGACCATCGACACGCTCGGTCTGGTCCCGAACACCAAGATGCGGCAGCAGCTGAGCTGTATCGCGGAGGCGACCGGCGGCACCTACACCTCCGTGGAGCACACCGAGGAACTCAGCGACAAGGTCAACCAGTTGGTGGACCGGGCGGCCGACCCGGTGGTGACGCCGGTGGCGACCGAGGGCGCGGAGCGGTGCGCCGACGCGCCCACCCTGAAGTCCGGTCTGTACACCGACCGCGAGGAGTTCGGGCAGCAGCGCTGGTACCGGGTCGACGTGGAGCCCGGCCAGGAGCTGCGGGCCTCGCTGAGCGTGGCCGCCGACCGGGCGGTGAACCCCTCCTACGGGGTGCTGCTGCGGGCCGTGACCGTGCACGGGCGGGAGATCGTGCGCGGTGAGGCCGCGGGCAACGGCCGTACGGACGTGGTCTCGACGGGTGTGCGCTACCCGAAGGCGGAGAGCGACGACGAGGACGCCACGGCCGAGGCCGTGTGCCTCCAGGTCACGCACTCCTTCTCGGCGGCGTCGGGCGTGAAGACGACGCCCGGACTGCCGCTGGAGCTGACGATCGACGTCGTCGACGGTCCGTCGGGCTCCAGCGATGTGGCCTCCTTCGGCCTCGGGCGCGGCTGGTGGCTGCTGGGCGCGCTCATCCTGACCGGCTTCCTCGCCGGGATCGTCTGGGGCTGGCTGTCGCGCTGGCGGGTCGCGGTCTGGAGGACCAACTGATGCGGATCACACGTACGTTGACCGCCGCCCTGCTCATGCTGGGCCTCTCGGCGGCGCCCGCGCTGGCGGACGAGGAACCGAAGGACGACGTCCCCACCACGGCCGGCACCTCCTTCCGTACGGCGACGGAGATCGAGCAGGGCCAGGACGCCGGCGCGAGCGCCTCGGCGGGTGACTACCTGTACTGGTCGTTCCCGGCGGACGCCGGACAGCGCCCGACCGTCAAGGCGACGGTGAAGCTGCCCGAGACGCACGCCGCCGAGACCTGGCAGATCGACGTCTACGACGGACTGCGGCGCCGTCAGTCCTGCCAGTACGGCGCGCAGACCCGCACGGCCGCGGCGGACGCCCCGTCCGTGGAGTTGGCGTGCGTCCTGCGCACGGTGCGCGCCTGGTCGGAGCCGTGGGCCAACGACCCGCTGCCGGGCACGTACTACGTCCGGCTGACGGTGGTGAACCTCGCCACGGGCGACCTGGGTCTGCCGGTGAACGCCACGGTCCGGGTGGACTCCAAGGACATCGGCGGCGCGGCGGCGGTGGACGGTTCGCTGGGCGAGCCGCTGGTGCCGGGTGTCGCGGTGACGGCCGAGTCGGAGGAGTCCGAGGAGGACACTGCGGTGCTCTCCAGCCTCGACCCGGAGGACGGCTGGTCCTCCGGCTGGTGGTCCGACCGCTGGATATGGACCGCGGTGGGCGGTGCGCTGGCGGCGCTCGCGGGCGTCGGCGGCTATGCGCTGACGCGCGGTCCGGGGCGCCCGCCGGGCGTGTGATCCCTCGTTCGTCCCAGGGCCCGTCGCACTGCGGTGCGGCGGGCCCTTCGTCATCCCTCCCGCAGCGTCTTGGCGAGCGTCCCGTCGCCGGTGACGGTGATCCGCCCGGCGCGCACGGCGTCCGGCACGCTCAACTCCCCGCGCGCCACTGCCGTACAGGTGTCGGTGTCCAGCGCGAGCCGTGCGTCCGGTTCGGTGGGGGCGGGGCCGTCGCCGTAGACGGGACCGTCCTCGGTGCCGACGTACAGATGGAACTCCCCCTCCTCCAGCCGCACTTCGACCAGCCCCTCCCCCTCCAGGACCCTCAGCAGCGGCAGCGCGAACCAGTGGGCGCGGACCGCGTCGGTCGGGCGGCGCTCGCCCAGCTCGGGCCGGCCCCAGGTGCCGAGCGCCTGGAGGACCGGGAGCAACTCCCGTCCGCGCGTGGTGAGTTCGTAGACGTAGGCCGCGCCGGGCGGGGGCAGTCGGCGTCGGGTCGTCAGACCGTCCCGTTCCATGTCCTTCAGCCGTGAGGCCAGTACGTCGGTGCTCACGCCCGGCAGATCCGCGTGCAGGTCGGTGTAGCGGCGCGGCCCGGCCAGCAGTTCACGGACGATCAGCAGGGTCCAGCGGTCGCCGACGACGTCGAGCGCGCGGGCGGCGGAACAGTACTGGTCGTAGCTTCGGCGTGGTGACATGGGACGCAGTCTAGACATGTCATTGGACTTTCCAAGCACTAACTTGGTAAAACCAAGCAACACCAGATACTGGAGGGGCGCATGGAGTTCCGGCAGTCGAACAAGCTCAGCGAGGTCTGTTACGAGATCCGCGGCCCGGTGATCGAGCACGCCGACGCGCTGGAGAAGGCCGGCCACAGCGTCCTGCGCCTGAACACCGGCAACCCCGCGCTGTTCGGCTTCGAGGCGCCGGAGGAGATCCTCCAGGACATGATCCGGATGCTCCCGCAGGCGCACGGCTACACCGACTCCCGGGGCGTCCTCTCCGCGCGCCGGGCCGTCGCGGGGCGCTACCAGAACCTGGGCCTCGAGGTGGACGTCGACGACGTCTTCCTCGGCAACGGCATCTCCGAGCTGATCTCGATGGCCGTGACCGCGCTGGTCGAGGACGGCGACGAGATCCTCATCCCGGCCCCCGACTTCCCCCTCTGGACGGCCGTCACCACGCTCGCGGGCGGCAAGCCGGTGCACTACCTCTGCGACGAACAGGCCGACTGGTACCCGGACCTGGAGGACATGGCGTCGAAGATCACGGACCGCACCAAGGCCGTGGTCATCATCAACCCGAACAACCCCACGGGCGCCGTCTACCCCAAGGAGATCATCGAGGGCATCCTCGACCTCGCCCGCCGGCACGGCCTGATGGTCTTCGCGGACGAGATCTACGACCAGATCCTCTACGACGACGCGGTCCACCACTCGGTCGCGGCGCTGGCCCCCGACCTGGTCGTCCTGACCTTCTGCGGCCTGTCGAAGACCTACCGGGTGGCGGGCTTCCGCTCGGGCTGGCTGGTCGTCACCGGCCCGAAACAGCACGCCCGGAACTACCTGGAGGGCCTGACCATGCTGGCCTCCATGCGGCTGTGCGCCAACGCGCCCGCGCAGTACGCCATCCAGGCCGCGCTGGGCGGCCGCCAGTCAATCACCGAGCTGACCGCGCCGGGCGGACGCCTGCACGAACAGCGGAACGTGGCCTGGGAGAAGCTCAACGAGATCCCCGGGGTGTCGTGCGTGAAGCCGAAGGGCTCCCTGTACGCGTTCCCCCGACTGGACCCCAAGGTCCACAAGATCCACGACGACGAGAAGTTCGTCCTGGACCTGCTCCTGCGGGAGAAGATCCAGGTCGTCCAGGGCACCGGCTTCAACTGGCCCACCCCCGACCACTTCCGCATCCTCACCCTCCCGCACGCCGAGGACCTGGAGGCGGCGATCGGCCGGATCGGGCGGTTCCTGGGCGGGTACCGGCAGTAGCGGACGGGTAGGTCGTCGGCCATGAGCGAGCGCCCCCTGCTACTCCTCGACGTCGACGGCCCCCTCAACCCGTTCCGCGCCGTCTACGCCCGGCACCGCGGCTATGTGACGCGTCGGCTGCACCCCGCGAACTGGTCGGCCCGGCAGACCCCGGGGTCGCGGCGGCTGCGCAGGGGCCTGCGGGTACGGCTGCATCCGGGACACGGGCCGCGGCTGCTCGCCCTGCCCTACGAACTGGCCTGGGCGACCACCTGGATGCACGAGGCCAACGAGATGATCGCGCCGGCCATCGGGCTGCCCGGGGACCTGCCGGTCATCGAGTTCACGGACCTGTTCGCCCCGGACCCCGAGGGGCTGTACTGGAAGACCCGGCAGGTCGTGGCGTGGGCGGCGGGGCGGCCGTTCGTGTGGGTGGACGACATGGTCACCGATCACGACGTACGGCATGTGCACCAGCACCACACCGGGCCCGCCCTGCTGCTGCGGATCGATCCGCGCCGGGGGCTCGGGGAGGCGGAGTTCGGGCGGTTGGAGCGGTGGGCCCAGGGCCTGCCGTGAAATTCCCGTCGCCCGCCCGGAGGGCGGGCCGCGCGGCGGCGATGGGGGTGCCCCCGCGCGAGCCGGGCGAAGCCTGTTCGAGCATGCGCGTCAGGCGTCGCGCGGCAGGCGGGAATTTCACGGCAGGCCCTAGCCTGTGACGTATGGGTGATCTTCTGTTGGTGCGGCATGGGGAGACCGCGTGGTCGCGGTCGGGGCGGCATACCGGGTCCACCGATGTGCCGTTGACCGAGCAAGGGCGTGCGGAGGCTCGGGGGCTTGTGCCGTTGATTCGGTCGCATCGGATCGGGGCCGCGTTCGTCAGTCCGCTTCAGCGGGCTCGGGAGACCGCCGAGCTGATCGGGCTCACCTCGATGCGGATCGATCCGGATCTGCGGGAGTGGGACTACGGCGGCTACGAAGGCGTCACCACGGTCGAGATCCAGCGGGAGCGGCCCGGCTGGTTCCTGTTCAGCGACGGGGTCGCGCCGGGGCCGCCGGAGCATCCCGGGGAGAGCCCGGCGCAGGTCGGGGAGCGCGCGGATCGGATGCTCGCCAAGGTGGACGCCGCGCTCGCCAACACCGAGGGGGTGGTGGTTCTGGTGGCGCACGGTCACTTTCTGCGGGTGCTGACCGCACGGCGGCTCGGGCTGCCGCCGGCGGACGGCGCGCTGTTCCAGCTCGCCACCGGGAGCGTGTGCCGGCTGAGTACCGAGCACGGGCGGCCGGTGATCGCCGGGTGGAATGTCAGACCCGGGTCGTAGCCTTCGAAGCGGTGGGGACACCGTGGGAAGGGAGCACGCCGTGACACGACCGCCGACCGCCGCACAACGGCGTGTGATCGACGCCGCCGACCCGGTCACCGGGCGGCTCAACGGTACGGAGACCCAGCTCGCGGCGCTGGTGAAGCGCGGGCTCGCCTTCCGCCACCCGCGTCCGCCGCACGCCCACTTCCTCACTCCGGCGGGCCATCGCATACGGGAGGCGGCGGGCGATCTCGATACGGCCGTGCCCGAGCCCGCCGCCACGACGACGACCGGAGTGTTCGCCGCGCGCATCGGCGGCGAGGAGGAGCCGCCGCCCGCCGGTCCAGGCCGGGTGCGTGAGGTGCGCAGCGCCTGGGAGGGCCTGGTGGAGCTGCGCCGGATGACCAATCCGGACGGGGCCACGGACCGGCCGTGCGGCTGGGAGCGTACGCATCTGGTGCAGGCCGCGGCCCTGGCGCTGGAGGCAGCCGGACATCCGCCCGCCGGGCCCGACGGCGACGGGTATCGGGTGCGCGCGACCCCGCAGCCGGAGGCTGTCGCCGTCCACGTGCCCGGTACGGATGCGTTGCGCGGCTGCGCGGTGACCCTGGAGAAGGCGGGGTGGCAGGTGGGCGAGCACTCCGAGCCCCGAACACGTGAGCGCTATCTCCTGGCTTCTCCGCGACGGATGTAGAGGGCACATGTCAGGATCGGAGCGACCGAGAAGCATGGCACGCGAAAGGGAAGCCGTGACCGAGCCGTTTTCCGTACCGGTGACCGTCCGTGGATACGAGACGGATGTGCAGGGGCACCTCAACCAGGCCGTCTACCTCAACTACGCGGAGCACGCACGCTGGTCGCTGCTGCGGGCCGCGGGTATCACCCAGGCCGGGCTGATCGGCAAGGGCGTGGGCCCGGTCGCCCTGGAGACGACGATCCGCTACCGGCGCGAACTGCTCGCCGGTGACGAGGTCGAGGTGACCTGCGCCTTCGACTGGAGCGGGGGCAAGACGTTCCGCATGGAGCAGACGATCCGCAAGGCGGACGGGACCGTGGCGGCCGAGATCACTGCGGTCGGCGGGCTGTTGGACCTCACGGCACGCAAGCTGATCGCCGATCCGCAGGACTACTTCAAGGAGTTGGCGACCGACCCGAGCCTGTTCGGGCTCTGATCCGCCGTAATCGACGTATCCCCCGCGATCGACGTATCCCGCGGGAGTGTCACCGTCACCGTCAGGCCCCCGACCTCTCGGGGCACCGCGGACACCTCCCCGTGGTGGGCGTGGGCGATGGCCCGCACGATGGACAGGCCGAGGCCCGCGCCCTTGCCGGTGACCACCCGGTCGGCGCCCAGCCGCCGGAACGGCTCGAAGAGGAACGGCACTTCGTACGGCGGCACCGGCGGCCCGGTGTTGCTGACCTCCAGCTCCACCCGTTCCGCGTCCGGTGCCCGGGTCACCACCCGGACCCAGCCGCCGTCGCCGCTGTTGTGCCGTACGCCGTTCTCGACGAGGTTGTGCACCAGCCGCTCCAGCAGCAGCGCGTCGCCGAGCGTGGTCGCCTCGGCGGACTCGTCGTGCACGGCGGTCCCGGCCAGGTCCGCCTCCGCCGCGCCCTGGTCCACCACATGGGCCACCACGTCCGCCAGGTCCACGGGCAGCCGCTCGGCGATCTCGTGCTCGGAGCGCGCGAGCAGCAGCAGACCGCTGATCAGCCGTTCGTGCCGGGCGTTGATCTCCAGCAGGTTCTCGCCGAGTTGCTGCACGTCCGCCGAGGCCGTGGGCCGGTGCATGGCCATCTCGACCAGGGCGCGGCCCAGGGTCAGGGGTGTGCGCAGTTCGTGCGAGGCGTTGGCGACGAAGCGGCGCTGCCCGTCGAAGGAGCGGTCGAGCCGTTCCACCATCGTGTCGAAGGTGTCGGCGAGATCCTTGACCTCGTCGTCGGGGCCGCGCAGCGCGATGCGTTCGTGCAGTCCGCGGTCTGCGGCGGGGGCGCCGGCGATCCGGCGCGCGGTGTCGGTGACCCGGTGCAGCGGCGCCAGGACCCGCCCGGCGAGCAGCCAGCCGAGCCCGGCCGCCGCGCAGCCGGCGACACCGAGCGCGATGCCGCCCTGGGTGAGCAGGGAGGTGGTGGCCTCGTCGCGCCAATGGTCGCGCTGCTTCTCCATCCACTGGTCCAGGTCGACGCCGGGCGGTGGGGTGGTCAGGCCGGGCCCTCCGCCGACCACCGTGCGGGCCTCCTCCTGAGGGGCGTCACTCGGGGACCGGGGCGCGTCGCTCGAGGACGGCGTGGGGTCCCCGGTCGGGTGCGTCCGGGACACCACCTTCGTGCTCGCGCCGCCCAGTTGCTGGCCGAGGAGCGCGTAGGTGACGCCGAGAAGAACCACACCACCGACCAGGAACAGGCCGCCGTAGGTCAGGGTGAGGCGGGCCCGCAGGGAGATACGGCGCGGGCGGCTCACGGGATGCGGTACCCGACGCCGGTCACGGTCTGCACCACCGGTGGATCGCCCAGCTTGCGGCGGAGTTTGAGGACCGCGAGCCGGACCGCGCCGGTGAACGGGTCGGCGTTCTCGTCCCACGCCTTCTCCAGCAACTGTTCCGCCGAGACGGCGGCCCCGTCGGCCCGCAGCAGCTCCGCCAGCACGGCGAACTCCTTCTTGGACAGCGGGACATAGCGACTGTCCCGGAAGACCTCTCCGCGGGCCGGGTCGAGAGTGAGCCCGGCCCGGCACAGTACGGGCGGCGCGGCGGGCCGGGAGCGGCGGCCGAGCGCCAGGACGCGGGCGGCCAGTTCGGGGAAGGCGAAGGGCTTGACGAGATAGTCGTCGGCGCCGAGGGCGAGGCCGCGCACCCGGTCGGTGACCTCGGCGGCGGCGGTCAGCATCAGGACGCGGGTGGGGGACGCCGAGGCGACGACCGCGCGGCACACGTCGTCGCCGTGCACGACCGGCAGGTCCCGGTCCAGGACGACCACGTCGTAGTCGACGACACCGACCCGTTCCAGCGCGGCGGCGCCGTCGTACGCGAGGTCGACGGCATGGGCCTGGCCGCGCAGCCACTCGGCGACGGCGTCGGCCAGCATCGGTTCGTCCTCGACCACCAGGACCCGCATCCAGGTCACCCCTTCCCTCGGCGCACAGGTTGCCGGAGCGTGCGTTTCCTGCGCGTAAGGCCGGGCTTGGAACGGGCTTGGAAACGGTGGGGAAACGGCCCGCCCGCTTCGCTTCGTGCCGGAGATCCCGACACGAGGAGACGAAGTGACCCGGACAAGGACCGGCGGTGCCCGCGCGGCGGCGCTGCTGCTGACGCTCGCGCTGGCCGTCGTCGGCTGCGGCTCGGACGGCGACAGCGACAGCGACAAGGCGGCGGATCTGGCTGCCGAGGCGAACGCCCAGGACGAGATGGCCGTGAAGTTCGCCGAATGCCTGGGCGAGCACGGGGTGAACGTGGAGACCGGTGAGGGCGGCGGCATCCGTATCACCGGGCAGGTGCCCAAGGAGAAGGTCGACGCGGCCATGGAGGCCTGCCGCGAGTACAGCCCCATGCAGAACGGGGGAAGCCCCGATCCGCAGGCCGAGGAGCGGATGCGGAAGATGGCGCAGTGCATGCGCGACAACGGCGTCGAGGACTTCCCCGACCCGGAGCCGGGCCGCGGCATCCAGCTCGACCGGGGTGTGGCGGAGGACCCGGATTTCGAGCAGGCGCAGAAGGAGTGCGACAAGTACGCCCCCTCGGGCAGCCGCCGGTCCACGGATACCCAGGGCGATGACTGAGGCGATGAGCATGACGGACGAGGAGACGCCCACCGAGGATTCGCCCGCTGGCGAGGCCCTTACCGGGCAGCCCGATCCCACCGAGGTGCCGGGCCCGCGCCGCCGACGCCGTGGACTGCGCCTGCTCACGGCGCTCGGCGTGCTCGCCGCCGTGGGCGGGGCCGCGGCCGCCGGAGCCGGGCTCCGGGACGACGGATCCGGTACGGCGTCCGAGGAGCGGCGCCCGCCCGCCACCGCCGAGGTGACCCGACAGACGCTCCAGGACAGCCGTACCGAGGACGGCGAACTCGGCTACGGGAGCTCCACCACCGCGAGCAGCCGCGTCCCGGGCACGGTCACCCGGCTGCCGGACGCCGGGGAGCGGATCACCCGGGGCGAGGCGCTGTACCGCGTGGACGACGAGCCGGTGGTGCTGCTGTACGGCGCGGTCCCGGCGTACCGGGAGCTGAAGCCGGGCGCCGAGGGCCGGGACGTGGAGCAGTTGGAGCGCAACCTCAAGGCTCTCGGCCACGACGGCTTCACGGTGGACGACACCTACACGGAGGCCACCGCCGAGGCCGTACGGCAGTGGCAGGAGGACCTGGGCCTGGCGGAGACCGGGACGGTGGCGCCGGGCCGGGTGGTGTTCGCGCCGGCCGCCGTACGGGTCGACGCCCTGGACACCGAGGAGGGCGCCGCCACCGCCCCGGGCCAGAAGATCCTGTCGTACACGGCGACCGCCCAGGCCGTCACCGTCGAACTCGACACCGCCGACCGGCGGTTGGCCGAGCCGGGCACGAAGGTGGGCGTGGAGCTGCCGGACGGCACCCGCGTGGACGGCCGGGTCTCCGAGGTGATGACCGAGGTCGATCCCGGCAGCGGTGCCGCCGACGACGGCCCGACGACCGTGGTGAAGGTGATCGTCGCGCTGGACGGGACGAAGGCGCAGAAGGCGGCTGCCTCCTACGTACTGGCGTCGGTGGACGTGGAGTTCACGGCCGGGGAACGCGAGGACGTGCTGACCGTTCCGGTCGCGGCGCTGGTGGCGCTGGACCGGGGCGGGTTCGGTGTGGAGGTGGTCGCGGCGGACGGCGGCACCTCGTACGTCCCTGTGGAGACGGGCCTGTTCGCGGACGGGCGGGTGGAGATCAGCGGTGACGGAATCGCGGCGGGTACGACGGTGGGGATGCCCGCATGATCGAGCTCACCGAGGTCACCAAGGTCTATCCGGGCGGCGTCACCGCGCTCGCCGGGGTGTCGCTGACCGTGGCGCGCGGCGAACTCGTCGCCGTGGTCGGGCCGTCCGGGTCCGGCAAGTCGACGATGCTGCACATGCTGGGCACCCTGGACCGGCCCACGTCGGGCCGGGTGCGGATCGACGGACACGACGCGAACTCGCTCTCGGACGCGCGGCTTTCGGCGCTGCGTGCGCGGCGGATCGGGTTCGTGTTCCAGCAGTTCCATCTGACGGCGGGGGCGTCCGCACTGCGGAACGTGGCGGACGGGCTGCTGTACTCCGGTCTGCGCCCGGCCGAGCGGCGGTCCCGGGCGACGGCGGCGCTGCGCCGGGTGGGCCTCGGCCACCGGCTGCACCACGCGCCGCACGAACTGTCCGGCGGGGAGCGGCAGCGCGTGGCCGTCGCCCGCGCCGTGGCCGGTGAGCCACCGCTGCTGCTGGCGGACGAGCCGACGGGGGCGCTCGACACCGCGTCCGGGGCGGGGGTGATGGCGCTGCTGCGGGAGCTCAACGCGGCCGGGACCACGGTGGTGATCATCACGCACGACCAGGAGATCGCCGCGTCGCTGCCCCGGCAGGTACGGATGCGGGACGGCCGACTGGTCGTGGACTCGGCGGTCCGCACGACGGCGGGAGCGGCGCGATGACGGCGACGATCCCCGGCCCTACGACGCCGACGGTCCCGGCGCCCGAGGTGCTGCGCCCGGCCCGATTGCGTCCCGCCGACATGGTCCGGGTCGGCGCGGTCGGTCTGCGGACCCGTCCGCTGCGGGCCTTCCTCTCGGCGCTGGGCATCGCGATCGGGATCGCCGCGATGGTGGCCGTCGTCGGGATCTCGGCGTCCTCGCGGGCCGATCTGGACCGGGTGCTGGCGGCGCTCGGCACCAATCTGCTCACGGTCTCCCCCGGCTCCACGCTCACCGGCGGGCAGTCCCAACTGCCGTCCACCGCCGAGCGGATGGTGGCCGGGATCGAGGGGGTGGAGTCGGTGTCGGCGGTCGGCAAGGTGGCGGACGCGAAGGTGTACCGCACGGACCGGATACCCGAGGTCGAGACGAACGGTCTGTCCACCTACGCGGCCCGTACGTCACTCCGCTCGGCCACCGGTGTGGAACTCGCCGACGGCGCCTGGCTGAACGCGGCCACCGCCCGCTACCCCGCCGTGGTGCTGGGTGCGGCGGCGGCCGACCGGCTGGGGGTGAGCCATGCGGGCGAGGACACCCGGGTACTGGTCGGCGGACGCTGGTTCACGGTCGTAGGGATCCTCGAACGCGCTGCCCTTGCACCCGAGTTGGACTCGGCCGCCCTGATCGGCTGGCCGGTGGCGGAGCGGGAGCTGGGTTTCGACGGACGGGCGACGACCGTGTACACGCGCTCGGCGGAGCCGAGCGTGGAGTCGGTGCGGGAGGTGCTCGGGGCCACCGCCAACCCCCAGGCGCCGAGCGAGGTCGAGGTCTCCCGGCCCTCGGACGCACTGGTGGCGCAGCGCGCGGCGGGCGAGGCCTTCACCGGGCTGCTGCTGGGCCTGGGCGCGGTGGCGCTGCTGGTCGGCGGGGTGGGCGTGGCCAACACGATGGTGATCTCGGTACTGGAACGCCGCGCCGAGATCGGCCTGCGCCGCTCCCTGGGGGCGACACGCGGCCAGATCCGGGGCCAGTTCCTCGCCGAGTCCCTGCTGTTGTCAGCACTCGGCGGGGCGGGTGGAGCCGTACTCGGCCTGGCGGTGACCGCCGGCTACGCCCTGTACCAGGGCTGGCCGACGGCCGTACCGGCCTGGGCGCTGGCGGGCGGCGTGGCGGCAACGCTGCTGATCGGCGGGTTGGCCGGGCTGTACCCGGCACTGCGCGCGGCCAGGCTGTCGCCGACGGAGGCGTTGGCGACACCGTGAGCGGGTACGGGCGGTCTACACGTCAGCGAGTTCCGGCTCGTGTGCGGTGTCGTAGGCCGCCCGTGCCTCCGCGATGTACACCCGGTTGCGCTCCGCCCAGTCGGTCAGGCGTTGCAGGGTCTCGTGCAACTCGCGGGCCTGTGGGGTGAGTTCGTACTCCACCTTCGGCGGGACCGTCGGGTGCACGGTGCGGGTGACGAGGCCGTCGCGCTCCAGGTTGCGCAGGGTGAGGGTGAGCATGCGGCGGCTGATGCCCTCGATGCCGCGCTCCAGTTCCGTGAAGCGGATGGGGCCGTGGGCGGCGGCGACCAGGATCTGCACGCTCCATTTTCCGGCGACCCTGTCAAGAACTTCCCGGACGGGGCAGGCGTGCGCGTTCACGACCTGCGGGGTAACACCGGTGTTCCTCTGGGACATCGAACTGCCTCCTTACGCCGACCTCCATGGTTCCGCACGATGTTCCCCGTTACAAGTCGTGCACCTTTGGAACCTGGAAGTACACGGAGGCGATGCCGCCATGACGGCCATCATCGGATCCCCCACGCGGGCGACGCAACGCACCTACTCCCGCTGGGCGTCCCTTGTCATCCTCTGCGCCGGGGCGCTGATGACCATCCTGGACGGCAACATCGTGACCGTGGCGATGCCGGCCATCCAGAGCGACCTCGGCTTCTCCCCGTCGGGTCTCGCCTGGGTCGTGAACGCCTATCTCATCCCGTTCGGCGGGCTGTTGCTGCTGGCGGGGCGGCTCGGCGATCTCGTGGGCCGCAAGCGGATGTTCACGGCGGGGCTCGCCGTGTTCACACTGGCCTCGGTGCTGTGCGGGGTGGCGACCTCCCCGGGCGTGCTGATCGCCGCGCGGGCGCTGCAAGGCGTCGGCGGCGCGATGACCACCGCCGTGGTGCTCGGGATGCTGGTGTCGCTGTTCCCCGAGCCGCGTGAACAGGCCCGCGCCATCGCGGTGTTCAGCGCGGTGGGGGCGGCCGGCGGGGCGCTCGGCACGTTTCTCGGCGGGGCGCTGACCCAGGCGCTCGACTGGCACTGGATCTTCCTGATCAACCTGCCCATCGGGGTGGTGGCGTGGGTGGCCGCGGTGCGGGTGCTGGACCGCGAGCCGGGCGCCGGACTCGGCAAGGGCGCGGACTATCCGGGGGCGGCCCTGGTGACGGGCGCGCTGATGCTGACGGTGTACGTCATCGTCGGCTCGGGCGAACGCGACCTGTCCACCACACTCTCGCTGGCCCTGCTCGCCGTCACCCTGTTCCTGGCCTTCACCCTCCGCCAGGCCCGCACCGCCCGACCGCTGCTGCGCCTGCGCCTGTTCGCCTCCCGTCTCCTCGCCGGGGCGAACGCCGTACAGATCCTGATGATCGCGACCATGTACGGCTTCCAGTTCATCGGGGCGCTGTACCTCCAACGGGTCCTCGGCTACGGCGAGTTGCTCACCGGCACGGCCTTCCTGCCCGCGCCGGTGGTGATCGGCCTGCTGATGCTCGGCCTGTCGGCACGCACGATCGGACGGTACGGCGCCCACCGGGTGCTGCCGGCGGGTCTTGCCCTGATCACGGCGGGCATGGGCCTGCTGAGCCGGGCCCCGGCCGAGGGCTCGTACGCGCTGGACGTCCTCCCCGCGATGCTCCTGCTCTCGGTCGGCTTCGCGGCAGCGATGCCCGCACTGACGGGCCTGGCCATGTCCGGGGCACGCGAGGAGGACGCCGGCGCCGCGTCGGGACTGTTCAACACCACTCAGGTGGTGGGCGGTTCACTGGGTCTGGCGGTGCTCTCCGTACTGGCGGCCGGACGGACGGAACGGCTCCTCGGCGAGAGCACGGAGCTGGTGACGGCCACGGCAGAGGGATACCAACTCGCGTTCCGGGTCGCGACGGTCATCGCGGCGGCGGCGCTGGCCCTGGCGGCGGCGGTGCTCCGTCCCTCCCGCCCCGCCCGCTCCGCTACCTGAACGCCTCCCTGTGGTCCTCGGCCCACTCCCGGTACGTCCGGGCCCTCCGGCCCAGCACTTGCCGTACATCGTCCGTGATCACGTCGTTGCGACCGGCGCGGACATAGGAAGTCCCGGCCAGCACGCCCCGCATGTAGGGCTCCGGCATTCCGGAACCCTGGAGGTGGGAGCGGACTTGGTCCGCGGTGAGGTCGAGGCTGCGCACCGGGCGACCCAGGACGTCCGCCAGGACAGTCGCCTGGTCCGGGGCCGTGATCGGCTCCGGGCCCGTCAGGGTGTACGTACGGCCCGCATGGCGGGGGTCCAGCAGAGCCGCCACCGCCACCTCCGCCACGTCCCGCGGGTCGACCACCCCCTGGCGGCCGTCACCCGTCAGGTTCGGCACCGGTTCCCCCGACCGGATGGGATCCGCCCAGCTCAGGGTGTTCGAGGCGAACGTCGACGGCCGCAGGACCGTCCAGTCGGCTCCACCGGCGCGCAGGGCCTCCTCTCCCGGGACGTGCCAGGTGCCGCCGGGTCCCACCTCGGGGTCGCCGGTCCCGATCGCCGAGAGCTTCACCAGCCGGGACACCCCGGCTGCCCGCGCACGGGAGATCAGGTCCACGTCGGGGCGGGTGTCCGGACCCAGCACGGCCACCAGGAAGGCGGCCTTGGCTCCGGCCAGCGCCGAGTCGACGGACTCCGGGTCGAGGAAGTCGCCCCGCACCACCTCCACCCCCGGTGGCGTGTCGAGCCGCGACGGGTCCCGGGTCAGCGCCCGCACCTTCTCCCCGCGCGCCGCGAGCTGTCGTACCACTTCACTGCCGATGGTGCCCGTGGCACCGGTGACCAGGATCATGGGCACAGCGTGCCGGGACGCCCCGGCCCGGCTCTTGGAGATTCCGGCACGGTTCACCGGCCCGCTCGGGCCCGCCACCCGTCTACCGTGAGGAGGTGACCCTCGAAACCGCCCTGCGGCCCTGGATCGACGGCATCGAGACCGGGCACGTCGACCCCCTGCCGCGCGAACCGTTCCCCCAGGTCCCCGACGCTGCCACCAAGTTGGTCGTCCGGGTCGAGGAAGGGGGCCGACGCCAGGTCCTGGTGGTCGGGCCGCGCACCCGTGCCTCGTACCACACCGGTGAACGACGCGCGTCCTGTGTGCAGGTGCGGCTGGCACCGGGCACCGGGCGGTCGCTGCTGGGAGTTCCCGCGGTCGACCTCGTGGGACGGGTGACCGCGTTGGAGCGGTTCTCCGCCGAAAGCGCCCGCCTCCTCGCCCGCGAGCTGCGGAACCTGGACCTGGCGGAGACGGTGGGCCACCTGGCCGCCGTGCTCCCCGCCCTCCTCTCCGACGCCACCGACCCCGCCCGCACCGCGCTGCTGCGGGCGGGCGTCGAGGCCATGAAGGTCAGGGCCGGGCACGCCCCCGCCCAAGTGGGCGCCGTTGCCCGGGAACTGGCCGTCAGTGAACGGCAGTTGCGCAACCTCTTCGCCGAGGGAGTCGGCGTCTCCCCCAAGCACTACGCCCGGATCGACCGGGTTCACCATGTCCTCGCGCACGCGGACACCGAGCCCTGGGCCGATCTGGCCACCGCGACCGGCTACTACGACCAGTCGCACATGACCACCGACTTCCGCGCCCTCATGGGAGTCCCACCGCGCTCGTTCTTCACCGGCCTCCTCCCGCGCGCCACCCCCTGCCGGACGGGATGAAATCGGGTGCGGCCCTGGCCCCTCGCCTGAGAGGCTCATCTCCCATGGCAGCACGACGCATCAAGCCCAGCCTCTACATCTCCGTCGACATCGAGGCCGACGGGCCGATCCCGGGGCCGTACTCCATGCTCAGCATCGGCGCGGCCGTCGCCGGAGTGCAGGATGCCGACGGGTTCGTCCCGGCCGATCCCGAGGCGTGCACCTTCTATCGGGAACTCCGCCCGATCAGTGCGGACTTCGTACCGGAGGCGCTCGCGGTCAGTGGGCTGGACCGGGAGCGCCTCGGCAGGGAGGGAAGCGAACCGGCGGTCGCGCTGGGCGAGTTCAGCCGGTGGGTGCGGGAGGCCGGGCAGGGGGCGCAGCCCGTTATGTGCGGGTACCCGGCCTCGTACGACTGGACCTTTCTGTACTGGTACCTGATCCGGTTCACGGGGTCGAGCCCCTTCGGGCACTCGGGGTGCCTCGACATGAAGACGCTCTACGCGACCAAGGCCGGGCTGCCCCTGCGGGCCGTCGCCAAGGGCACGATGCCGCGCGAGCTGCTGTCGCGGCGTCGGCACACGCACCATGCCCTGGACGACGCGATCGAACAGGCGGAGCTGTTCGCCAACCTCATGGCGTGGCCGGGGTCGGGTGGGTCGAGCCGGTGAGTTCCTCGCCCGCCTCCATCGGGTGGGTCACATCAGCGGCGTCTTGGTTCTTGCCCAGGTGGTTGAAGACCAGGTTCAGCAGCACCGCCACCACACAGCCCGTCGAGATGCCCGAGTCCAGGACGATCCGGGCCGTCTCCGGGAAGGAGTGGTAGAACTCCGGGGCGGAGATCGGGATGATGCCCACCGCCAGGGAGACCGCCACGATCAGGACGTTGTTGTCCTTCTCCAGGCCCGCCCGGACCAGGGTCTGGATGCCGCTCGCCGCCACCGAGCCGAACAGCACCACGCCCGCCCCGCCCAGCACCGGGCGCGGTACGACCGCGATCAGTGAGGCGGCCATCGGGCACAGGCCCATCAGGACCAGGAAACCGCCGCCCGCGGCCACGACGTAGCGGCTGCGGATCCGCGTCATGGCGACCAGGCCGATGTTCTGGGCGAAGGCGCTGCACATGAAGCCGTTGAAGATGGGGCTGATCGCCGAGCCCAGGGTGTCCGCGCGCAGGCCGGCCGCGATGGTCCTCTCGTCCGCCGGGCGGTCCACTATCTCGCCCAACGCCAGCATGTCCGCGGTCGATTCGGTCATCGAGACCACCATCACCACGCACATCGAGATGATCGCCGCGAGTTGGAGCTGTGGCGCGCCGAAGTGGAAGGGGGTCGGGAAGCCGATCACGCTCGCGTCCGCCACCGGGCCGAAGTCCGTGACGCCGAAGGGGATGGCTATCAGGGTGCCGCCGACCAGGCCCAGCAGCACCGCGATCTGCTTGACGAAGCCCCGGGTGAAGCGACGCAGCAGCAGGACCAGCAGAAGAGTGATGGCCGCCAGGGTGAGGTTCGTGCTCGAACCGTAGTCGTCCGCCGCGGGGTTGGGGCCCTGCGCCCATCCGAAGGCGACCGGGAGGAGCGAGATGCCGATCAGGGTGATGACCGTGCCGGTGACGACCGGTGGGAAGAAGCGGACCATCTTGCTGAAGAACGGCGCCGCGATGAAGCCCAGCAGGCCCGCGACGATCACCGCCCCGAAGATGATCGGCAGCGCGTCGGACTTGTCGTCGGTGGAGGCGACGATCGCGGTCATGGGGGCGACCCCGGCGAAGGTGACGCCGTTGACGAAGGGCAGCCGGGCGCCGATCTTCCAGATGCCGAGCGTCTGGAGGAAGGTGGCGAGGCCCGCCGTGAAGAGGCAGGCGCCGGTCAGGAAGGTCAGGTCGGTGGCGGACAGACCGATGGCTGCGCCGACGATCAGGGGTGGGGCGACGACGCCCGCGTACATGGCGGCCACATGTTGCAGGCCGGTGGTCGCCATTTTCACGGCGGGGAGTTTCTCGTCGACGGGGTGGGCGGACACGGGCGGCTCCTCCGGTCGGTTGACAGCACGTCGGCTCTGACGTGGGTTTCAAGGAGGTGATGCGCGGTCGTGCGGGACCGGTAAAGAGGGGGACGGGAGGCCGTTCCGGGGCGCGCACGTCCATGCGCGCCCCGGAGACGGCCGCCATGGACCCCGCTCGGGTCCACGGCCACCGGCCGAGAGCCGTCCCTCTCAGCCGGAGATCTTCAACGGGTCAGCCCTGCGCGGCGATCCGCGCGAGACGCTGCGCCTGCTCGCGGGTGGAACGGGCGATGGCGTCCTCGTCGACGGTGAGCAGCCGGTCGTTCGCCACGATCTGCTCGCCGTTGACGAACGAGGCGGTGACCGGGGCGGCGGCGCCGAAGACCAGCGCGGTGACCGGGTCGGCGATGGAGGCGTGGGCCAGCGTGTCGAGCTTCCACAGCACCAGGTCGGCCAGCTTGCCCGGCTCCAGCGAGCCGATCTCGGTGGCGCGGCCCAGCACCTGGGCGCCGCCGTAGGTGCCGAGGCGCAGCGCCTGACGGGCGTTCAGGGCGGCCTCTCGGTGGGCGCCGAGGCGGTTGATGAGCAGGGCGTTGCGCAGTTCGGTGTGGAGTTCGCCGGACTCGTTGGAGGCGGTGCCGTCGACGCCGAGGCCGACGGGGACACCGGCCGCGAGCATGTCGGGGACGCGGGCGATGCCTGCGGCCAGGCGGGCGTTGGACGAAGGGCAGTGCGCCACACCGGTCTTCGTCCGGGCGAACGCGGCGATGTCGGAGTCGTTCATGTGGACGCAGTGCGCCATCCACACGTCCTCGCCGAGCCAGCCGGTGGACTCGAAGTAGTCGGTCGGGCCCATGCCGAACAGCTCCTTGCAGAACTGCTCCTCCTCGACCGTCTCCGAGCCGTGAGTGTGCAGTCGTACCCCGAGCCGGCGGGCCAACTCGGCTCCGTCACGAAGGAGTTCGGTCGACACGGAGAACGGTGAGCAGGGGGCGACCGCGACCTGGGTCATCGCGTCGAAGGAGGCGTCGTGGTGCTCCTTGACGGTGGCCTCGGTGGCGGCGAGGGCGCCGTCCAGGGTCTCGACGGCGAAGTCCGGGGGCAGGCCGCCGTCCTTCTCGCTGCGGTCCATGGAGCCGCGGGCGAGGGTGAAGCGGACGCCCATCTCGCGGGCGGCGCGGATGATCGAGCCGGACAGGTCGCCGGAGCCCTGCGGGAAGACGTAGTGGTGGTCCATGGCGGTGGTGACTCCGCCGCGGGCCATCATGGCGAGCGAGCCCTGGGCGGCCGAGTACGTCATCTGCTCGTCGATGCGTGCCCAGGTCGGGTACAGGGCGACCAGCCAGTTGAACAGGTTGTGGTCGGTGGCCAGGCCCCGGGTGATCCACTGGTAGAAGTGGTGGTGCGTGTTGACCAGGCCGGGGGTCACCAGATGGCCGGTGGCGTCGATGCGCCGTACGACGTTCTCCAGGCCCTCGGGCGCCTGGCCGGCCCCCAGCGACTCGATGCGGTTGCCGCGTACGACGACGTGACCGGAGGCGTGCTCGGTGTCGTGGGCGTCGACGGTGGCGATCGCACAGTTCTCGATGACGATGCGCTGGTCTGCTGCCATGGTTCGTCCTTTGCGCTGTGGTGGAGAGGGCACGGCAGGACCCGGGGGATTTGAGTGCCGCGGCCGGGTTCACAAGGCCCGGCCGCGGGTGCCGAGAGAGGGAGTTGTCGCTTACAGGTTGGTCATGTCGACCGGGATGAGCTGCTCGGCGCCGTCCCGCAGGATGGTGGCCTCGATCAGCCCGTAGGGGCGGTCGGCGGCGTAGTAGACGGCTCCGTCCTTGGCCTCGTTGTCGAGCCCGAAGGGGGACAGGTCCGAACGGAAGTGGTGCTTGTTGGGCATCGAGAAGCGGATCTCGTCGACCTCGTCGCGGGTGTTCAGCACCCGTACGCCCATCTCGAAGAGGGTCTGCTGGAGCGAGTACGAGTAGGTCTCGGCGAACGCCTGGAGGGCGTGCTTGCGCACCCCGTTGTACGAGCGGTCCCAGTCGGGGGCGTGCGAGTCGATGCCGTCCCAGTTGTGCCGCCACCAGGTGGAGACGGTGGTGGCGAGGATCCGGTCGTGGTCCTCCTGGAGGGTGGTGTACTTGTCCTTCAGGAAGCCCCAGAACTCGGAGTTGGTCGTGTTCAGGACGGTGAGGTCCTTGAATCCGGAGAGCACCTGGATGCCGTGGCCGTCGTAGGTGATCTGCGCGACGCGGGTCTCCTGGCCCTTGCGGACGAAGGAGTGGGCGATCTCGTCGGCCCCGACGAAGCGGGCGCCGCCCTGCGAGGTCTCGATCCGCTCCCAGGAGTACTCCTCGATGCGGATACGGGCCCGGTGGATGGGCTCGTTGTCGTCCACGAAGTGGCGGGCGAGCTTGACGCCGAAGCCCTCGGCGCTGTCGATGCCGTACTCCTTGGCGAAGGCGTACACCGTGTTCTTGGTGGTGTCGGTCGGCAGGACGTTCGCGTTGGAACCGCTGCGGTGGACCTCCTCCATGTCGCCGGAGAGGGCGATGGAGACGTTCAGGTCCTTGATGTGGTGCGTGTCGCCGTCACGCGTGATCTTGACGACGCGGTTCTCGGACTTGCCGTACTGATTCTGTCCCAGGACGAAACGGGTCATGTTGTCGGTCAGCTCCCTCGGTAAACGGAGTAGCCGAACGGGTTGAGCAGCAGCGGCACGTGGTAGTGCTCGCCCGGCACGACGGCGAACGTGATCGCCACCTCCGGGAAGAACACACCGGCACCGCTGTCCCGAGGCGCGGGGGCGTCCTGCTGGACCGCGGCTTGCTTCTTCTCGAAATACGCCTCGACCGCGAAGTCGAGCCGTACGTGGGTGGTCCCCTCCGGCAGGGCGGGGAGGTCCTTGCACCGGCCGTCCGCGTCGGTGGCGGAGCCGCCGAGCGCCTGCCAGTCCGCGTCCCGGCCCGAGCGGGCGGAGAGCTGGACGGCGACGCCCTCGGCGGGCCGGCCGACGGAGGTGTCCAGGATGTGCGTGGACACGGAGGCGGTGGTGCTGGTGCTCATGGGGTCAGGCTTCCTCTTCGACGAGTCGGGCCAGTCGGATGCGGTTGATCTTTCCCAGTTCGGTGCGGACGATCTCGCGCTCCTGCTCCGGGCCGTTGCCGATCCGTTCCTTCACCGCGTCGCGCATCTGCTCCCCGGTCCGGCCGGTGGCGCAGATCAGAAAGACATGGCCGAACTTCTCCTGGTAGGCCAGGTTCAGTTCGAGCATCTCGGCCTTGAGCTCCTCGGAGGCACCGGCCATGCCGCGCTGTTCGCGGGCCGAGGTCGGGTCGCCGGGCTTGGGGCGGCCGATCGGCGGGTGGCCGGCCATCGCCTCGTCGAGGTCCACGGGGGTCAGCGCGGCCGTGGCGGCGTCGCTGGCGATGTAGAGGTCTTCGGCGGACGCGTACGGGCGGGCGGCGAGGAGCCGCTCGGCCCAGGCCCGGGAGGCGCACGCCTCGTGCAGTTCGGCGCGGGCCGCTTGCTGCTCCAGGGCGTTGAACCGGATCAGGCCCGGCGTGGATGTGGACGTCACGGGAGCCTCCGTGGCCTTGTGCTGAACGGGCTGCCGATAGCTAACGCCCTGCGCGACACCACGTCAACACTTTGTTGAAAATTCCGGGTAACGGAAAACCGGGCGGCCCCGGCACCCTGGGCGGCCTCCGTCACCCGGGCGGGCCCGTCAGCCCTCCTTCTCCCGGTTCAGATAGTTGTAGACGGTGAAGCGGCTGACGCCGAGGGCGCCGGCCACGGTTTCCACGCCGTGCCGCACGGAGAAGGCGCCACGCGCCTCGAGTATCCGTACGACTTCCTGTTTGGCCTTGCGGTCCAGCTCGGCGAGGGGCTTGCCCTTCTTGCGCTCCATGGCGGCCAGGATGTGATCCAGGGAGTCGGCGAGCTGCGGCAGCCGTACGGCGACCACATCAGCCCCTTCCCAGGACAGCACGACGTCGTCCGCGCCGGCCTCGTCGGGCGGGAGGATCTCGCCGCCCATGGCGTCGACCAGCGGCTTCACGGCCGCGATGAAGGACTCGTCGTTCACCGCCCGCCCTCCCCGAGCACATTGATCTGGAGCGAGACACGGGTGGCGCCGGACTCCAGGGTCCTGCGCAGCAGCGCGTCCACCGCGGTGAGCACGGCGTCCGCGCCGCCCTCCACGGTGTTCCCGAACGGCCCGACATCCACCGCGTCCAGCTCGGCGGCCTCCACGACCTCACGGGCCACGAGCGCATGCGCGGGGGCCTCGTCGAGATCGAAGGGCTCGGTCGTGAATTCCACTCTCAGTCGCACGCGCTCAACCTAACGCGCGCCACCGCATTCCGCCGAGCCCTCTTGACAAGCCCGCACACCCACCGGCAATCTTCCAATACGCAGAAACTAACTTCCGCAATACGGAATCTCGACACGGAAGGGAGCGCCGCGAGATGGGATTCGCAGAGCAGCGCTTCAACGTCAACCTGTCGATCCTCTTCACGGAACTCCCGCTACTGGAGCGCCCCGCGGCCGCCGCCGCGGCCGGCTTCACCGCGGTCGAGCTGTGGTGGCCCTGGATCGACTCCCCCACCCCCGAGCAGTCCGAGCTCGACGCACTGAAGAAGGCGATCGAGGACGCGGGCGTCCAGCTCACGGGCCTGAACTTCTACGCCGGACAGCTCCCGGGCCCGGACCGCGGCGCCCTGTCGGTGCCGGGCGAGGAGTCGGAGCGGTTCCGCGCCAACATCGACGTGACGGCGGACTTCGCGCAGTCGCTGGGCTGCAAGGCGCTCAACGCCCTCTACGGCAACCGCGTCGAGGGCGTGGACCCGGCCGAGCAGGACGCGCTGGCGCTGGAGAACCTCGCCCTCGCCGCCCGCGCCGCCGACCGGATCGGCGCGATCCTGCTGATCGAGGCGCTGAACAAGCCGGAGTCGCCGCTGTACCCGCTGGTCAGCGCGCCCGCAGCGGTGGGCATCGTGGACAAGGTCAACGACGCCACGGGCCTCGGCAACGCGAGGTTCCTGATGGACCTCTACCACCTGTCGATGAACGGCGAGGACCTGCCGTCGGTGATCGAGCGCTACGCCGCGAAGACCGGCCATGTCCAGATCGCCGACAACCCCGGCCGAGGCGCTCCAGGAACCGGCGCGCTCCCGCTGGAAGACCTCCTCGACCAGCTGACGAAGGCGGGTTACGACGGCTGGGTCGGCCTCGAGTACAAGCCGGGCGACCGCCCGAGCGCCGAGGCCTTCGACTGGCTGCCCCGCTGACCCCCTTACCGAAAGGCACACCCTCATGAGCACCCTCGCAGATTCCTCCCACCCGACCCGCCCGGCGATTGCCTGGATAGGCCTCGGCATCATGGGCTCGCCCATGTCCGAGAACCTGATCAAGGCGGGTTACGACGTCACCGGCTTCACGCTGGAGCAGGACAAGCTGGACCGGCTGGCCAAGGCCGGCGGTAGGGCCGCCGGTTCGATCGCCGAAGCCGTCAAGGACGCCGATGTCGTCATCACGATGGTGCCCGCCTCCCCGCAGGTCGAGGCGATCGCCTACGGCCCGGACGGCATCCTGGACAACGCCCGCTCCGGCGCGCTGCTGATCGACATGTCCTCGATCACGCCGCAGACCTCGGTCGACCTCGCGAAGGCCGCGAAGGACAAGGGCATCCGGGTGCTCGACGCCCCGGTGTCCGGCGGTGAGGCCGGGGCCATCGAGGCCGTACTGTCGATCATGGTCGGCGGTGAGCAGGCCGACTTCGACGAGGCCGAGCCGGTGCTCGAGGCGCTCGGCAAGACCATCGTGCTGTGCGGTCCGCACGGCTCCGGTCAGACCGTGAAGGCCGCCAACCAGCTGATCGTCGCCGTCAACATCCAGGCGTGCGCCGAGGCCGTGGTCTTCCTGGAGAAGTCGGGCGTGGACCTGACGGCCGCCCTCGACGTGCTCAACGGCGGCCTCGCGGGCTCGACCGTGCTGACCCGCAAGAAGGACAACTTCCTCCAGCGGGACTTCAAGCCGGGCTTCCGGATCGATCTGCACCACAAGGACATGGGCATCGTCACCGACGCCGCCCGCAATGTCGGCGCGGCCCTGCCCGTCGGCGCCGTGGTCGCCCAGCTGGTCGCCTCCCTGCGCGCCCAGGGCGACGGCGGCCTGGACCACTCCGCGCTGCTGCGCGCGGTCGAGCGCCTCTCCGGCGCGCAGGTCTGAGACCCCTGGTCCTGACGGCCTGACACAGACCTCCGGGCGGCGTCGCCGCTGACAACTGTCCTGTCGCGCCCAGGCGGCGGCGTCGCCCGGAATCCACTTCAACAAACTGTTGACGCTGGGATTGCCCCAAACCTAGGCTCCACCAAGCGGAAACTGTTTTCCGCTGACACCGTTACGGAAGGTCCCGATGTCGAAGCGCGTGCTCACGACCGAGTCCGGCGCCCCGGTCGCCGACAACCAGAACTCCGCCTCCGCCGGCATCGGCGGCCCGCTCCTCCTCCAGGACCAGCACCTCCTGGAGAAGCTCGCCCGGTTCAACCGCGAGCGCATCCCGGAGCGCGTGGTGCACGCCCGCGGCAGCGGCGCCTACGGCCACTTCGAGGTGACCGACGACGTCACCGGCTTCACCCACGCCGACTTCCTGAACGCCGTCGGCAAGCGCACCGAGGTGTTCCTGCGCTTCTCGACGGTCGCCGACAGCCTCGGCGGCGCGGACGCGGTCCGCGACCCGCGCGGGTTCGCGGTCAAGTTCTATACCGAAGAGGGCAATTACGATCTCGTCGGCAACAACACCCCGGTGTTCTTCATCAAGGACCCGATCAAGTTCCCGGACTTCATCCACTCGCAGAAGCGCGACCCGTTCACCGGCAAGCAGGAGCCGGACAACGTCTGGGACTTCTGGGCGCACGCCCCCGAGGCCACGCACCAGGTGACCTGGCTGATGGGCGACCGCGGCATCCCGGCGTCGTACCGCCACATGAACGGCTACGGCTCGCACACCTACAAGTGGACCAACGCCGAGGGCGCGGCCTACTTCGTCAAGTACCACTTCAAGACGGACCAGGGCATCCGCTGCCTGACCGCCGAGCAGGGCGCCGAACTCGCGGGCAAGGACCCCAACTCGCACCAGACGGATCTGCTCCAGGCCATCGAGCGGGGCGTGAAGCCGTCCTGGACGCTGTATGTCCAGCTGATGCCGGCGGCCGAGGCGGCGGGCTACCGCTTCAACCCCTTCGACCTCACGAAGGTCTGGCCGCACACCGACTACCCGCTCCGGCGGGTGGGCCGACTGGTCCTTGACCGCAACCCCGACAACGTCTTCGCCGAGGTCGAGCAAGCCGCGTTCTCCCCGAACAACTTCGTTCCGGGCATCGGCCCCTCCCCCGACAAGATGCTCCAGGGCCGTCTGTTCGCCTACGCGGACGCGCACCGCTACCGCCTGGGCGTCAACCACACCCAGCTCGCGGTGAACGCCCCGCGGGCCACGACGGCGCGGAACTACGGCCGGGACGGTCTCATGGCGTCCAACTCCCAGGGCCGGTACGCCAAGAACTACGAGCCGAACTCCTACGACGGCCCCGCCGAGACCGGCCGTCCGCTGTCCGCCCCGCTCGCGGTGACCGGCCACACCGGCACCCACGAGGCCCCGCAGCACACCAAGGACGACGACTTCTTCCAGGCCGGTGAGCTGTACCGGCTGATGTCCGCGGAGGAGAAGTCCCGGCTGATCGCGAACATCGCCGGCGGCCTCGCCCAGGTCTCCCGCAACGACGTGATCGAGAAGAACCTGGCCCACTTCCATGCCGCCGATCCGGAGTACGGCAGGCGCGTGGAGGAGGCGGTCCGCGCCCTGCGCGAGGACTGAAAGACTCCCTGACCGCGTCCGCGCGAGCCGAGAGACCCGGATGAGGGGTGGTCGACCGGCGGACGGCGGGCGCGGGCAGGGTGAGGACCGCGGCGGTGTGCGAGCCAGTGCGGTGGTGAAGGAACCGAACCCCTTCTCGACCAGAGGGAAGGGCGATTCGGGCTCCGTCGCCACCGCCGCGGTCCCGAAACGAACCAGCGCCGGATACGGACGGTCCCGTATCCGGCGCTGCTCTGCGTTCCCGGGGTGCGGAACGGCCCCGCGCGCAGGAGGCTGAAGGCATGGCACAACCGACGCAGCAACCGCACATCGTGGTCCACTCCCCCGCCCTGGACGGATCCCGGCGGGTCACCGCGGGCGACGAGACGCTGGGCATCGCCTCGCACGTCGACGACGTCGCCGAGTTCCTGCGGCTGGCCGACCTCTACGTCACCGACGTAGCGGAGTCCGACCTGATCGAATGGCAGGGCGGCGGCCCCGACGACTGGCCGGGCCTCTCGGAGCACCACGAGTCCCACGGGGCCCACGAGGCGTGAGCCGCCTACGCCGCCGACCGTAGACCGGCTACGCAACCCTCAAATCAACCTCTGAACCCGCGCCCGGGGGCTTCAACCACCCCCGGGCGCGGGCACATTCTCGTCTACACGGGGCCCGCCGGCACGGGGGCGGCGGGCCCCTGCGGGCCGCACACCGGTCAGGGGTGTCCGGTCGGCCCGGAAAGAACGGGGGCGGCTTGAGGCCCGCCGACACGGGGGTGTGCGGCGGACCTCAAGCCGGTACGGGGGCATGCCAAAAGGGCGGCCCACCCCCCGGGTTGGGCCGCCCTGTCCGACCTGCGGGTCAGACCTTCAGCGTCTTGATCGAGGTCGGCGCGTGGCCGGGCTCGGTCGCGATCTCCTCGAACTCCACGACATTGCTGATGTCATTGGTGGTCGACATGGAGATGTTGGTGACGCGCTCCAGGATCGCCTCGACGACGACCGGCACCTGGAACTCGGCGGCGAGTTTCTTGGCCTGCTCCAGGGCGGCGCCCAGCTCGGCCGGGTCGGTGACCCGGATCGCCTTGCAGCCGAGGCCCTCGGCGACCTTCACATGGTCGACACCGTAGACGCCCAGTTCCGGAGAGTTGATGTTCTCAAACTCCAGCTTGACCTGGAAGTCGATGTCGAAGGCCCGCTGCGCCTGCCGGATCAGGCCCAGGTAGGAGTTGTTGACCAGCACATGGACGTACGGGATCTTGTGCTGCGCCCCGACCGCCAGCTCCTCGATCATGAACTGGAAGTCGTAGTCGCCGGACAGGGCGACCACCTGCGCCTCCGGGTCGGCCTTGGCGACGCCCAGCGCGGCCGGGATCGTCCAGCCGAGGGGGCCCGCCTGACCGCAGTTGATCCAGTGCCGCGGCTTGAAGACGTGCAGCATCTGGGCGCCGGCGATCTGGGAGAGGCCGATGGTGGAGACGTACCGGGTCTCGGGACCGAACGCCTTGTTCATCTCCTCGTAGACGCGCTGCGGCTTGATCGGGATGTCGTCGAAGTGCGTACGGCGCTGGAGGGTCGCCTTCTTCTCCTGCGCGGACGCGGCCCACGCCGAGCGGTCGGGCAGCTCGCCTGCCGCCTTCAGCTCGCGCGCCACCTCGACGAACAGCTCCAGCGCGGCCTTGGCGTCGGAGGCGATGCCGTAGTCCGGGGCGAAGATCTTGCCGATCTGGGTGGGCTCGACATCGACGTGGACGAAGGTCCGCCCCGCCGTGTAGACGTCCAGCTTGCCGGTGTGGCGGTTGGCCCAGCGGTTGCCGATGCCGAGGACGAAGTCGGACTCCAGGAAGGTCGCGTTGCCGTAGCGGTGCGAGGTCTGGAGGCCCACCATGCCGGCGTTCAGCTCGTGGTCGTCGGGGAGCAGGCCCCAGCCCATCAGGGTCGGCACGACCGGGGTGCCGGTCAGCTCGGCGAACTCGACCAGGAGGTCGGCCGCGTCGGCGTTGATGACACCGCCGCCCGCGACGATCAGCGGCCGCTCGGCGGCGTTGAGCATCCCGATCGCCTTCTCGATCTGGGCGCGGGACGCGGCGGGCTTGTAGACGGGCAGCGGCTCGTACGTCTCCGGGTCGAACTCGATCTCGGTGAGCTGGACGTCGATCGGCAGGTCGATCAGGACCGGTCCCGGACGGCCGGAGCGCATCAGGTGGAAGGCCTGCTGGAAGACGCCGGGGACCTGCGCGGCCTCCAGGACGGTCACCGCCATCTTCGTGACCGGCTTGGCGATCGAGGCGATGTCGACGGCCTGGAAGTCCTCTTTGTGGATCACGGCGGTCGGTGCCTGGCCGGTGATGCACAGGATCGGGATCGAGTCGCCGATGGCCGAGTACAGACCGGTGATCATGTCGGTGCCGGCCGGCCCCGAGGTGCCGATGCACACGCCGATGTTGCCCGCGTGGGTGCGGGTGTAGCCCTCGGCCATGTGCGAGGCGCCCTCGACATGCCGGGCGAGGGTGTGCTGGATGCCGCCGGACGCCTTGAGCGCGGCGTAGAAGGGGTTGATCGCCGCGCCGGGCACACCGAACGCGGTGCTGACGCCCTCGCGCTTGAGGATCTCAACTGCCGCGCGGGCAGCGGTCATTCGAGCCATCGAGTACTCCTGCTTCGGCTGTCGGATTCGCACTCCCGTCGCGCCCCGCCGGTGAGCTCTTCCGTATTGCGGAAAGTAATTTCTACTATCTGGAAGCAATGTAGATGGGGGTACGAAGGCAGTCAAGAGACGGACAAGCAGGGGATCCGCGCGGCACCATGGGTCTCATGCCCCAGAGCTTGGCGGTGTGCTGCCCGGCCTGTAGACGTGAGCACGTGTACGCGGCTCCGTCGTATCCGTGCGTCTGCGGCGCCCCCGTCACCCCTCCGCTGGATCCGCGCGGCACCCCGTGCGCCGTCACGCACCGGGTGTGGGCGGAGGACTGGGTGACCGTGGAGTGCGCGAGCTGCGGGCGCCGCGGCCAGTGGCCGCACCCGGAGCTGGGGTGCCCGTGCGGGACGGTGGTGCGGATCCCGGTGGCGGGCACACTGTCCGAGCCGGGCGGCGAGGTGCCCGAGGTGGCCCGCTCCCGGCACCGGCCCGCCTTCCAGCCGGTCACGATCCGCACCGCGCGGGACGCGGTCACGGCCGCCGCGCTGTATCTGCGCTGGCTCGGCTACCGCGACATCCGCCGCGCCGACCAGCGGCCCCCGTCCGGCATCGGCCTGGCCGCACGCGGTCTACTGGCGCAGATCGACCCGACCGTGCACCCGGCCGCCGTACGGGATGTGGAGTGCCTGTGGCTGACAGCCATGACGGAGTCCTCCGGCTGCGCCTACTTCTCCCTCGCCGGATACGCCCCGGACGCCCGCACCCGCGCCGACACCCTCGGCGTCCCGCTCTTCGTACTGGACCTCACCGGCACACCCCAGCCGGTCAACAGCCACGCGGACGCGCTGGACTCCGCCGACGGCTGAACCACGCACGCGAGGTCTGCCAGGACCGTCTCAGCCGTCTGCCCGGCGTTTCCTCAGGTGCATGCAGAGGGCGACCAGTGCCGCGGCCATGCCTGGCACGAGGACGCCCAACGCCAGTGCGATCGGGTGCTTGGGGTCCGGGTCGCCGTGTCTGTCGTCCGGCTCGCCCGTCGGATCGTCCCGTGGCGTGTCGAGTGTCGGTGCTCCCGGCGAAGGACTCGGCGAACGGGGTGGCACGGATCCGGTGGTGCTGGGTGACGGACTCGGTGTGGTGGTCGTACCCGACGACGAACGAGCGGTCCCCGGCCCTGTGCCCGCGGCCGCCCCGTCGGAGCTTCCGGAGCCATTCCCGCCGGCTCCCGTCCCGGGCCCCGTCGTCTTCACCGGCTCCTTGATGACAAGCGACTGGAGCACCCGGTCCTGTCCGGGGTCCACCGTGCAGGCCGCGTTCATCGTGCCCACCGCGGTCGGATTGCCGAATGCGTCCCTCGGGGTGAGGTGCAGGCCGAGGTCGCCGACGGTGACCTTCGCGTTGCCGGGCCGGGTGAAGGTGACGGCGGGCGCGGTGCCTTTGGCCGACATGTCGAACGCGCCGAAGGCCGGAATCGGGGTCCGCGGGATCGTCATGGGCACGGACAAGCGGCTGTCGCCCTCCGGCGCGGACACGGTGGCGGTCCCGTCCACAGAGCCCTCCAGGGTGCTCGCGCCGACGAGCGGGGCCAGCGCGGTAAAGCTCGGGTCCACCGTCGCCACGCCGTTCACGGTCGCTCTCGGGCTGGAATCGCCGGCTTCGAGTGAACTCGGGATGTCCGTGCTGATGCTCATCGTCACCTGCGCGGTGCCGATCCCGGTGAACGCGCAGGTGTAGTTCAGCTTGATCGACACCGGCTGCGCGGAGGCGGGCGGGGAGTTCCATACCGTCACGATGCCCAGCGCGGTGGTGAGCCCTACGGCGACTCCCAGGGCCACCGCTCCGGTGCTGTACGTCCGCTTGCCGCTGCGAGCCGTGCCACTCACCGGCTCTCCGGTGGCGTCGGCTGTTCGCCCTGCTGGTGAGCCTCGGCGAGGTGGTCCCGCAGCCGTGCGTGGCGGAACTGGTGGACCGCCCCGGCCTGGCGCAGCACACCTCGGGCGCGGGCGTCGCCCAGGAAGGTGTTCATCCTCCAGGGGAGGCGTCCTGACAGGGGCAGCCAGAGTCGGACCAGAACCACCCACCGGCCCCACGCGGTCAGCGTGCCGACCCCGGTCATGACCAGGAGTCCGACGGCGATCCCGGACCAGAGGCCGATGGCGAAGCCGTCGAAACGCGTGACAGCGGCGCCGAAGCCGAGCCCGATGATCAGCCCCGCCGCGACCAGTTGAACGAGCGCGATAGTACGGTTCGCGCGCAACAGGTCCGTTGCGCTGGCTGATTCCTCCGGCCTGGCGTCCGTCTCGAGGAAGGCCACGAGCGCGAGGACGATCCCCACCGCCAGTCCGAGCAGGAGCCCGGTCACGAGCCAGTTCCCGAAGACCAGGGCGACCCAGGACCAGGGGGAGGACAGGAGCATCGCGTAGACCGCGGACCCGCCACCGAAGACGGTCCCATAGACCAGTCCGCCGGCCAGCCCGCCACCGACTCTGGGGAGAAAGCTCTCCCGCACTCTCCCCAACCTGTCCGTCCAGGGCCCACCGTGTAATCGGATCTGCATGCGGGACGGCTCGAACGCGCGGCTGGCCTTGACCTTCGACGCGAATCCGTGCGCGAGCCCGAAGGCCAGTCCGGTTCCCAGAAAGTCCACGATCATGGTCAGGAGCACCACCCCCGAGAGGTCGCCCCTGAGGGCGTGGACGAGTGCGACCACCGTCCCCGACACGAGCGCGCACAGGCCCCCGGAGACAACCATGCGCGCGGGCAGACTCATGGTTGTACCCAGCTGCCACCACTCGATGTCCTGTGCGTCCGGCCTCTGTTGCTGTAGATGCCTGGCGAGATAGCCGAGCCAGTGCCCTGCGGAGTCGACGCTCCAGCGTCGGCCTTCCGGGAGGGTAAGGCTGAACTCTCGTGCGTACCTCCTGCTGATGAACGCCTTCAAGAGGCGCTGCTCCAGCTCTTCCCTTTCGAGATCCCGCAGGCTCTTGAGGCCGTCTGGGAATTCCTTGACCAAGGTGAGCATCAGTGGGGTGATCCGTACATCGTCGAGTTCACCAGAGTCTGTCCCCAACTTACGCAGAACGGGCGCCCATTCACTCGGGTCTTCGAGGCTGGTGAAGCAGTCGTCGAGGGTGAGGCCGGTCAGTTCGATCCCGGGAAAGAGCCCTTCGTTCAGCTTGACGCCCCTGAGTGCCTCGGGACGGCTCGTCAGCAGCAGCGGCAGATCGACTGCGCTGATCTGCCGCAGCGCCGATTCGCAACGGTCCTTCGCCAACTCGTCGAACCCGTCAAGGATCACCAGCACGTCGCCGCGGCCGATCAGTTCACCGGCCCATGTCCCGCTGTGGGCGAGCGGCTTGGTGAGGAAGCGATGGTCCCGCTTCAGGCAGTCCACCAGCCAGTCTTGCAGGGATTGGGCGTAGGGGTCCCACGATCCCAGACTGAAGATCACCGGCACTGGTCCTCGCCAGCCATCGTCTTCGACCAGGGCCTGCGCGAAGCGCCGGATCAGGACGGTCTTCCCCGAACCTGCCTCACCCAGCACCAGCAGTTTGCTGTGCCTCTCCTTCGGATCCTCCTGATAGACAGCCGCGATGTTCTCGAGCGAACCTGCCAGGCCGAGCGGGGACTCCTTCGCCAATGCCTCCGACAAGTCCCGTGCACCGTTCCGCGAACCGGTGAACTCCTCCGGTGCCGCTCGGCAGTTCAAAGGCAGCGACTCCCCGCTCAGCAGCGTCTGCTGATACACGTCCTTCCTCAGGTCCCGACGGACGCCACTTCTCAGGTCTCGCAACATGTCCGAGTGGGGGCCGCCCGACCGGTCGCGGTCCGAGGGCGGCTCCGAGGCGGTGATGTCAACCAGCTCCGGGGGGCCATCGCCGTATTCCTGTAGAAGTTCAACGAACGCGGAGTCGCCGACGAAGGTCCGAGCCGGACAGGCGTGCAGACGGCGGTTGGCGAACACATGATCGTCGTGAATGACAACGCCGACGAGATGTTCCCAGCAGAAGACCGCGCTGCCGGAAGCGCCCGACCAGGCGGGCTCGCCGTCCGCGCGCAGGTCCGGCGCGACATCCTGGTCCAGGACGTGCAGGTCCTGGGCACCGACCCCACCGGCCTGAGGAGGCAGTTTCCCTCTCAGGTGCTCCACCTTGTGCTGCCCGTCCCGGAAGGTCGCCGAAGGGTACGCAAGGCTGTCATAGGGCAGCGGATCGTTGCCTACGGGACGGCCCCAGCGCACCGTACCGGGGACGTGGACCGCGTCGTCCAGCAGCAGCAGAGCGACATCGCGCTCTTCCGGGTCGGTCCAGCGCACCGCTGCCAGGCGCACGTGCACGTCGGGGTGGTCCCTCGGATGTCCCACGCGCACATCGATCTTGGCCCAAGGCACACCCGTCCTCTCCTCGACGACATGCCGTGCCGTCAGTACCAGGCGGGGCCCGATCAGGTAACCGGTACCGACGCGGCGGAACCCGGCAGCGTCACCACTACGGACAAGTGCCAGTCTTCGACGGTCCAACTCAGTCCTTGCTGTCCCAGGAGCCCGACCGGTCACTACTGATTAGCGGGATTGCTCCGCCCGTAGCCCGGTCCTTGACCTGGAGCCTCAGCGTCAGCTTGTGCCCGCGGACCGAGGAGTGCGCGCGCTCTCCGCCCACGGTCACCACCCCGAACTGGAGCTTCCCGTCCCCCTTGACGTCATCGCGCAGTTCCAGCATCAACTCCAGCTCGGCTTCCTCGATCTCGAAGGCGAACTGCTGATGAGCCCCCTGGTCCTGCGCCTCATACAGCTCTCGCCGCAGCTCCTCGATGGCCGCGGCCAACCCGATCGTCACCACAACTGCTCCACGTCGACTGTGGGGTTCGACAACGAGTGCCGTCGACCCCGGGCCCGTACCGTATCGGCAGTTGTCCCCGTGCGGTCGTCCAATCCGATTCTTGTGAGACGGCTTACGGAAACAAGCGTGCGACGGCGAGGTGCCGGACCGCCCTCGTGACAGAGGCACGTGGGCGGTCCGGCGACCCGGCGGGTCTCAGGGCGTGACGCAGCCGATCGAGCCGACCGGGAAGTTGTTGCCGGTCGAGGTGGCCGTGAAGCCGAAGGTCGTGCTGCCGTCCGGTGCGATGGTCCGGTTGTAGGCGGCGTTCGCCACCGTGACCGTGCCGTCGGACCCGGTACTCATCGTTCCGTTCCAGACGCTGCTGATCCGGGTGCCGGTGCCCGGCTGCCAGCGCACGGCCCAGCCGTCCTGGGCTGTCGTGCCGTGGTTCATCACCTCGACGGAACCCTGGAAGCCGCCGCTCCAGGAGTTCGTCACCGAGTAGACGGCCATGCACCCGGTGTGCGGTTCGGTGGGCGTCGGAGTCGGGGTGGGGGTCGGCGTCGGGGTCGGCTCACCGCCGTTCGGGTCGCCGATGCCCGTCACCTCTCCGTTTCCGCCGTCGAAGACGATGTCGGAGCAGGAGAAGAAGTTCTCCGCGCTGTCCGAGCGCACCCACTGGATGAACATCACCGCGTCACCGGTGCGACCCGACGGCAGCCTCAGGTCCCAGTAGTAGTGGCCGGACTCGCTGCCCACCGAACCGGACTGCGGCGGGTTGGTGACCGTCTGGATCAGCTCCAGATCGTCCCAGCCCAGCTGAGTGGCGGGCGAATAGCCGGGCTTGGAGACATAGACCCGGAAGTCGCCCGGGTGCGCCGCCCAGTTGCTGTACTTGACCCGGATCGACCCGCCCGAGGTCAGATGGGTGCGGGGCCAGTCGGAGCGTGCGGCGTTGTAGCCGGTGAAGTTGTACGGGGACTTGTCCCCGGCGCTGCACAGCTTGCCGTCGGGCACATAACCGGCGCCCCGGCCGCCCGCGTTGGAGTCGAGCACGGCGAACCAGTTGTACAGCGCCGTCGCCCCGCTCTCGGCGAGCGCGGCCTTGCACGCGGGGTTCGTCGGGTCGAGGGCGCCGCTGCTGGTCTTGGCGTCCTGATAGCAGAGGTAGGTCCGCGATCCGGGCATCATCGCCACGCCGTGAGCCTGCGCGCTGCCCTGCCCGAGTAATGCAAGTCCCAGCCCGCTGAGAAGAGTTGCCAGCACCGCCGCCCAGGAGAGGAGGCGGTTTCTGCGTCGAGCCATCGTGTCGTTCTCCTGTCGGTCGTCTTGGTCGTCTCGGTCGTCGAACTCGGTCGTCGAACTGTCCGCTGTGGAAGCCCCCGCCCACCCGGGGCCGACGGCACACCGGGCGGGCGAGGGAGTGTGGGGGTGGAACGGGGCCTGACGGATCAGGCGACCGTGCAGGCGGTGCCGTTCAGGGTGAAGCCGGACGGTTCGTCGAAGGTGCCGCTGTACGTGCCCTGGAAGCCGAAGCTCTGGCTGCCGCCGGCCGCGATCCGCGTGTTGTGGGCGACGGGACTCGCCACCACAGCGCCGGTCGCCCCGGACAGGTTCGCGTTCCAGGAGCCCGTGATCCGCTGTCCGGAGGGCAGGGTGAAGCCGAGCTGCCAGCCGTCCACCGCGGCCGAACCGGTGTTGCGGACGGTGACGTTGGCGGTGAAGCCGCCCTGCCAGACATTGGTGTCGTACGCCACCGAGCAGGTCGGGTCACCGGGCTCGCCGGGGTCCGTGCCGCCGCCCGTGTTCACCGTGGAGGAGAAGGAGTTCACCGCGAGCCCGGCGCCGTTCTGCCACGGCTCGAACCCGGCCTGGACGCTGGTCAGATACCAGTTGGGCTGTGCCATCCCGCGGGCCACGGCCTGGTCGACGAAGTCCATGACGTCGAAGTTCCAGGAGCTGATCGCCGACGGGGCGACGAAGGAGATCACGTCGTTGGTGCCGTTGCCGCCGGTCCACACCTCCCAGCTGCGGCCGCCGACGGTGGCGGTGCCGACCGGCGAGCCGATCGGCTGGATCGACCCGACCCGGTTGAACCAGATCATGATCTCGGTGGCGTTGACGCCGTCGGTGCGCGGCGTCGGGTCCAGCCAGATGTCGTACGACGCGTTGTACACGGCGTTCGAGACGAAGCCGTAGGAGATGCTGCTGGGTGCGCTGGAGATGGTGCTGACCTGCGCGGGGAGGGCGGTTCCGGGCGAACAGTTGGTGTAGTGGCAGCCGTTGAAGATCGACGGGTAGGACTTGGGGGCGCCGTTGGTGGGCACCGAGCCGTCGGCCTGGGTGACCCGGAAGCCGGTGTCGGTGGCGGTGACGCACTGGGCGGCGCTGGTGCCCCAGCGGTTGTTCTGGACGACGTAGCGGCCTTGGATCACGGTCGATCCGAACTGCTCACAGATCGTGGTGTCGGCCTGGGCCGGTGGGCCCGCGGCGACCAGGGCCGCCAGGGTGGCCAGAGCGGTGAGCACGGCGCCGAGGAGGGCGCGGACGGTGCGGAGGCGGTGCAGTGACGAACGCATGCGGGGGGCCTCTCTGCGGGTAACCGGATTCGACAGGGGGAGTGCTGCGGGGGTTCCGGGAGCGCTCCCGATCCGTCATCATGGGAGCGCTCCCACCCCACCGGTTTCGGTGGCGACTGTAGGAGTACTGCATGTCCCTGACAACCCCGTACGCGCGAATCCGTCGAAGGGATTTCGAACCGCCTGGTCACCGCTTGATCGCTCAACGGCCGTACGGCGCAATGGGGTTGGGAGCGCTCCCGAAAGTTGCGAACCCAGAGGGCGCGCGCGGCCTACGCCGAGTCCCGTACCACCAGGCGCGTCCGCAGGATGACGTGGCGCCAGGCCACCTCCGGCTGCTCGATCTCCGCCAGCAGCAGCCGCACCATGGTCCGGCCGATCTCCTCCAGCGGCTGGCGGACCGTCGTCAGGGAGGGCTCGGTGTGCCGGGCGAGCGTGAAGTCGTCGAAGCCGATCACCGCGACATCCTCGGGCACCCGGCGGCCGGCCGCCCGCAGCACCCCCAGCGCTCCGGCGGCCATGGTGTCCGAGGCGGCGAAGACGGCGTCCAGGTCCGGGTGCCGTTCGAGGAGTTCGGCCGTCGCCCGGCGACCGCTGTCCTCGGTGAAGTCGCCCTCGACGACCAGCGAGGGCAGGGGATCATGGCCCGCGGCGGCCAGCGCTTCCCGGTAGCCGCGCAGCCGGCACTGGGTCACGTACATGTCGAGCGGCCCGATGACGGCGGCGATCCGCCCGCGCCCGCCGCGCAGCAGGTGCTCGACCGCGTCACGGGCGCCGCCGACGTTGTCCGCGTCCACGTAGGTGACGCGCTCGTCGCCCGAGCGCCGGCCGAGCAGGACCGTGGGCAGTCCGGCCTCGGCAAGCATGTCGGGCAGCCGGTCCTCGGCCCGTACGGACATCAGCAGGACCCCGTCCACCCGCCCGCCGCGCGCGTACTCGACGAACCGCTGCCGCTCGGCGTCCGTGCGGACCAGGGTGAGCAGCAGCTGCACGGAGGTGTCGGCGAGGGCGTCGCCGACCGAACGGACGATCTCCGAGAAGAACGGCTCCCCGAACAGCCGCCAGTCCCGCTCGGTCATCGCCAGCGCCACGGCGTCCGCGCGCCGCCCGGCCAGCGAACGGGCGGCCAGATTGGGCACATAGCCCAGTTCGGCGATGGCCCGCTGGACGGTTCGGCGCGTCGAGTCCTTCACACCCGCCGCGTTGTTGATGACCCGCGAGACGGTGCCGCGCCCGACTCCGGCACGAGCCGCGACCTCCTCCAACGTCGGCGAGCCAGGGCGCTGCTTGCCCATAACCACCGTTCCTAGAGGCTGAGCGGGAGTGAGTCCTGTTGCCAGGACCCGTGCTCAGCCGTGTGTCCCGAACGGTGTTGGGCACACTGGTTGCCCGCTTTCGCTCCGTGTCCGGGCGGCACGGAGCGTGTCCGTGGTCCGGGAATACGGGGGCGGGTTTCCTCACGCCCCGGGGCGACCAGTGCGGCCTGGACGGTCCGATGCCCCTGCTCATCACTCCGGTGAGCAGGGGGCGGTGCCGTCCGTCGCCGGATCGGGTGCCCCAGGGCGCGCCTTCCGATCGCCACCGCTGCCGCGTCGTGGCGGGTGGTCTTCCTGGTTTTGGCGGTGAGGGGCTTCTGCCAGTGCTGGGCACCCCACCGGGAGGTGTAGGCCGGGTCCACGGCCACGAGGGGGATGTCGAGTTCGGCCGCCATGGACACCAGCCGGGCCCGCAGCCGGGCGACGGGCATGCCGGAGATCAGCTTGCGGAACCGCTTTTGGCGGCCGTGCTTCTCCCGGGTCTTCTCCGCTTGGAAGTCGAGGTCCTCGACCGCGATGGCCAGACCGTGGCGGGCGGCCCAGTGCAGCAGGTGGATCAGGGCGTGGCGGACCTGTGCGTCGCGGTGGGCGGCGGTGCCGGTCAGGTCGTAGCCGAAGCGGTGCGGGGCGCCGACCGGGTTGCCGTGAGCGTCCAGGCGCCAGGCGGCGAGGTGGTCGGCGTTGGTGTCCACGCCGACCATGCCGCCTGCACGGGCAGCCTCCAACGGCACGGTCTTCACCGGCGGGACCGTCCAGGAGGCGGTCACGTACCAGCGGCTCCGCTGCACGTCTTCGTGGATGCGGTAGGCGACGGACCGGTTGGCACTGACGCGGTCGGCCCACTGCCCGCCACGGTGCGCGAAGCTCACGCGGACACAGAGCGTGTTCCGGCCGTGCGGGGCGTTCGCCAGGTACGCCAGCGGCGCCGGGAGCTTGATCGAGACCTCGCCGTCGGGGGTGACGCGGATGGTCTCGTTGCCGAACCGCTTCCCCGACTCGCCGTCCGCAGCCAGGAACCGGCGCCCGGCCTCCCACCGCTGCCGCCACTGCACCTCGGTGAGCTGCGCCGCTTCCAGATGGTGCCGGGTGTTCAGCAGCCGCTTCCCGCCGCGCACCACGTGCACGACACCGGCCTCCCGGTCGGCCCGCACCGCGTCGAGCCGGTCTTCGAGCACGCGCAGGCGGCGGGACTTGGCGAACCACTCCTGCCGACTGCCGTAGCCGCCCGGAGCCTTGCTGCTGCCCTTCGCCCCGACCGGGAGGGACAGCCGGTGCGTGATCGTCCTGACCCCGGCTTCGAGGCCCTGGATGTGCGCGCACTGTCCGCGGCGGGCGAGTGCCCACTGATCGTGGGTGGACTTCGTGATCGACCCGGCCCAGCGCGAGGAGGACTCCTGACTGAGGGCGCGCTTGCGTTCGGCCCACCGCCCACCCTCGTGCTCCACACCGGCCGTGCACCGCGCCTTCAGATCACGGGAGGCCAGTGAACCCAGATGGTCACCGACCCGACGAAGGACCCCCTCGTCCGCCGCGGTCAGGTGCTTGAGCCGGCCGCGGACAGCGACCCCGGACGGGCCGGGCACCACGAACGGCGCCGCCAACTCCCGCAACCCACCCACCCCTTCTCCCCACCGGCAACACGGACTGAAGAACCCGCCACCCCACCCAACGACCACCGCCCACAAGGTCACGCATTCGACACAGGAACTCGCGTTCCCACCCCGAGTCCTGGCACCACCATGCCCCGCACACGCACTCTTACACGCCAGAACACACCCATGCGCAGTCAATCGACAGCAGCTCACAACCCCCAGGGCACCCGATCTTACGGTCGAGTAGCGCCGTGATCGAGTGCCCTTGGGCGTATCAGCCGGTGAACCGCTCCCGGAGCTCGATCTTGCGTACCTTTCCGGACACCGTCATCGGGAAGTTGTCGAGGACCCGCACCCCGGCGGGGACCTTGTAGTGCGCCAACTGCCCTTCACAGAAGGCCCGTACGTCCTCCAGTGTGGGTGGGTCGGCGGGGTCGCGCGGGATGACGCAGGCGAGGACCTCCTCGCCGTAGCGCTCGTGCGGGACGCCGATCACCTGGACGTCGGCGATCTTGGGGTGGGCGTAGAGGAACTCCTCGATCTCGCGCGGGTAGATGTTCTCGCCGCCCCGGATGATCATGTCCTTGATCCGGCCGACGATCTCGACGTAGCCGTCCTCGCGCATCACGGCCAGATCGCCGGTGTGCATCCAGCGGGCGGGGTCGACGGCCTCGTCGGTCCTCTCGGGTTCGTTCCAGTAGCCGAGCATCACGCTGTAGCCGCGGGTGCACAACTCCCCTGCGGTGCCGCGTGGTTGGGTGACGCCGGTCGCCGGGTCGACGATCTTCACCTCGACGTGCGGCAGGACGCGGCCGACGGTGCCGGTGCGGTGTTCCAGGTCGTCGTCGCGCCGGGTCTGGGTGGAGACCGGCGAGGTCTCGGTCATGCCGTAGCAGATGGACACCTCGGTCATGTTCATCTCGCTGACCACCCGCTTCATCACCTCCACCGGGCAGGGCGAGCCCGCCATGATGCCGGTGCGCAGCGAGGAGAGGTCGTAGGAGGCGAAGTCGGGGAGGTTGAGCTCGGCGATGAACATCGTCGGGACGCCATAGAGCGAGGTGCAGCGCTCCTGCTGGACCGCCTCCAGGGTGGCCTTCGGTTCGAAGGACGGGGCCGGGATGACGATGCAGGCGCCGTGCGAGGTCGCCGCCAGGTTTCCCATGACCATGCCGAAGCAGTGGTAGAAGGGCACCGGGAGGCAGACCCGGTCCTGCTCCGTGTAGGCGATCAACTCCCCCACGAAGTAACCGTTGTTGAGGATGTTGTGGTGGGAGAGCGTGGCGCCCTTGGGAAAGCCGGTCGTGCCCGAGGTGTACTGGATGTTGACCGGGTCGTCGCAGGACAGGTCGTCCGGCAGCGCGGCCGGGACGGCGCGGGCGAGCAGCGCGTCCCAGCTCGGGGAGCCGAAGTACACGGCCTCTCGCAGGTCGGGACAGTTGCCACGCACCTCGTCCACCATGGCCCGGTAGTCGCTGGTCTTGTGGCCGAGCGAGGCGAACAGCAGGGAGATCCCGGCCTGTTTGAGCACGTACTCGACCTCGTGGGTACGGTACGCCGGGTTGATGTTCACCATGATCGCGCCGATCCGGGCCGTGGCGTACTGCACCAGCACCCACTCCGGGCAGTTGACCGCCCAGATCCCGACCCGGTCGCCCCTGCCGACCCCGCTCGCGAGCAGCGCGTACGCCAACTCGTCGACGTCCGCGAGGAGTTGTGCGTACGTCCAGCGCCGCCCGGAGGGCACGTCGACCAGCGCCTCCCGGTCCGGCCAGGTCGCCGCGGTCCGGGCCAGGTTGTCGCCGATGGTGTCGCCGAGGAGGGCGGTCGCACCCGTTCCGTGGGTGTAGGACAGTGCGGTCACCGGAAGTCCTCCTCGCGGTACTCGGCGTCCGAGCCGGCCGCCGTGGCCTCGCGCAGTTCGATCCGGCGGATCTTGCCGGAGACGGTCTTGGGCAGCGGCGCGAACTCCAGCCGGCGGACGCGCTTGTAGGGGGCGAGCACCTCACGGGAGTGCTCGAAGAGGACCTTCGCGGTGTCGGGTCCCGGCTCCCAGCCCTCCGCGAGGACGACATAGGCCTTCGGGACGGCGAGCCGCAGTTCGTCGGGCGCGGGCACGACGGCGGCTTCCGCCACCGCCTCGTGCTCCAGCAGGGCGCTCTCCAGCTCGAAGGGGCTGATCTTGTAGTCGGAGGCCTTGAAGACGTCGTCGCTGCGCCCGACGTACGTCAGATATCCGTCCTCGTCCCGGGACGCGACGTCTCCGGTGCGGTAGTAGCCGCCCGCCATCGCCTCCGCCGTACGGTCGGCGTCGCCGTGGTAGCCGGTCATCAGGCCGACCGGACGGGCCGACAGGTCGAGCGCGATCTCGCCCTCGTCGACGCCGGGCGCGCCGGAGACCGGGTCCAGCAGTTCGACCCGGTAGCCGGGGCTCGGGCGGCCCATGGAGCCGGTCTTCAGCGGCTGGCCGGGGCTGTTGGAGACCTGGACGGCGGTCTCGGTCTGTCCGAAGCCGTCCCGGATGGTGACGCCCCAGGCCCGCCGGACCTGCTCGATGACCTCGGGGTTGAGCGGCTCCCCCGCCGCCACGGCCTCGCGCGGCGGGGTGCGCAGCGCGGACAGGTCGGCCTGGATGAGCATGCGCCAGACGGTCGGCGGGGCGCAGAACGTGGTCACGCCCGCGCGGTCCATCTCGGCCATCAGCCGGGCCGCGTCGAAGCGCGTGTAGTTGTGCAGGAAGACGGTCGCCCCGGCGTTCCACGGCGCGAACAGGTTCGACCAGGCGTGCTTGGCCCAGCCCGGGGAGGAGATGTTCAGGTGCACGTCGCCGGGCCTGAGGCCGATCCAGTACATCGTGGCGAGGTGGCCGACCGGGTACGACAGATGGGTGTGCTCGACCAGCTTGGGCCGGGCGGTGGTCCCGGAGGTGAAGTAGAGCATCAGCGGGTCGTCGGCGCGGGTCGGGCCGTCGGGCGTGAACCCGGCCGGGGCGTCATAGGCGTCCTCGTACGACAGCCAGCCCTCGCGCGCGCCGCCCACGACCACGCGGGTGTAGTCGCCGGGCACCTCGTCGAACTTGCCGGTGTCCTCGGCCCGCACGATCACCTGCCGCACCCGCCCGCGCTCCACCCGGTCACGCAGATCGGCGGGCCCGAGCAGCGGGGTGGCCGGGATGACGACCGCGCGCAGCTTCATCGCGGCCAGCGCCGTCTCCCACAGCTCGGTCTGGTTGCCGAGCATCACCAGCACCCGGTCCTCGGCCCCCACGCCTCGCGCGCGCAGCCAGTTGGCGACGCGGTCGGAGCGGGCGGACAGCTCGGCGAAGGTCAGCCGGGCCTCCGTGCCGTCCTCCTCGACGATGTGCAGCGCCGTGCGGTCGTTGCCGTCCGCGAGGACGTCGAACCAGTCGAGCGCCCAGTTGAACAGCTCGGGCCGGGGCCAGTCGAAGCCTTCGTAGGCCGTGGCATAGTCCTCGCGGTGCTCCAGCAGGAAGTCCCTTGCCCTGCGGAAGTCCTCGGTGGCCGTCATGTGTCCTCCTCGGTTCCGGACCATTGCCCGGCGGCTCCCTGCCATCGTGTAATCCGTGATGCAGGTCTCACTACCCCCGAACGGGGGTGTACGCCGCAGAAGGAGGGTGGGCAGTTGACGGCAGATGGCAGCGGAGCGGTGGAGATCCGTCGCGCGCTGGTCCGGCTGCGGCGCACGACCGGGCTCCCGGTCGCGTTCGGCGGCCTGGTGGAGGCCGTCCGCCCGCAGATGCTCATCAGCGAGCTCAACGGCACCGCCACGGGCTCGCTGAGCCGTCTCGCGGTGACCTCCGGCACTGGCCTGGGCGGCCGCGCGGTCGCGCTGGCCCGCCCCTGCGCGGTGACCGACTACTCCGCCGCACGGCAGATCAGCCACGAGTACGACACCGCCGTCGCCGCGGAGGGGCTGCGCTCCGTGCTCGCGGTCCCGGTCGTCGTACGGCGCCGGGTCCGCGGGGTCCTCTACGGCGCCCTGCGCACGCCGCAGCCGCTCGGCGACCGCACGCTGTCCGCGGCGGTGGCTGCGGCGCGGGACGTGGAGCAGGCGCTGGTGGTCCAGGAGGCGGCGCGGGAGTTGCTGGCCGCGGCTCGGCCGGAGCCGGCCTCTCACGGGGGCGGGGCCGCGTGGGAGCAGGTACGGGAGGCGCATGCGGCGCTGCGGGCGCTGGTGCCGAGGATCTCCGATCCGGGGCTGCGTTCGGAGTTGCTGTCCGTGTGTGGGCTGCTGACCCCGGAGGGGTCGACGGGGGAGGTCTGTCTCACGCCTCGGGAGCTGGATGTGCTGGCCTGTGTGGCGGCGGGGGCGACGAATGCGGTGGCCGGAGAGCGGTTGGGGTTGCGGGCCGAGACGGTCAAGGGGTACTTGCAATCGGCCATGCGGAAGCTGGGCACGCATACGCGGGGGGAGGCTGTGGTCGCTGCGCGGCGGGCGGGGCTGTTGCCGTAGGGCGCCTATGAGAGTGCCTCGGTGTACCGCATATCGAACACAGCCCCGCGCCCCTAGGGCCGCTGTGCTTCCCCTTTCATTCATCCGTTCACTGCACTGTTATTTCCCTCACCCGGCAGGCACTCCGTAATTCAAAGACCCATTGCCTAATATTGGCCCGGACACGACACGGGGAGGGGAGGGGTGACCGTGCCACGGGAGTTCAGGGAGCCTGCCAGATCCCGCTCCGACCTGGTCATCGGGCGGGACGAGCCGTTCACCGCCGCGCGTGCGCAGCTCGCCCGGGGCGGCAGCGTCCTGCTCCACGGGCCCGCCGGAATAGGAAAGTCGACCGTCCTGCGGGCATTGGCCGCCGAATACGGCGAAGCGGCACGGACCGTGTTGCGCTGCTCGGCCACCGAGTCCGAATCCCATCTCCCCTTCCTCGCCCTCGCCGACCTCCTCGGCCTGGTCCTGGACGAGGTCTGCGACAAGCTGCCCGCCGCCCAGCGCACCGCCCTGGAGTCGGCGCTCACCGGCCGCGGCGAGTCCACCCTCCAGCGCGACGGGCTCGCCCTGCGTCTGGCCGTGCTCTCCGCCCTGCGCGCGCTGGCCGCCGAGGGCCCCGTCCTGGTCGTCGCCGACGACCTCCAGTGGCTGGATCCGGCCAGCGCCGAACTCCTCGGCTTCGCCGCCCGGCGCCTCGGCGACACCCCGGTCCGCATGCTGTGCGCGGCCCGGACCGAGGATCAGGAGTACGACCGCCATCTACGCGCGTCCCCGCCGGACACCCTCGCCCTGCGGCTCGGCCCGCTCTCCCGTACCCAGACCGCGGCCCTGCTCGACCACCGCGGCTACACCGGGCTGCCCCGCGCCGCCGTCCGCGACATCCACCGCACCAGCGGCGGCAATCCGCTCTTCGCCCTGGAGCTGGGCCGCGCGCTGGCCGAGAACCCCACCCCGCCCCGGCCCGGCGAGCCGCTCCCGGTGCCGACCTCGCTGCGCGCCCTGGTGCTCAACCGGCTGGGGATGCTCTCGCCCGACGCCCGCCACACCCTCCTCGTGGCCAGCGCGGGCGCCCGCCCCACCCTGGCCACGCTGCACGCGGCGGGCCGTACCGACGCCGAGGCGGAGACCGCGTGGGCGGCCGAACTCGGACTGCTGGCCACCGAGTCGGAGGGTCCCGCCGTACGCTTCGCGCATCCGCTGATCTCGGCGGCGCTGTACGCGGAGGCGCCCGCGCAGGAGCGGCGGGCCGCGCATGCCGCGCTGTCCAGGGCGGCCTCGGACCCCATCGAGCGGGCCCGGCATCTGGCCCTCGCGACCACCGGCACCGATCCGGCGGTGGCCGCCTCGCTGGCGGAGGCCGCCGCCCTGGCCCGGGACCGCGGGGCGCCCTCGGTGGCCGCCTCGCTGGGCCGGCTCGCCGCCCGGCACACCCCGGCGGAGGACGGCCCGCAGGCGCTGCTGCTCCAGGCCGCCGAGGACGCCATCACCGCCGGTGAGCTGGACCTCGCCCGGGACATCGCCCGCGAGGTGCTCTCCGGTTCGACGGTGCCCGCGGAGCGGGTGCGGGCCTGGATCGTGGTGATCGAGACCGCCGGTCATGCGATGACCGAGGTCGACGCGGTCTTCCCGCAGGCGCTGGCCGACGCCGGCGACGACCCGAGACTGCTCGCCCGGATCCACTACCAGCTGGGCTGGCGGGCGCTGCTGGTGGACGGCGACTTCGACCCGGCGCGCGAGGCGGCGGCGTACTCCGCGGAGCTGGCCGCGCGCGGCGGGGACCGGTACACCGAGCTGATGGCGCTCGCCTTCCAGGCGCAGATCGAGACCCTGATGGGCCACCCGGACGCCCCCCGGACGATCAAGCGCGCGCTGAAGGAACCCCAGGACCCGCGGGTGTCCAGCCATCACAACGGCGCCGGGTACGCCCGGTTCCGCTGGCTGATGATGAGCGACCAGCTGCCCGAGGCGCGGGCCACCGTCACCGCCCTGCTGCGGGAGGTGCGGCGGCGCGGCTCGGTGGAGAGCGAGGTGCACTTCCTGCGCGGGCTGGCCGAGACCGAATTGCGCACCGGGCACTGCGCCCGCGCCCTGGACCTCGCCCGGGAGAGCCTGCGGCTGGCCCGGGACACCGGGATCGGCGAGGTCGCCTCGGCCGTGCTCACCTCGCTGACGGAGGCGGCGGGCGGCGAGCTGGACCGGGCGCTGGCCCTGGCCCGGGAGGCGCTGGACCACTCGGAGCAGGACGGCGACCAGATGTATGTCTCCCGCGCCCTGGCCGCCCTCGGACACGCCCAGCTGGTGGCCGGGGACGCGCCCGCCGCAGTGGCCTCGCTGCGCCGGGTGCGCGAGCTGGAGCAGGGGCTCGGCATCACCGACCCGGCGCGCGGGCGCTGGCACGGCGATCTCGCCGAGGCGCTGGTGCGGATCGGGGAGACCGAGGAGGCGCAGGACGTCATCGACACGGCCCGCGCCCGCGCGCTGCGTCTTGGCCGGGAGAGCGTGCTGGCGGTACTGGACCGCGCGGAGGCACTCGTGCGCGCGGCGCGCGGCGAACGGGAGTCCGCCGCGGCCCAGTTGACGTCCGTGCAGGACCGGCTGGCCAAGCTCGGCTACGGCCTGGAGGAGGCGCGGGCCGCCTTCGCGCTGGCGGCCCTGCGCACCCGAAGGCCGGGGCCCACGTCCTACGACGAGGCGGCGCGGCTCTTCCGGCGGTGCCGGGCGCTGCCGTGGCTGAGCCAGGTGGAGTCGGCCGTGACCACGCCCCCGGCCGACCCCGTGCCCGCCCCCGTCGCCGCGCTCGACGCGCTGGACTCGCTCGCCTCGATGGAGCGTCAGGTCGCGGCGCTGGTGATGGAGGGCGCGACGAACCGGGAGATAGCGGCCCGGCTGTTCATCAGCGTCAAGACCGTGGAGGCGACGCTGACCCGGGTCTACCGCAAGCTGGGGATCCGATCGCGCGTCGACATCGTCAGACTTGCGGCGGGCCGTCCCGGCAACTGAGATCCCGCGCGATTCACCGGCAGCGGGGGTTTGACGGGGGCCGACCGAGGGTTTTCCCTGCCCAACTCCCTTAGGGGGTTCCCTCCTTGGGAAGGGGAGCCTTCCGGTTCTAGCGTATGCCTCGTGCCGCTCGCCGGGCACACGGGGGTCTGTCCCGAGACCCCCGTGCATCACCCCCACACCCGCGCGACCCCCCACCGGCAATCCAATGAGGAGACTCATGTTCGGGCTCACCCGTGCCAAGAAGACCGCGACCGCGCTCGCGGCCACCGCCGCAGCCGCGGCCACCGCGCTGATCGGCGTCGCCCCCACCGCCGCCGCGGCTCCCCAGCCCATCGTGGGCGGTTCGACGACCACGACCACCGCGTACCCGTTCATGATGCAGATCACGGACTCCTCGCAGAACCAGTTCTGCGGCGGCACGCTGGTCTCCGCCACGAAGGTCGTCACGGCTGCCCACTGCATGGTCGGCGAGACCACGAGCAGCGTCAGAGTCGTCGGCGGCCGCACCTACCGCAACGGCACCAACGGCACGGTCAGCCGGGTCAGCAAGATCTGGATCCACCCGAGCTACACGGACGCCACCAACGGCGACGACGTGGCCGTGCTGACCCTGTCGACGTCGATGCCGTACACCACGGCGCCGTACATCTCCTCCACCCAGACGGGCGTGTACGCGGCCGGCACCACCGCCCGGATCATCGGCTGGGGCACCACCTCGGCGGGCGGCAGCTCCTCCAACCAGCTGCGCACGGCGACGGTGCCGATCGTCTCCAACTCCAGCTGTGCGAGCTCCTACGGTTCGGACTTCATCTCGTCCGACATGGTCTGCGCCGGATACACCTCCGGCGGCGTTGACACCTGCCAGGGCGACAGCGGCGGTCCCCTGCTTGTCGGGGGCGTCCTGGCAGGGATCACTTCCTGGGGCGAGGGCTGCGCGGCGGCCGGCTACCCGGGCGTCTACACCCGGCTGACCACCTTCTCCAGCCTGGTGACCGCGCAGGTCAACTCGTAACCCAGAAAGACTCCTGAGTATCCCTCAGGTGCAATACCAGGGGGCGTTGCGGGCCTCCACGAGCGGCCCGCAACGCCCCCGATCCATGTCCTGGCCTAGGAGGGCAGGACGGTCCCGAAGCGGATGTCGTACGACGACTCCGGGTCCATGACCTCAAGCATGTACGCCCCTTCCGCCAGGACCTCCGCGCGCTGGGCCTTGGTGAGGTCGTCGAAGGGCTCGATGACGAGGGCGTCGTCGATGATGCGCCAGACGCCCGCGAGGAAGCCGTCGACGAGGAACGGGCAGTAGACGGTGTTCACCTGCCAGGTGCGGCCCCGGTTCGCGGGCGGGATCACCCGGGTGCGGTCCGCGTGGGAGAGCAGCAGGTTGTCGAACTCGGGCAGGAAACGGGGCGGCGCTGGGGTGGCGGGGTCGGGCCTGGGGGCGTCGGGGAGGTCGAAGAGCTCTACACCGTTCTCGTCCCGGAAGGTGATCAGCTCCGGGCGCAGCCGCTCGAAGGCGGGGCGGGTCCGGGTCAGCCCGCACCAGGTCTGGAAGTCCTTGACCGAGGCGGGCCCGAAGGCGGCGAGATAGCGCAGGACGGTGGCGTCGACCGACGCGGCGGGCTCCTCGGCGCGGCCCAGCCAGTGCTCGACGGTGGTCAGGGAGACCTGGGCGCTCTTGCCCCACACTCCGCGCGGCGTGACCTGCACCAGCGGCAGCTTGCAGCGGGCGGCGACGGCCAGGGACTGCGGGTCGGCGTCCGGCCACTCGGCGCCCAGCGCCTCCCGCAACTGCTTCATGGTGCGCGGCGCCTCCTCGACGAGGTCGCGGGCGAGGGCGGCGAGCCGGTCCAGGTCGACGCCGACGAGGCCCTTGCGGAAGAGGTTGATCTCCCGCGTGCGGGCGGGCTGCACCAGGGGCCGCAGGGTGAGGCTGTCGTCGGCGCTGTGCAGGTGGATGGTCGAGCGCATGGTGACGATCCGCACGGTCTCGCGCCGCTCCAGCGACCCGGCGAGCTCCTCGGCCCTGAACCCGTCGAGGCGGGCGGCGAGCGCGTAGTACGGCGGCTTGACCTCCTGCGCCTGGAGGCCGACCAGGTGCTCCACGGCGGCGTGCGCGGACATCGGGGTGCGGCGCAGCAGCAGTTGCCGGTCGAGGGTGGCGCGGTTGAGGGCGCGAGTGCCGAGAACGGGGCCCTGGGCGGTCGTCGTCTTCGTCATGTCCCGCACGCTAGTACCGGTTGCGGACAGATACGGTCCGCGATCGGCGTTCCGTGCGCACTCCGATGCCTGGTCCGCCGTATAGCCTGCTAGCTGCGAGATCACCGGGCGTCGGCCGAGAGGCAGCCACGATGGCGAAGAACCACCGGAAGTCCGTCTGGCGCCGCGCCCTGACACCCCCGGCCGGCGCCCCGGAGCCCACGCCGCCCCCGGCCGAGCCGCGGCCCGACGAGCCGGAGCCGGCGAGCATCGTCCAGGCGGCGCTGTACCGCGACGGGGTGCGGGTCTCCTCCCCCGCCACGCTCGCCGAGACCTACCGCGAGCTGCGCGAACAGCCGTCCGGTGTGGCCTGGATCGGTCTCGCCCGGCCGCCGGAGTCCGAACTGAAGTCGCTGGCCGCCGAGTTCGACCTGCATCCGCTGTCGGTCGAGGACGCGCTGGAGGCCCATCAGCGCCCGAAGCTGGAACGGTACGGCGACACCCTCTTCGTCGTCCTGCGCGCGGCCCGCTATCTGGACGCCCCGGAGGAGGTCGACTTCGGCGAGCTGCACGTCTTCGTCGGCCCGGACTTCGTGATCACGGTCCGCCATGGCGCGGCGCCCGATCTGTCGGCGGTGCGCCGCCGGATGGAGGAGACGCCGGAACTGCTGAAGCTGGGCCCGGAGGCGGTCCTGTACGCGATCCTCGACGCGGTGGTCGACGGCTACGTCCCGGTCGTCGCGGGCGTCCAGAACGACATCGACGAGATCGAGACGGAGGTCTTCCGCGGCGACCCCGAGGTCTCCCGCCGGATCTACGAACTCTCCCGCGAGATGGTCGAGTTCCAGCGCGCCACCCGCCCCCTGGTCGGCATGCTGCACGGCCTGATGGCGGGCTTCGCGAAGTACGGCACGGACGAGGAACTCCAGCGCTATCTCCGCGACGTCGCCGACCACGTCACGCACACCAGCGAACGCGTCGACTCCTTCCGCCAGGCCCTCACCGACATCCTCACCGTCAACGCCACCCTGGTCACCCAGCAACAGAACGCGGAGATGCGGGCGTTGGCGGAGGCGGGGTTCGCGCAGAACGAGGAGATCAAACGCATCTCCTCCTGGGCGGCCATCCTCTTCGCCCCCACCCTGGTCGGCACGATCTACGGCATGAACTTCCAGCACATGCCCGAACTGAGCTGGCGCTTCGGCTACCCGTTCGCGATCGGCCTGATGGGCGTCATCTGCGTCAGCCTGTACGTCATCTTCAAGCGCCGGGACTGGCTCTAGCCGTCGGCCGGCCGGAAGGTGACCGAGGTGCCGGTGAAGCGGGCTTCGATTCCGGTCGGGGTGGGGGTCACCGAGCGGAGGTGAAGGCCCTCGGGGATGTTGTGCAGGGGGACGGGGGTTTCCAGGGCCTTGTCGAGCAGTGTCTTCAGGGGCGGGAGCAGCTCGCCGTCGACCGCTTGGACGTCCCTGAACGCGATGCGGTTTCCCGGCGCCGCCGAGACCGTCGCGCTCACGGTGACGTCACCGGCGAGCGGGAGAGTGGCCGTCGCGTTGACGCGGCCCGGGTCGTCGCCCTGGGAGACGGTGACGCCCAGCGCGGCCGACACATCCTCGTACGACAGGAACGCGGTCGCGTCGACGCTGCCGGCGTGTGCCTGGTCGGCGTCGCCGGAAGTCCGCAGCCCGTCGAGGGCGACGGTCAGCCGAGTGACCGGGAGCGGGCGGTCGGCTCCGTCGGCGGCGATGTCGTGGGCGGTGAGGTCCACGTGCCGCAGGCTGCCCCCGGCGAGTTGGGTCAGCACAGGGAAGCCGCTGACCCGTACCGAGGGCCGTTCGGCGGTGCCCATGCCGTCCTGGAACGCCTCTGCCGTACGGCTCTCCGCACGGGCCGCGGCGAACCGGTCGGCCACTACGGCGCCCAGCAGGACGGCCACCAGGGACCCGGCGCCGATGATCCGGCGCCGCCGCCTCGGGCTCATGCAGTGGGGGTCATCGGGGTCGGGCATGGGGCTCCTCTCCGGAGCGGCTCAGCATGACCTCGATATTTGCACACCAATGGGCAATAAACTAGCCTGCACGTCAGCGGGCAATTAACTGCCCGTCCTGCCCGCCATACCTGTTCTTCCCGCCCCGCCCTGTCCCGCCAGGAGCTTTCGATGCCTCTCATTGCCGACACCCCCGTGGAGAAGATGCCGGGGCCCTACCCCCGCCGCTGGTGGGCCCTGCTGGTGCTCTGCCTGAGCCTGCTGATCGTCGTCATGGCGAACACCTCGCTGATCGTGGCCGCCCCCGACATGACCCAGGACCTGGGCCTGTCCAGCAGTGACCTCCAGTGGGTCATCGACGGCTACACCGTCCCGTACGCGGCGCTGATGCTCGTGCTCGGCGCGATCGGCGACAAGTACAGCCGCCGCGGCGCGCTGGTCCTCGGCCTGCTGGTCTTCGCCGGGGGTTCGGTGATGGGCGGTCTGGTCGAGGAGACCGCGCTGGTCATCACCGCCCGCGCGATCATGGGCGTCGGAGCAGCGGTCGTCATGCCCGCCACCCTGTCCCTGCTGGTCGCGATGTTCCCGCGGGCCGAGCGCGCCAAGGCCATCACCGCCTGGTCCGCGACCTCAGGACTCGCCATCGCCGCCGGGCCGCTGACCGCGGGGTGGCTGCTGGAGAGCCACGCCTGGGGCTCCACCTTCCTGATGAACGTGCCGATCGCCCTGCTCGGCGTCGTCGGCGCGCTGATCCTGGTACCGCCGTCGAGGGCCGAGGGCATGGGCCGGATCGACTACGTCGGCGGTCTGCTGTCGATCGTCTCGGTCGGTTCCCTGGTCTACGCGACCATCGAGGGCCCGCACTTCGGCTGGGGCGCCGGTCCGGTCACCGCGGCCGTGGTCGCCGGTGCCGGCCTGCTCGCCTTCGTCGCCTGGGAGCTGCGTCACCCCAACCCCATGCTGGACGTACGGAAGTTCACCGAGCGCCCCTTCAGCGGCTCGATGCTGGCCGTGCTGTTCTTCTTCTTCGGCACCTTCGGCGCGATCTACTACTCCACCCAGTTCCTCCAGTTCGTGCTCGGCCACAACGCCCTGGAGACCGGCGTACGGCTGCTGCCGCTGGCCGGTGCGGTGTTCGTCGGCGCCGCGGTCACCGGGCGGCTCGCCCCGAAGCTGGGCGTGAAGGCGGTCGTGGGCACCGGCATGGTGATCGGCACCGCGGGTCTCTTCCTGCTCACGCAGATCGAGTCGGGCTCCACCTACACGGCCTTCGTGGCGCCGCTGGTGCTGCTCGGGTTCGCCATCGGGCTGAGTCTGTCCCCGGCCACCGACACGATCATGGGTTCCTTCCCCGAGTCGGAGCTGGGAGTCGGCGGCGGCGCCAACGACACCGCGCTGGAGCTGGGCGGCTCCCTGGGCATCGCGGTCCTCGGCTCGCTCCTCGCCACCGCCTACCAGGACAAGCTGACCGAGCTGGTCGGCGGGCAGCTCCCCACCCCGGCGCTGGACACCGCCAAGGACTCGGTGGGCGGCGGACTCGCGGTCGCCGAGCAGGTCGGCCGGAACCCCCAGGGCGGCGCCGAGCAGGCACAGGCCCTGCTGGGCGCGGTGCACGAGTCGTTCGCCCACGCCATCGCGCAGACCAGCCTGATCGGCGGGATCATCATGGCCGTCGGCACGGTGATCGTCTTCGTGGTGCTGCCCGGCCGCAAGGCCACGGGGAAGCGGCAGCAGGAGACGACGGCCACGGAGAGCGCGGAGAACTCCGAGACGGTGGGCGTGCGTTGAGGGGACGCCCGGTACCCGTCCCCTTCTATTCCTGAGACGGTTCCTGGGCCTGTTCCCGATCCGCCGCCACGTCCTCGACCACCAGGCGGGCCTGCTTCTCCGGCACCCCGGCCGCGATGAGCATGACGACGGCGGCCCGGGTGCCGTCGTCCTCCAGGGCCCCGGTGTTGACCTCTTCCAGCAGGGCCACGGTCAGCGCCTCCAGAGCGGCGCTCAGCACTGCGGGCGGCAGGTGGGTGTGGAATGCGCCGTCGCGCTGACCCCGCTCAAGGATGACGGTGGCCGCGGCTCGGGCAGGTTGGAGGATCTCGGCGACCCGCTCCTTGCCCAGGTCCCGATGGGCGAGCGCCAGCAGCATCCGGTAGCGGTCGCCCACCGGCCACATCGCCAGCACGAACCGCGCGAGCGCCCGACCGGCGGGTTCCGTCGCCTGCGGTGCGCTCGCCACAGCGGCCCGCAGCGCCTCGCTCGCCTCCTCCGCGAGCGCCTCCAGGAGCGCGGCCCGGCCGGGGAAGTGCCCGAACAGGGTGCGCCGTACGACGCCGGAGGCGCGGGCCAGTTCCTCCAGGGTGATGTCGGGGTTGCGGCCCAGCTCCTGGCGCGCGGTGGCCAGGATGCGCGCCCGGTTGGACCGGGCGTTGCGTCGCTGGGGCACTCGGCCGGCGGGCTGGGACACGGGGGAACCTCGAGGGAGCCGGAGGAAGATCGGACCTCCTCATTCTGGCACGCGGGCCACCGGCTCAGTCGGGCGTGCAGTCCAGGCTGTTCAGGTCGACGGCGTCGGCCATGGCCTGCATGCCCGTGTCGTTGGGGTGGATGTGGTCGCCGTTGTCGAGGAACGGCAGCATGCGTTCGGGGTCGTAGGGGCTGCGCAGCACCCGGTCGAAGTCGGCGACGGCGTCGAACTCGCCGCCGTCCCGGATGAACGCGTTGACCTCCTGCCGTACGGCTTCGGCGGCCGGGTCCCACTCGGGCCAGCCCTTGAAAGGGCCGACCGTGGCGCCGACGACGCACTTTCCCGCCGCGTGGGCCCGCGCGACGATCTCACGGTAACCGGCGATCAGATCCTCGGCGGTGACCCCGGTGTGCGCCTTGATGTCGTTGACGCCCTCGAACAGGAACACGGTCCGCACCCCCGGATGGGAGAGCACATCGCGCTCCAGCCGGTTGAGGGCGCTCTGCCCGGCGCCGTCGGCGAGCACCTTGTTGCCGGAGATGCCCTCGTTGGCGACGCCCTTGACCTCCGAGTCCGCCCGTCGGAGGCGGCGGGCGAGATAGTCGGGCCACCTGCGGTTCAGATCGGTGGAGGACTGCCAGCCGTCGGTGATGGAGTCGCCGAGCGCGACCACGGCAGCGGAGCGGGCGTGGACCCGGACCGCGTCGAGGTAGAACCAAGAGCCAGTGGTGGCCGTCCAGTTGGCGGCGCCCTCCTCGGCGGTGTGGTCGCCGTGGGCCGTGTACGAGGTCGCCATCGCCATGCCGTGGCCGGTAGCGGGGCCCGCCGCGTCCGCGGAGTGGATGCTGATCACCAGATCGGTGGCGGCGGGCAGCTTCCCGGGCAGCGGGTCGCTGAGCACGATGCCCCCGGCGGGGCACGGTCACGGACCGCGCTCCGCCGAAGGTCAGCCGCCGGTTGCTGCCCCGGACCAGTTCGGCGCCCACCTTGCGGATTCCGGCATAGGCGCTGTCGAAGGTGATCGGGCGGTCCCCGAAGGCGTTGGAGAGCCTGATCCGCGGGTCGGTGCCCGCCGCGCTGGTGTGCACGACGAGGCGGTACGCCCGCCCGGCGACCCCCTCACCGACCCGGACGGCGCTCGCGCCCCAGGTGACGACCTCCGAGGTGGGCGCTTCGGAGGCGTGGACCGGAGCCGCCTGAGCGGCCAGGAGCAGCGCACACACGACTCTCGCGATCACCGGGCCGGGCCCTTCACCGTCACGGACTCCCCCGGCGCCAGGCTCACCGTCCGGGAGGTCCCGCCGTAGGAGACCGTCGTCGTGCGTCCGCCCACGCTGCGGATCCGTACCGAAGTCGGCACTCCCGCCTGCCACTTCAGGTCCACGACGAAGCCGCCGCGCGCCGGGAGCCCGGTGACGGAGCCGGAGGCGGCCCAGGCGTCGGGCAGGGCGGGGAGGAGTTCCAGGTGGCCGGGTCGGGAGTACAGGAGCATCTCCAGCATCGCCGCCGGGGTGCCGAAGTTGGCGTCGATCTGGAAGATGCCCCGGCCGCGTTCCACCTCGTAGATGTCGAAGAGGTTGAAGGCGGTGCCGTTGCTGCCGCCGCTGGACGGGCGGAGGTTGGTGACGATGAGCTGGTAGGCCTTCTCCGCGTCCTTCAACCGGGCCCAGCACAGGGCCCGCCAGGCGTTGGCCCAGCCGAAGCTGTTCATGCCGCGGGCGGTGAGCTGGGCGGTGGCTCCGTCGACGATCTCCTTCGGGGTGGCGCCGTCGGGGCGGATCCGGTCGCCGGGGAACAGGCCGACCAGGCCGGACAGATGCCGGTGGGTGGTCTCGCCGAGGTTGTCGGGGGACATCCACTCCTCCAGCCAGCCCGTCTTCGCGCTGACCCCCGGAAGGTGGAGCCGTTTGCGCAGTCCGGCGATGGTGTCGGCGTAGCCCGCGTCCCTCTTCAACACCGCTGCCGCGGCTGCGTAGTTGCCGAACAGGGCCCACACCAGTTCCTGGGCGTAGGTGATGCCCTTGGCGTCGAGCGGGCCGTGCTCCGGGGACCAGTCGCTGTCCGCGACCAGCACCTCTTTCGTGGTGCCGGGGAGGGTCGTGGTGAGCAGCCGGGTCTCCCAGAACTCGCAGGCGCCCTTGAGGAGCGGGTAGATCTTCGCGAGGTGGGCGCGGGACTGGGTGTACTCGTAGTGCTCGTACAGGCTGTTGCACAGCCAGGCGTTGCCCGCCGGGTGCCACCACCAGCCGCCCCCGCCATAGGGGTTGGTGGAGATGGCGACGGTCCAGCCCGAGACTTTCCCCGTGGAGTTGCGGTAGCGGTTGCGGGGGTCGTTGAAGAGCCGCCGGGTCAGCTCGGTCCAGGACGGGAGCTGGGCGAGGCAGTAGTCGGTGAAGGCGTCGAAGCATGGGGACAGGGCGGCGCGGTCTGCCAGCCAGTAGTTCATCTGGACGTTGATGTCGGTGTGGTAGTCGCCCATCCAGTCCGGGTCGTTGCCGTCCAGCCACAGGCCCTGGAGGTTCAGCGGCAGACTGTCGCGCGAGCCGGAGATCATGAGGTAGCGGCCGAACTGGAGGTAGGCGGCCTCCAGTTCGGGATCGGGCAGTTCGGGGTCGCGGGCGCGTGCCTTGAGGCGTTCCCAGGTGTCCAGTGCGCGCTGGGCGGCGGTGGAGGTGCCGAGGGAGAGGTCCAGCCGTCCGTACAGGGTGCGGTAGTCGGCGATGTGGGTACGGCGCAGGGCGGCAACCGTGGCGCCGGCGGCGTCGCGGACCTTCGTACGGGCCGACTGCTCGGGATCGAGGGTGGGGTCTCGGAAGTCCTTCGTGGCGTCGGGCGCGTAGTCGGTGCCGCCGCTGACCAGTACGGTCAGCTCCCTGCACCCCGCGAAGTCGATCCGGGTGCCGTGCACGGTGACCTTGCCGCCGCTGCCGTACGCCTTGATCGCGGCGCCGTAGCGCAGGCCGTTGGGGAGGGCGGCGCCGAACGACTCGGCTTCGGTGGGGGTTTCGCCATGGGTGCCGGTCAGGGTGATCGTGCCGGTGTAGCGGCCGCCCCCGGACTGGGTGAAGTGCACGACGATCACGTCGTCGGGGCGGCTGGCGAAGATCTCGCGCCGGTAGGTGACACCGGAGCGGATGTAGGAGCTGGTGACCAGCGCTTGGGCCAGGTCGAGGTCGCGGCGGTAGCCGGAGACGGCGCCGAGGTCATGGTCGGGGAGGTCGATGGCGAGCCGGGCGAGCAGGGTGAAGGAGCCGAAGTCCGTGCGGCCGTAGGGGAATTGACCGTCCTGGTCCAGGGTGTCGTTGAGGCCGCCGGTCCACATCGTGGCGTCGGTGATCAGCAGCAGTTCGCGGCCGGGGTCGTTGCTCGCGAGCGCGCCGGTACGGCCGTTGCCGACGGGGAGGCCCTGTTCGATGAGGGAGCCCTCGTCACCGGGGGCACGCCACCACAGGCGGTGTGGGGCGAACTCACCGTCGGCGGCTGCGGATTCCTGCGCCGTCGTGACCAGCGGAAGGCTCGTCAGGGCGGCTGTCGTCAAGGAGAGGATCGTTCGTCTGCTGGGGTCTGTCATGGCGACTCCGATCGGCAGGGCTACTTCTGTACGTCGATCCGGTCGATGTCCGGCGCATAGCCGCCGGCGCCGCTGTCGAAAGTGATCGTGTTGGCGCCCGCCTTCAGGGAGACCGGCACGAAGACGCTGTTCACCGTGGACCAGTCGCCCGTGGACGGGAACTTGTGGGAGTCGGCGCCACCGCCGTTGGCGGAGACGGCGACGGACCGGGAGTCACCGCTGATGTAGGCGACCTTGATCTGGTAGGTGCCGGACCTGGGGACCACCACGTCGTTCACGGTCAACTTGCCGCCGCCGTACAGGTTGCCGATCTTGCGGCCGTCGGAGCAGGCCGAGCAGTCGGCGACCGAGGCGTTGCCGCCGAGGGTGCCGGACTCGGCCTCGTAGGCGGTCCAGGACAGGGCGGTGCCGCGCGGGGTGACGGTGAAGAGGCGGGAGCCGTGCGCGGGCAGGGCCTGGGTGATGCGGTCGGTGTGGGCGCCGAGGTTCTCCTTGTTCCACAGGTCGCGCACCGCGGCCTTGCCCTTGAACCCGAGGGTGGACCAGTACGCGGTCACCGAGGCGGGTGCGTCGGAGAGGTTGAACAGGGCCACGGTGTAGGTGCCGCCCGGGTTCTTCGCGGCCCACACCTGCTGCGGGTCGGAGGCGGTGACCGGCCTGGCGGGCGGGGTGTCGCCCTGGTTGACGGCGATGACCTCGCGGTTGGTCAGCAGGGACAGGCCGTAGGAGTCGAGCCGGTGAGGTCGTCGCCGGTGTAGAGCGGGGACTTGGCGATGGCCCACAGGGTGGCGTAGCTCTGCCGTTCGGCCTTGGTGAGGCCGTCCATCGCACCGTTGCCGAACGAGGGGCCGAGGTCGTTCCAACTGCCGGGCCCCGCCTGGTGAGCCCAGGCGGGGGTTTGGCCCCAGCGGTCGTCCACCGAGTTCTCCCGGCTGACCAGGGTGTTGCATTGACATCCTCGCCTGCGTGAAACGCAGGCGATTTCGGTCAGCACCGCTACGCGGTGCCCCCTTGGGTTCCTGCTTCATCGGCCTCTGCCACCCGGGGGTGGTCTGACAAGGTCTCCACAGGCTTGACGTCCCGCCAGTCCGGCGGTAGGTCCGACAAGCACGCTGTCGGACACGGTGACGTTAACATCGGTGTCGGCCATCGCCGCCAGGATGCCCTTGGCCTCCACCCTGAAGAGTGAAGGACTGGGCAAGCGTGCGGTAGCCATGGACGTCGGTACGCCAATGCGTCCGGCGTTCCAGATCGGTGTCTTCCCCTCGCCGTAGGCCTGCTTCTCCAGGCCGACCGGAAGGTAGATGCCGGCCTTGAGGCCCTTGGCGTGGATGCGGTCGGCGACCGCCTTCATGCCGCTCGGGAAGCGCTCAGGGTCGGCCTGCTGGCGGCCGTACTCGTCGTAGTGCGGCTTCCAGGACCAGTCCATCCACCAGCCGGCGTCGATGTTGACGTACTCGTAGCCGTAGGGCTTCAGCTTGGCGGCCATGGCGTCGGTCTGCTGGGTGACGTTGGCCTCGGAGAGATAGCTGTAGTCGCCGTTCGGGTTGAGGCCCGGGTACTTGGACGACTGCATGCTCCAACTCGTCCAGCCCATATAGGGCTTGGCGTAGGTGGGCCTGGCGGTCTCGGTCCGCGCGGCGGGGGCGGCGGTCGCGAAGGCGACGGTGAGGGCGGCGGCGAGGGCCGGCACGACGAGGGTTCTCGGGCGGCGTCCGGGCAGGGGGGAGTACGAGGATGACCGCATGGGTCGTACCTCCTGGGTCGGAGCGGCAACAGAGGGAGGGCGTGCTCAGTCGGATCGGATGAAGCTCTGGATCGCGGTCGCGGCAGCACCGCGAGCCCACTCCTCGAAGGGGAGCGGGCGGGTCTGTACGTCGCACTGGGCGGCGGAGCCGAAGGCGTACGCGGTGAAGCTGTCGCGGATCTGCTCGGCGAACAGGTCGTAGGCGGCCAGGCCCTCGCCGGAGATGATCACGCGCTGTGGCCCGAACAGATTGGCCACGGTGGCGATTCCGCGGCCGATCGCCTCTCCGGCGGCGGCGTAGGCCTCCCGGGCGCCCGGCTCTCCTCGGCGGGCGAGGTCGATGGCCTGGGCGGTGTCGGCGACATCGGCTCCGGTGGTCTCCCGGATCCGGTCCAGTACGGCGGCGTCGGCGGCGATGGCCTCCACGCAACCGCGGTTGCCGCAACGGCATTTGGGGCCCGCAGGGTCGATGGCGACATGCCCGATCTCCCCGGCCACGCCGTGCGCCCCGGCCACCACCTGGCCGTGGACCACGAGTCCGCAGCCGATGCCGGCGCCGACGGTGACCAGCGCGAAGTCGGAGAGCCCCACCCCGGCGCCGAACCACTGCTCGGCGACGGTCAGGGCTCGTACGTCGTTCTCCACGGTGACCGGCAACCCGCAGGTCATGCCCGCGAGTTCGGCGAGCGGGACCTCGCTCCAGCCGAGGAACGGCGAGTACCGCACGACACCCCGGGCGCGGTCCACGTCGCCGGAGACGGCGAGGCCGAGGCCGAGCACGGGAACACCGAGGCCCTCGGCCTCGGTGCGCAACTCCCCCACCAGATCGGAGATCGCGGCGAGCACCGCCCTCGGATCCTGGTCCGTCAGGGGCAGATGCCGGGCCACGCGGATCCGGCAGCACAAGTCGGTGAGCACGCCGATGAGTTCGTTCCCGGTCGCCTTGACCCCGATGAACAGGGCTCGTCCGCCGTCCACCCGTACCGGGTTGGCGGGCCGCCCGAGCGCACGGCGGGCGGCGTCGTCGGCGTCCTCCACCAGGTACCCGGCCTCGATCAGCGGCCGTACCGCCTTGGTCACCGCCGCCGCTGACAGCGCGGTGCGCTCGGCCACCTCGGAGCGGGTGAGGGGGCCGTGCGAGAGCACCGTGGTGAAGATCTGCGCGACGGCCGGCGTCTGTGCCGGGAAGGCCTCGGGAGGCTGCATGGCCGGGAACCTAGGGCCATTATTTTCCGCTGTCAATAAAAGAAGCAGAAACCCAGGGTCAGTTGACGCTCTTCGCCACCAGCTCGCCGATCCGCGCCTCGTCCGCCGCGGTCAGCCGGGTCAGGGCGAAGCCGGTGGGCCACATGGTGCCCTCGTCGAGCCGCGCGGTGTCGTTGAAACCGAGGGTCGCGTAGCGGGCGTTGAACTTCTGCGCGCTCTGGAAGAAGCAGACGACCTTGCCGTCCAGGGCGTAGGCGGGCATGCCGTACCAGAGCTTCGGCGCCAGCTGCGGGGCGTTCTCCTTGACGATGGCGTGGATGCGCTCGGCCATCTCGCGGTCCGAGTCCTGCATCTCCGCGATCTTCGCGACCACCGCCGCCTCGTCCTGGGCCGCCTTCTCGGCCCGCGAGCCGGCCCGCGCCGCCGCCTTGACCTCCTTGGCGCGCTCCTTCATCGCGGCGCGCTCCTCGGCCGTCCACTCCTCGGACGCGGTGGCGGTGGTCTTCTTCGTGGACTGCTGTGCCTTGGTCATGACTTGTTCCCTTCGAGGGTGTCTACGGCGGCGCCCTGACGGGTCGTCGCGCCGAGCCGGTTGCCGAGGTTGGTGACGCCGATCATCAGCAGGAGCGCGGCGAGCTGTCGCTCGTCGAACCAGGTGGCGGCGCGGTCCCAGACCTCGTCGCTCACCGCGTCGGGCCGGTCGGCCAGCCGGGTCGCGGACTCGGCCAGTTCCAGGGCCGCGCGCTCGGCCGGAGTGAAGTACGGGGAGTCCCGCCAGACGGCGAGGGCGAGCAGCTGTGCGTCGCTCGCGCCGGCCGCCCGGGCCGCCCCGGCGCCCCGGTCGACGCCGGCGGCGCACCCGTTGATCTGGCTGATCCGCAGGTGCACGAGCTCCAGCGTCCGGCCGTCCACTCCGGCGCGGTGCACGGCCCTCAGGATCTCCTGGAGGGGGTGCGCCGCGTCGGGCAGGACGTCGGCGGGGTGCCGCATTCGGGACCGCACTGCGCTCTCCTTCGCTTCCGGGCTGCGTCGGTGTGTGACTCCATCACAGCCCGGCCGCGCCCGCCGGGCCATCGCGGTGGGACACCGTGGGACAGCGGAACAGGCCTTGACCTGCGGCGACCGCACTCGGAAGACTTCTGTCGCAGTGGGACGGAACGGCGGGGGGAACATGACCACGGATCCACGGGAAGAGCTGGCGGCCCGGCTGCGCATGCTCCAGGAGCTTTCGGGGCTCGGGGTACGGGCCCTGGCCAAGGACGCCGGTCTCAGCTCCTCGTCACTGTCGCGTTACCTCACCGGGCAGACGGTGCCGCCGTGGCCCGCCGTGGTCGCCCTGTGCCGACTGGTCAAGCGGGACCCGCGGCCGCTGCGCCCACTGTGGGAGCGGACCTCGAACCCGCTTCCGGCGCCCCCGAAGAGTAGCCGCCTGGTGCGTCCGCTGCCCCGCAACGACCTGCCGCGCGACGCGGCCGACTTCACCGGGCGCGAGGCCGAACTCGCCGCCGTCCTCGACGCGGTCGGCAGCCACCGGGCCGTGTCGGTCGACGGCATGGCGGGCGTCGGCAAGACCTGTCTGGCGGTGCACGCCGCGCACCGGCTCGCCGACGGCTTCCCCGACGGGCAGCTCTATGTCGACCTGCACGGCTTCACCGAGGGCCGCCCGCCCCTCGCCCCCGACTCCGCGCTGCGGATGCTGCTCGGCGCGCTGGACGTCCCGTCCGAGCGGGTCCCGCAGCAGGGCCTGGAGCAACTGGCCGCCTGCTGGCGGTCGGAGCTGGCGGGGCGCCGGGTCGTGGTGGTCCTCGACAACGCCGCCGACGCGGAGCAGGTCCGCCCGCTGCTGCCCGGCGCCGGGCCCTCCGTCGCCCTGATCACCAGCCGCAACCGGCTGCTCGGCCTGGACGAGGTGCCGCCGGTCTCGCTCGATGTGCTGAGCCCCGGGGAGAGCGCGGAACTGCTCGCCCGCGCCAGCGGCGACCCGGGCGGCCCGGAGGGCAGGCTGGCCCGGGATCCGGAGTCCGCCGCCGAGGTGCTGCGGCTGTGCGGCCGGCTGCCGCTGGCGCTGCGCCTCGCCGGCGCCCGGCTGCGGCACCGGCCAGGCTGGACCGTCGGCATCCTCGTCGAGCGGCTCGCGGAGGGCGCGAGCGAGTTCGACACCGCGTTCGCCATGTCGGTACGGCAGTTGGACCGGCCGCACGCCCGGCTGTTCCGGCTGCTGGGCCTGCTGCCCGGGGAGTCGTTCGACGAGTACGTGGTGGCGGCGCTGGCGGACGTTCCGGTGCGCAGTGCGCGGGCGATGCTGGAGGACCTGGTCGACGCGCACCTCGTACAACAGCCGGCGGCGACCCGCTACCGGCTGCACGACCTGGTGCACGAGCACGCGCGCCGGGCCTCGGCGGAGGCGGACCCGCCTGCCGAGCGGGAGCGGGCCCTGGTCCGGGTGCTGGACTTCTACGTCCATACGGCGGCCGCCGCCGACGCCGCGATGCCGTTCGTGGCGCCCGGCCGTGCCGTCTCGGCGGGCCCGGCCCCGGCCGAACTCCCCCGGTTCGCGGACAAGAACGCCGCCTTCGCCTGGCTCACCTCGGAATACGGCAACCTCATCGCCGTGTTCGAGACGGCCGCCGCCGTCGGCGCCGACGCCCACGTGTGCGAACTGCCGCGCTATCTGCGGGCGTACTTCGCGCGGCGCTGCGGCACCACGCATCTCAACGTCCTCTTCGAGCGCTCACTGGCCGCCGCCGAGCGGCTGGGCGATCCGCTGCACCTGGCGCAGGCGTACAGCGATCTGGGCTTCGCCCGCTACAACGCGGGCCGGACGGCGGAGGCGACCGAGGCCTACGAAGCGGCCGGGCTCCGGGTCGCCGAGGCGGGCGACAGCCGGGCCGAGGCCGAACTGACCCTGCGCCGCGGCTACTTGAGCTGGGACACGGGACAGGTCGAGGAGCCGCTGGAGCTGTTCCGGCTGGCGGGGAAGCTGTACGCGAACGCGGACTGTCCCGAGGGCACGGCCCACGCGGCCGCCGCCGAGTCCTGGGCGCTGCTCCAACTCGGCCACCAGGAGGAGGCGGCACTGCTGGCCCGTCAGGTGCTGGACGTCCCGCATCCCGACGCCGCGTGGCCGCCCGCGCTGACGGCACGGATCGTCCTCGGGGTGGCACTCGCCCGCGAGACCCCGGACGAGGCGTCGGACCACCTCCGTCAGGCGCTGTCGCTGGCCCGCGAGGACGGGCATCTGCACAACCAGGCCTGGTGCCTGAACTGCCGGGGTGTCGCGCTGCGGCACATGGGCCGCTACGAAGACGCCCTCGCCAGCCACCGGGAGGCGTTCGCGCTCCTCGACGAGCTCTTCGAGGAGCACTGGAAGATCTACTTCCTCGACGGTTACGCCGAGACCTGCCGCCTCGCGGGCCTGACCGAGGACGCCCTGCGGCTGCACCGGCAGGCACTGGAGCTGGGCCCGAGGCTCGGCAACCGGCATGCGGAGGCGCTCGCCCACGAGGGCATCGCACGGGTGCTCGACGGCACGGATCCGCAGAGGGCCGCGGAACACCGGGCGGCGGGCCGGGCCGCCCTGCGGGAGCCGGCCCCCGGGACCTGACCGGGGCGCCCGCTTCCCGCACGTGCCGGCCGTCGGCTAGAGCGTCGCCGTCGTCCTGCTCCGGTCCGGCGACCGGCGCCGGGGCCGGCCCAGCAGGGCGGCCGCTGCCAGCGCTCCGGCCAGCGCCGTCGCGGCGCAGACCCAGAAGGACACGGCCAGGGCGTCGGTGAAGCCGTCGAACGCGGCTTCCCGCAGACGCTCGCCCGTCGACGGGTCCAGGCGGGCGGCCACGGCGGCGGCTCCGGCGACCGAGTCCGTGGCGATCCGGCCCGCCTCGCCGCCGAGTTCGTCGGCGACCGAGGACACGCGGTCGTCGTAGACGGAGGCGATCAGACTGCCGAGGAGGGCCACTCCGAGCGCCGCCGCGACCTGTCGGACGGCCATCGTGAGGGCCACGCCGGTGCCCGTGCGGTTCTCGGGGAGTTCGCCGACGATGACGTCCATGGCGGTGGGCAGCGAGAGGCCGAGGCCGAGGCCCATGACCGTCATCGCGGTGGCGATCGGGCCGTAGCCCTCGGTGGTCGCGCTCCAGGCGCCGTACACCAGTCCCCCGGCGAGCAGGACGGAGCCGGCGGCGATCGTGGCGCGTGGGCCCAGGCGTTTGGCCATCGCGTCGCCGACGCCGGCGCTGAGCATGAAGGCCACGATCAGCGGCAGCAGCCGCAGTCCGGTGCCGAACGTGCCGTTGTCCAGCACCACTTGGAGGTACTGCGGCACGATGAACAGCACCCCGAACATCGTGAAGGACACCGCGGTGGCCACCGCCGTGGCGCCCGTGAAGCGCCGGTTGCCGAACAGGGAGAGGTCGATCAGGGGCTGGGCGGCGCGACGCTCCCACAGCACGAAGGCGACCACCAGCCCGGCGCCGCCCAGGAGCGTGCCGATGATGAGCGGGTCGCTCCAGCCCTCGTTTGGCCCCTCGATGATCCCGAAGACCAGCGCCGCGAGCCCCACCGTGATCAGCAGGGCCCCGGCGTAGTCGACCCGGGGCTTCGCCGGGTCCCTGGTCTCCGGTACCAGTGCCCCGCCCGCCAGCAGGGCGACCGCGATGAAGGGGACGTTGATCAGGAAGACCGAGCCCCACCAGTAGTGTTCCAGCAGCCAGCCGCCGACCAGCGGGCCCAGCGGCAGGCCCAGCATCATCCCGACCGACCAGACGGCGATGGCGCGCGAGCGCTCCTGCTCGGTGAACATCACCGGTACCAGCGAGAGGCTCAGCGGGGTCACGACGGCCGCGCCGAGTCCCATCAGCGCGCGGGCGAGGATCAGCGAGTCGGCACTCGGGGCCCAGGCGCACCACACCGAGGCCACGCCGAAGACGACCAGTCCGGCGATGAGCACACGCTTGCGTCCGAAGCGGTCACCGAACGCCCCGGCGGGCAGCAGCAGTCCGGCGAACACGAGGATGTAGGAGTCGGTGATCCACTGGAGGTCGCGGTTGTCGGCGTCGAGATCCGTCGCGAGCGTCGACAGCGCGATGTTCAGGATGGTGGTGTCGAGTCCGATGATGAGCAGGCTCAAGGACAGGACGCCGAGCGCCCACCAGCGGTGGGGGTACCGCTCGGCCAAGGAGTCTTCGGTCATGAGGCGGAGCCGCCCTTCCCTGTCTCCCGCGAACCGGCCGGGTCATTGTGATACCGACTCTCAAGAGAGAGTAGCCATCAGTTCCCCGGAGTGGCCGGGGGACCGGCGGATTCGGCCACGAGCGGGACCAGGGCGCCGCGGTCGAGCTTTCCGGACAGGGTGAGGGGAAGTTCCGGCAGGCTGACGTAGGCGGAGGGCAGCATGTGCCGGGGCAGCACCGCGCCGAGGGCCTCCCGCAGCAGGCCGTCCTCGACAGGGCCTTCCTTGGGGACGTAGCAGGCGGCCAGGAGCGGTTCCCCGCCCGGTGACTCGGTCAGCACGACGGCACATTCCCGCACCTCGGGCAGGTCCTGCAACGCGGCCTCGATCTCCCCGAGTTCGATCCGGAATCCGCGCAACTTGACCTGTTCGTCACGGCGTCCGAGGAACTCCAGCTCACCGTCCTCACCGGCCACGGCGTAGTCACCGGTCCGGTACCAGACGTCCGCCGAGCCGTCGAGGTCCAGGCGGACGAAGCGCTGGGCCGTCAGCTCCGGGCGCCCCAGATAGCCGTGGGCGACCCCGGCCCCCGCCACGTGCAGCTCGCCGGGCACTCCCGGCGGCACCGGGGTGGAGTCCTCCAGGAGCGCGATGCGCAGATGGGGCAGGGCCCGTCCGATCGGAGTGCCCATCAGATGCCGGCGCAGCTTCGCCGCGTCGACGACCGTGTCCGTGGCGTGGACCGTGATCTCCGTGATGCCGTACATGTTGTGCAGCTCGGCGCCGGGAGCCAGCCCGAGGGCATTCCAGCGGCGGACCGCCCGGGCGTTGACCGCCTCGCCGCCGAACACCACATAGCGCAGTGCGGGCAGCGGGACGGGGTGGTCCTCCAGGCCGCGCACCAAGTAGGCGAAGACCGACGGGACCTGGCTGAGCACCGTGACCTTCCGGGCGGCGAGCAGATCGGCCAGGGCCGCGGGGTCCGTGGTGAGCTCGTCGGGGACGACGACGACCCGGCCGCCGGAGCTGAGCGCCCCCCAGATCTCCCACACGCTGAAGTCGAAGCTGGGCGAGTGGAAGAAGGACCACACGTCGTCGGGCCCGACGGAGTAGGACGCACAACCGTCCAGCAGGGCACGCACGTTGGCGTGCCGGACCACGACTCCCTTGGGGTCGCCGGTGGAGCCGGAGGTGTAGATGACGTACGCCGTGTCCGGCGGCACCGGCGCGCCGCCGCCCGGCTCCCGTCCGCTGGGCTCGACGGTCGGCTCGCCGGTCTCCGCGTTCTCGGTGACCACGTGGCCGACGCCGGAGTCGGCGAGGAGGTAGTCCTGGCGCGCCTGCGGATAGCGGGGGTCGACGGGGACGTAACCGCAGCCGTGCCGCCAGATGCCCAGCATGCCCGCGATCGCCTGCGCCCCGCGGCCCGCACGCAGTCCGACCAGCCCCCCGGACGGCACGCCGGCCCGCAGCAGCGCGTCGGCGATCCGCTCGGCGGCCCGCTGGAGCCCGGCGTACGTCACCGTGCTCCCGCGGTCCTCGACGGCCACCGCGTCCGGCTGCCGCGCGGCGACCCGCGCGAAGCTCTCGTCCATGCGCTCGTAGGCCGCCCCGGCCATGTCCGTGCTCCCTCGGTCGCTCACAGCGGAATGTTTCCGTGCCACTTGCCGGTCGTCGGCCGGCGCTTGGTGCGCAGCACCCCCAGCCGCCGGACGATCTCCTCGCGCGTCCGGGACGGCTCGATCACCGCGTCCACATAGCCCCGGTCAGCGGCCACGTAGGGGTTGCACAGGGTCTCCTCGTACGTGGCCACCAGCTGTTTCTTCAGCGTGGCGGGGTCGTCGGAGGCCAGCAGCTGCTTGCGGTGCATCACCTCGGCGGCGGCCGACGCGCCCATCACGGCGATCTGCGCCGTCGGCCAGGCCAGGTTCACATCGATGCCCAGGTGCTTGGAGCCCATCACCCCGTACCCGCCGCCGTACGCCTTGCGCACCACCACGGTGACCATCGGCACCCCGGCCTCGGCGTAGGCGTAGCCGAGTTTCGCCCCGCGCCGGATGATGCCGCCGTGCTCCTGCTCGGCGCCGGGCGTGAAGCCGGGCACGTCCACGAAGGTGACGACCGGGATGCCGAAGGCGTCGCAGAAGCGGATGAAGCGTGCGGCCTTCTCCGAGGCGGCGATGTCGAGGGCACCGCCCGCGTGCAGCGGCTGGTTGGCGACCACCCCGACGGAGGTGCCGTCCAGCCGGGCGAAGCCGCAGATGATGTTCCGTGCGTGGATCGGGGCGATCTCCAGCAACTCCCCGTCGTCCACCACCCGTTGAATGATGGCAAGCATGTCGTACGGGCGGTTGTCGGCATCCGGGACGGCCGTCTCCAGCCACTCCCGCTCCGCGGGCGTCTCGGCCCGGGAGGGGGCGTAGACGGGCGGGTCCGCGTGGTTGTTGGAAGGCAGATGACCGAGGAGGATGCGCACGTAGTCGAAGGCGTCCTCCTCGTCGGTGGCGAGGTAGTGCGCGTTGCCGGTGATCTCGTTGTGCGTGCGCGCCCCGCCCAGGACCTCCGGGTCGGTGTCCTCACCGGTGATCGACTTGATCACCTCGGGGCCGGTCACGAACATGTGGGAGAGACCGTCCACCATGATCACGAAGTCGGTGGCGGCCGGCGAGTAGGCGGCACCCCCCGCGCACGGCCCGAGCTGCACGGAGATCTGCGGGACCACCCCGGACAGCGCGACGTTGCGGCGGAAGATCTCGGCGTACTGGGCCAGGGAGGCCACGCCCTCCTGGATGCGGGCGCCGCCGGAGTCGTTCAGGCCGATCAGCGGACAGCCGATCGACCCGGCGAGGTCCATCAGTTTGACGATCTTCTCGCCGTACACCTCACCGAGCGTGCCGCCGAAGACAGTGAAGTCCTGGGCGAAGACACACACCGTCCGCCCGTCGATGGTGCCGTGGCCGGTCACCACGCCGTCACCGTAGGGGCGGTTGTTCTCCATGCCGAACTCGTGGCAGCGGTGCCGGGCCAGTTGGCCGATCTCGACGAAGGAGCCGTCGTCGAGCAGCAGGTCGATCCGCTCCCGTGCCGTCAGTTTGCCCTTGGCGTGCTGCCGGGCGATCGCCTGGGGCGAGCCGGCCCGCCGCGCCTGTTCGCTACGGCGCACCAGCTCGTCGCGCTTGCCGGCCGTGCCGGTGACCACTTCCGTGTCCATCGTCGTGTCCCCTTGTCAGCTCGCCGTGCCCGGTGCCGTGCCGTCGGCAGGCAGCGCGCGGATCTCGTCGACGACGGCACCCACCACGGCGGTGGCGTGCTCGAGCAGGTAGAAGTGGCCCCCGGGGTACTGCCGCACGCGCACCGGACGGGTCGACTCCGTCCGCCAGCCGCTCAGCCCCTCCATCGAACTCATGGGGTCCTGGGTGCTCCCGAAGACGATCAGCGGGACGTCCAGCGGTTCGTCCGGCTGATACCGGTAGCGCTCGCAGACGCCGAAGTCCGCGCGGAGCGCGGGCAGCAGCACGTCGATCAGGTCGGGCTCGGCGAGGATCTCGTCCGGCATGCCGCCGAGGGACGCCACCTCCGCGAGGAACCGGTCGTCCGGCAGCGTGCTGATCGGGACGTGCGTAGGCAGACCGCTCGGCCCCGGCCAGCCGGAGACGGCCAGCAGCACCGGGGCGGGGGCGGCGCGGCGGCGCAGTTCCCGGGTGAGTTCGAAGGACAGCAGCGCGCCCATGCTGTGGCCGAAGAACGCGTACGGCCGTGTCGAGTCCCGGGTGGCGAGGGCCTCGGCCAGCGCCTCGACGATCTCCTGGTGCCCGCCCATCGCGGGTTCGGCCATCCGGTCCTGCCGGCCCGGCAGTTGGACCGCGTGCAGGGCGATCGACCGCGGCAGCAGCGGCAGCCAGGGGCGGAACGCGGGCGCGCTGGCGCCGGCGAACGGGAAGCAGATCAGGTCCAGCGAGGCCTCGGGGCGCTCGTCGAACGCGACCAACCACGAAGGCCGCCGGGTGCGGGCTGTCGGCCGGGGGCGGTCCGCCGCCGGTCGGGTTCCGGTCATGGGGTGCCTCCGGGGTCCTGCTCACCGAGCAGGGGGCGCAGGTGTCGGACGAGTACTTCGACGTGGGGCGGGTTGAGCAGCGTCAGATGGTCACCGGGCACGTCCAGGATCCGCAGCCCGGGGGCCACGGCGTCCCAGCCGAGCGCGCGGTCGGGCCGGTAGAACTCGGGGTCGTTGATCCCCTCGGGCATCGGGTCGAGGCCGATGAACAGGGTCAGCGGGCCGTCCCAGGGATCGGGCCGGTAGCCCTGCATCATGCGGCGGGCGGTGCGGACCGCGTCGACGGTGGAGCGGAACAGGTCGATGCCGATGTCCCCTTCGAGCACCTCCGCCACCCGCCGGTACAGCAGGTCGAGTTGGGCCTGCTCGTCGTCGAGCGGCAGGAGCTCCTCCTCGGTGAGCCGCACGGACCGGTGGAAGATCAGCTCGAAGACCCGTGCGTAGTGGTGGGTGCGGTAGGCCAGCAGCTCGCGCGGGGCGAGGTCCGGGGGCGAACCCGCCAGGGAGGACTCGAACAGGGTGAGCACCTCGACCTCTTCGCCCGCGGCGGTGAGCTGCTGGGCCATCTCGAAGGCGACGAGACCGCCGAAGGAGAGGCCGCCGAGCCGGTAGGGGCCGTGCGGGAAGGCCTCGCGCACGGCGTCGACGTAGTGCGCCGCGAGATCCTGGAGCCGGTCGAACCGGGCGATGTCGGAGTGCTCCAGCATGTAGAAGGGCTGCTGGGGTCCGAGCTGGTCGGCCAGGAACTGGTAGACGAGCGTGTTCATCCCGGTCTGGTGGACGGCGAAGAACGGCGGCCTGTCCCCCTGTTCCCGCAGCGCGACCAGCGAGGAGCGGGCGCTCTTGCCGGTGCCGGGCCGCAGCACGTCGGCGAGCTCGGCGACGGTCGGGTTGCCGAACAGGACCGCCAGGTCCACGTCCTGGTCGAACCGGCGCTGGAGCCGGGAGATCACCCGCATCGCCAGCAGGGAGTGCCCGCCGAGCGCGAAGAAGTTGTCGGTGGCGCCGACCGGGCGCACCCCGAGCACGTCCTCCCACACCTTGCAGATCCTGAGCTCGGTGCTGTCCCTGGGCGGCACGAAGGCCGCCGCGCCGTCGCGGGAGCCGCGTTCGGAGGCCGGCAGCGCCCCCGGGTCGGGGCGGCCGTGCCGGGTCAGCGGCAGGCTGCCGGTGAGGATGAACTCGTCGGGGACGAGGTGCGACGGCAGGGGGCCCGAGTCGAGCGCGGCGCGCAGCCGGGGCAGCAGCCGGCTCTCCCGGCGCCGGGTGAGCGGGTCGTTGGCGCAGTCGGGCCAGGGGCGCGGAGCGGGCCGCAGGGTGTCGGCGTAGGCCCACCACTTCGCCCGTACGGTCTCCTTGCCCGGCCCCTCGGCGGGCGCGAACAGGGCGTCGACGGTGCCCGGACGGTCGCCGACGAGGAGTTCGGCGAGGTAGCCGTGGCGCTCGGCGAGGTCGTGCAGATCGTCGGGTTCCACGGCCGGATCGCTCTCCGCGGCGGCCCGCAGGGTGCCGGTGTCATGGGGGGCGGTGCCGTCCTGAAGGGACCGGACGGCGACCGCGAGACCGTGACAGCGGGCGTCGGGAACGCCGCGCACGAGCAGGGAACCGGGCCGTGCGGCGAGTTCCTCGCGGACGGCCGCGAGATCTCCGCGCCACTCGGTGACCCGGGCCGGCGCCTCGGACTCGGCGCCGGTGTCGAAGGTGAGCAGGGCGTCGTAGCGGAAGCGGGACATCTCGTTGCGGGCGCGGCCCCGCCGTACCGTGATGCGGGTGCTGCCGCCGGGTGCCCCGGCCACCGTCCGGCGGAAGAAGTCGGGGTGCAGGACGAGTTCCTCGTCGGTGCGGGCGGCGCGGTGGGCGGCCTGCCACAGCTGCCGGGTGTCGTGGTGGTCGGGGCAGTTGGCGAGCTGCCCGGCGAGGTGCTGGGCATCGAGCAGCGGCAGGCTGCGGACGTCGCCGACGAAGATCCGTCCGCCCGGGGCCAGCAGGGCGCGGGCCCGGTCGAGGACGCGGCGCAGGTAGGCGGCGTGCGGGAAGTACTGCGCGACGGAGTTGACGATCACCAGGTCGAAGGCGGCCTCGGGCAGCCCGGTGACGTCGTCGCCCTCCTGGCAGCGCAGCTCCACCCGGTCGGCGACGGACGGCGGCAGATGGTCGCGGACGTAGTCGACGGCCGTCGGTGACAGGTCCGTCGCCCAGTACCGCTCGCACTCGGCGCTCAGCGGGAGCAGGAGCATGCCGGTACCGCAGCCGATCTCCAGGACCCGGCGCGGGGCGAGCGCGCGGAGCCGGTCCAGGGTGCCGTCGAGCCATTCGCGCATCTCCGCGTCGGGGATCGCCCCGCCGGTGAGGCTGCTGTTCCAGCCGGCGGTGTTGAAGTCGGGCTCGGCACCGAGGTCCGTGCTGCCGTAGGCGTGCGCGAAGACCTGCCGCCACTGGTCGACCTGGTCGGTGTCCAGGTCCCCGGCGGGTTCGTCGCCGCCCTGCCGGGCGGGCACGACGTGGGCGAGCAGCCGACGGGTCTCGCCCTGGCCGTCGGCGGTCACGACGGCCTGCTCGACGTCGGCGAGGGCTACGAGCGCGTCCTCGACCTCGGCGGGGTCGACGACCTGTCCCCGCACGGCCAGCCGCCGGTCGGCGCGGCCGAGGATCTCCAGTCGGCCGTCCTCGGTCCACCGCGCGAGATCGCCGGTGGCCAGCAGCCTGCCGTGCGGGCTGTCCGCCCGCGGGGCGGAGCGGAAGCGCTCCGCGGTGAGCGCGGGCCGGCCCGGGTAGCCGCGGGCCACCGCCTCGCCGCCGAGGTGGAGCTCGCCGGGAACCCCCGCCGGCAGCGCGGCGCCGGAGTCGTCGAGGACGTACGCGGCGACTCCGGCGGTGGGCCGCCCGCCCGGACGGGCCGGTTCGGTGTCGGGCACACGGGCGACGGTGGCGAGGCCGGCCGTCTCCGCGGTGCCGTACACCTCGAACAGGGTGCGGCCGCTCGCCCAGCGGCGCAGGGTCGCGCGCGGGCCGCGTTCGCCGGAGACCAGGACCGTGCGCACGCCGGGCAGCGGGTGCTCGCCGGGCAGCGCCGCGAGCAGGGACGGGGTGAGCCGCAGGCAGGTCACGCCGGTGAGGTCGGGGTGGCTGCGGTGGTCCTGGGCCTCGCGGAGCAACGCGGCGGCGGTGACCGGGCGTTCGGGGCAGCGCAGGGTGGCGCCGTTGCCGAGGGCGAGGTGGAGTTCGAGCAGCCCGTCGGCGCTGCCGGGCGGGGCCGTGGAGAGCACCACGTCGTCGGCGGTGAGACCGAACTCCTCGACCGCGGCCGAGGCCATGGCGGCGACGGCCGCGTGGCCGAGCAGGACGGCCTTGGGCGCGCCGGTCGTCCCGGCGGTCGTCACCGTCCAGGCCGGCTTCTCCGGGCCTTCGTCCGGCGCGGGGACGACGGCGTGCTCCCCGGTGTCCGGCTCCGGTGCCGTGTCCAGCAGGATCACGTCCCAGTCGTCGCCGTCCGGCACGGTCGTGCCGGTGCGGGTGAGCAGCAGGCCGGTCCGGGCCTCGCGGGCCGCGGCGGCCGTCCGCTCCGGCGCCTCGGCGGGGTCGAGGCCGAAGGGCACGGCACCGGCCCGCGCGACGGCGAGCAGCGCGACGGTCTCCTCCAGGCGGTCCGGCAGCAGGACGCCCACGATGTCGCCGGCGGCCACCCCCTGTCCGGCCAGCAGCCGGACCGTCCGGTTCACCCGGTCGTCCAGCTCGCGGTAGGTGAGCCGGCGGGTGCCGGAGGTCAACGCCGGCGCGTCCGGCGTACGGACGGCGTGTTCGGCGACCGCGTGGTGGGCGGCGCCCGGGCCGCGGCTCGGGGCCGGGCCACGGGACCAGCGCTCCAGGTCGGCGCGTTCGCCGGGGGTCGTCATCGGGACCCGGCCCAGACGGCGCCGGGGCTCGGCGGCGAGTTCGGCGAGCAGGGTGTCCAGATGCCCGAGCAGGCGCTCGGCGGCGGCGTCGGGGAGCCAGGACGGATCGTAGGAGATGCGCAGTCCCAGCCGCTCGCCGGGCAGGCCGGCCAGGGTGAGCGGGTAGTTGGTGCGGGTGTAGTACGTGAAGTCGGCGACGGTCAGGTCCTCGAAGCCCTGCCAGACGGCCGCGAGGGGGTCCGCGTCGAGGTTCTGGAGCACCTGAACGGTCTCGAACAGCTCCACTCCGGCGGGCGTCGCGCTCCACTCCTGGATACGGGTCATGGGCACGTGCTCGTAGGCGCGGGCGGCCAGGGCGTCGGCCTGCACGTCGCGGAGCCAGTCGCCGACCTCCCGGTCCGGGTCGACGCGCAGCCGGGTGGGCACGGTGTTGACGAAGAGTCCGACCATGTCCTCCACGCCGTCCAGCTGGGGCGGGCGCCCGGAGGAGACGGCCCCGAACACCACGTCCCCGCGGCCGGAGTAGCGCGCCAGCAGCAGGCCCCAGGCGGCCTGAAGCAGGGTGCCCAGGGTGATCCGCTGCTCGGTGCAGGCCGCCGTCACCGCGGCGGTCCGCTCGGCGTCGAGCCGGTGCAGCCGGGCGTGCTGCACCTGGCCGGCGGAGCCGGCGGTGGCCGAACGCAGCAGCCGTGTCGGCTCGGTGAAGCCCTTCAGCCGCCGCCGCCAGAACGCCTCGGCCTCGGCGGGGTCCTGCTCGCCGAGCCAGGTGAGGTAGTCGCGGTACGGCCGTACCGGCGGTGGCGCGAAGGGCTCGCCCCGGGACAACGCCCCGTAGGCGGTGCCCACTTCGCGCAGCATGATCCCGGTGGACCAGCCGTCCTGGATGATGTGGTGGAGGCTGAAGGCGAAGCGGTGCCGGTCGTCGCCGAGCCGGGCCAGGTGCAGGCGGATCAGCGGGGCCTCGGACAGATCGAAGCCGGTCTTGCGGTCCTGGGCCAGCAACTGCTCCTCGCGGGCGGCGCGCTGGTCCTCGGTCAGGTCGCTCCAGTCGTGCTCGGCCAGCGGGACGGGCGCGGTGCGCTGGATCACCTGCACCGGCTTGTCCAGCCGCTCCCAGCGGAACGCGCTGCGCAGGGTGGTGTGCCGGTCCACCACCGCCTGCCAGGCCCGGCGCAGCAGCGCGGGGTCGAGCGGGCCGTGGAAGGTGACGGCGGCCTGCTGGAGATAGACGGCCGAGTCGGGGTGGCGCAGGGTGTGGTAGAGCATCCCCTCCTGCATGGGCGAGAGGACGTGGACGTCCTCCACGTTGTCGAGCGCGGCGGCGCGGGGCCGCTTGTCCGTGGTCATCGGCTGTCCTTCTCGCTCCGGCGCGGTTCGCTGAACAGCACCGCGAATTCGTCGTCGGTCAGGGCGTCCCAGCCGCCCGAACCGTCCGGCTCGGTCGGCGCGGTCGGCTCGGTCGGTCCGGTGGACCGGCCGGCCTCGCGCAGAGCGGTGGCGGTGCGTTCCACCAGCTCACGCACCGACGCCTCCTCGTGCCGCCGGGCGTCGTACCACCAGTCCAGGTGGAGACGGTCGGCGCTCAGCCAGCAGCGCAGTTCCATCGGATTGCCCAGACAGGCGGCGGCCGAGCGCGCGGCCGGCACCACGCCCGGGGCGGGGCGCAGCGGGCCGTCGTCGAGTCCGGCCGTGTCGTAGGAGAGGGCGCCGAGGTAGCTGACCATCAGCTCCGGCTCGGGCACCTCGGCCAGCAGCGCCGCGGTCGGCGCGTGGAGTCGGGCGAGCACTCCGTGGCCGAGCCCCTGCCGGGGAATCTCATGCAGCGCGTCGCGGGTGCGGGCGAGCGCTCCGTCGAGTCCGCGTCCGCCGGTGCTCAGCAGCACCGGGTACACGGTGGTGCAGGGGCCGATCGTGCGGGTGAGGTCCAGGCCAGGGAACGGCACCGCGCGTCCGTGGCCCTCGATGTCCGCCAACACCGCGTCCTCGCCGGTGACATGGCGGTGGGCCACGGCCACGGCGGCGAGCAGGGTCTCGTCCAGCGGGGCGCGCCGCCCGCGCTGGAACGCCTGGAGCGCGGCCGTGTCGGCGGCGTCGAGCACGGCCTGCGCACAGCGCACGTCGGCCTCGCCCGTGGCGGACCGGGTCGCGGACCGCAGGGCCTTGCGCCGCTCACCGGCCCACAGCGCCCGCTCGGCGTGTACGTCCGGTTCGGCGGCCAGCGCGGTGACGCGGGCCGCCCACTCGGGCCACGCGGTGGTGGCGGGCGACAGTTCGACGGGCGAGCCCGCGAGCGCCTGTCCGCAGGCGGTGTTCAGGTCCTGGAGGAGCAGCCGCTCGGAGGCGATGTCCACGAGCAGGTGGTGCAGGACCAGGATGACGAGACCGGACCGCGGCAGGCAGGCGGCCCTCAGCAGCGGCCCGCCCGCGTAGCAGTCGGCGGCGACGGCCCGTCCCAGTTCCTCGGCGACCCGGGGCGCGGCGTCCGGCTCGTCGCTGTCGACCACCAGCAACGGAACCCGCCGGGTGGGGTCGGCGACCTCCTGTTCCCACAGTCCGTCGCGGTGCCGGACGCGCAGCCGCAGCCCGTCGTGCAGGGCGACCACGGCGTTCAGCGCCTCGTCGAGCGCCTGCGGTGCCAGGGCGCCGGGGATCTGGAGGACCAGCGGCACATGGAAGTCCTTCGAGCGCGGCTCCTGGAGCAGCCGCAACTGGGCGGGCGTCAGCGGGACGGGGCCGGTCCATCGCTCCCGCGCCGGGCTCCGCCCGGTCTCGGGGGCCGCCGCCGCGTCGAGCGCGTCGGCCAGCTCGGCCACCGTCTGGTGGGTGAAGACGTCCTGGGGTGACATCGTGAGCCCGGCCTTGGTGGCCCGGGACGCCAGCTGAACGGCGATCAGTGAATCGCCGCGCAGATCGAAGAAGTTGGCGTCGGGCGGCACGTCGGGGACACCGAGCAGGTCGCTCCAGATGGCGGTGAGGACGGCACGGGTGCCGACCGTCGGCGTCTCCGGCCGCGGCTCGGGCACGGGCACGGGCGCGCTCGGGCCGCCGCCCGACGCCGAGCTCCTCGGGCCGCCGCCCGTGACGTACGCCGACTCGATCCAGTGCCGGTCCGGGCGGAACGGGTATCCGGGCAGCGAGACCTTGCGCGGCGTCCGCCCGCCCCGGGCCGGGCGCCAGTCGACGTCCACCCCGGCGGCCCACAGCGCACCGAGGGCGAGGGTCAGGACGTCGACGTCCTCTCGCGGCTCGGAGGGGTGCCGGACGGTCTGCACCGTTCGGTGCTCCGGGCCCCAGGCGGTACTGCGGCGGGCCAGCGTGGTCAGGGTGCGGCCCGGGCCGGTCTCCACCAGCACGCGGGGGCCTTCGGCCAACAGGGCCGTCACCGCGGCGCCGAAGCGCACCGGCTCCCTCAACTGCCGGGCCCAGCGGTCGTGGTCGACGGCCTCGGTGTCCGTCATCCAGGTGCCGGTGACCCCGGAGAGCAGCGGGATCCGCGGTGGACGCAGCCGGACGCCGGCGATCTCCGCGGCGAAGCGGTCGGCGGCCTCCTGTACGGCGCTGGTGTGGAAGGCGTGGGCGGTGTGCAGCCGGGTCGAGGCCACACCGCGCGCCGTGAGCCGCTCGGCGAGCCGCTCCACCGCGTCGGCCGGACCGGCGACGACACAGCCACCGGGTTCGTTGAGCGCGGCCAACTCCACGCCGCTGCCGCTCAGCTCTTCGGCGACGGCCGCCTCGCCCAGCCGCACCGAGAGCATGGCGCCGGGCGGCGCCTGGCGCATGAGACGCCCTCGCGCGGCGACCATGCGCACCGCGTCCGGCAGATCGACGACGCCCGCCAGGCAGGCCGCGGTGTACTCCCCGACGCTGTGGCCCGCGAGCGCCTGCGGCCGTATCCCCCAGGGCTCGAGCCTGCGGGCGAGCGCGTACTCGACGCTGAACAGGGCGGCCTGGGCGAGGTCCGTGCGCCGGGACAGCTCCTCGTCGTCGGCCAGGATCGCCGCGAGCACATCGGTGCCCAGGGCGTCGGAGAACGGCTCGGCGCACTCGACGAGGTGCTCCCTGAAGAGCGCGTCGTGCCGGTGCAGTCCCGCCGTCATCCCGGGGTACTGGGCTCCCTGACCCGGCATCAGAAACGCGACCGTGGGCTGCTTCTCGGGGGCGAGAGCGGTGTGGGAGCGCGGGTGGGCGGCCCCGGCGAGCGCCTCGGCGGCCTCCGCCGGAGTGCGGGCGACCACCGCACGGCGGTGCGCGTGCGCGCGGCGGCCGTCGGCCAGGGTGGCGGCCACGTCGACGAGCCGCAGCTCCGGCGCCCCGGCCAGGTGGGCGCCCAAGGGCACCGGCGGCGCGGGCGAGTTCGTCGGGGCCGCGGGCGCTCAGCAGCAGCACCTGCGGCACCGGCTCCCCGGCCGACGGCGGTGTGGTCGGCTCCGGTGCCGTGGGCGGCTCCTGAAGGACGACGTGGACGTTGGTGCCACCCGCGCCCAGTGAACTGACCCCGGCCAGCCGGGGCCGGTCCGACGTCCAGGGCTCCAGCCGGTCCTGGATGCGGAACGGGCCCTTGTCCAGGTGGAGTTCGGGGTTGGGCGCGGTGTAGTGCAGGGTCGGCGGGAGGGTGCGGTGCTCCAGCGCCAGGATCGCCTTCATGAGTCCGGGCATGCCGGCCGCGTACTCCAGGTGGCCGACGTTGGGCTTGACCGAGCCGACGGGCAGCGGGCGGGTGCGGCCGGCGAACGCCCGGGACAGCGCGGCGATCTCCACCGGGTCGCCGAGGACGGTCCCGGTGCCGTGGGCCTCGACGTAGCCGATGTCGTCCGCCTCGGCCCCGGCCACGGCGAGGGCGTCGGCGACGACCTGGGCCTGGCCGTCGACGCTCGGGGCGGTGAACGCCATCTTCAGCGAGCCGTCGTTGTTGACGGCGGAGCCCCGGATGACAGCCCGGATCCGATCGCCGTCGGCCAGCGCGTCGACGAGAGGCTTGAGCACGACCACTCCCCCGCCGCTGCCGAAGACGGTGCCGGAGGCCCGAGCGTCGAAGGCCCGGCACCGCCCGTCGCGGGAGACGATCGCGCCCGGCTCGTACAGATAGCCCGTCCGGTGCGGCACCTTGACGGTCATCCCGCCCGCGAGCGCCACGTCGCACTCCCCGCCGATCAGGCTCTGGCAGGCCAGATGGACGGCCACGAGCGCGCTGGAGCAGGCGGTCTGGACGCCGAGACTCGGGCCGCGCAGGTCGAGGGCGTGCGACACGCGGGTGGCGATGAAGGCGTTGTCGCTGCCCGCCATCAACGTGAGCAGTTCCGTGTTGAGCCCCGCGCCGATCAGCTCGCGCGGGTCCTCGTGGGACAGCGCGTGATAGGCGAAGTAGGCGTTGCCGGAGCAGGTGCCGTACACCCCGATGTCGCCCTCGTGCCGCCCCGGGTCGATCGCGGCGTCCTCCAGGGCGTGCCAGCACGTCTCAAGGAACAGCCGGTGCTGGGGGTCGAGCACGCGGGCGGCCTGCGCGGTGAAGCCGAAGAAGTCGGCGTCGAACTCGTCGAAGCCGTCGAGCGGCGCGGCGCGCCGGACGTAGTCGGTCCGGGCGAGGAGCGCCGCGGGGACGCCCTGGGCGAGCAGTTCCTCCTCGTCGAGGTCGACGATGGACTCCCGTCCGGCGCGCAGGTTGTCCCAGAACTCCCCCACCGTGCGGGCGCCCGGGAAGCGGCCCGCCATCCCGATCACCGCGATGGCGTCCGAGTCGGCGTCCGGCGCCGCTGCTTCGGCCGTCATCCGTCCTTCCTCCTGTCCCCGCGCCGCCCGCGCCGGGCGGCCCGCGCCCGCGCTTTCTCGGCGATCTGCGCGGCCTCGTCGTCCACGGGGTCGTCGGCCGATCCGGGCAGGGCGCGGACGACCTCCCGGGCGAGCCGGTCCACGCTCGCCCCCTGGAGCAGCAGGGCCACCGGCAGAGCCATGCCGAAGTCGCGCTGCACCGCGTTCTTGATGCGGACCGCCATCAGCGAGTCCAGGCCGAGTTTCACCAGTGGCCGGGCCGGGTCCAGTTCGCCGGCCGGCATGCCGAGGGTCCGGCCGGCCAGCAGGACCAGCCGCCCGTGCACCGTGTCCAGCAGTTCCTGGCCGGACAGACCGGACAGCGCGTCGGGGCCCGGCCAGTCACCGGCACCCAGCTCCTCCTGGCCGCCGGAGAGCAGTCCGGCGAAGAACGACGAGCCGGTCAGTTCCGGATAGGTCTCGGCCAGCAGCCCGGGGTGGATCCGGGTGACCCCGGCCCGGGTGCGGCCGTGGGCGAGCAGCCCTTCCAGCGCCTCGATGCCCTCCTGCGGCCGGAGCAGGCCGAACGCGGCGAGTTCGAGATCGCGGGCGGCGCCGATCTCGGCCCAGCCGCCCCAGTTGACGGAGAGGGCGGGCAGCCCCGCCGCCGCGCGCCACTGGGCCAGGCCGTCGAGCCAGGCGCTGGCGGCCGCGTAGTTGCCCTGGCCGCCCGCGCCGAGCAGGGCGGCGATGGAGGAGTATCCGGTCCACCAGTCCAGGTCCAGGTCCTCGGTCGCCTCGTGCAGCCGCCAGGCACCGACCGCCTTGGGCCGCCAGACCTTCTCAAGGCTCTCGGCGTCCAGCCCGGCGATCACTCCGTCGTCGAGCGCGGCCGCCGAGTGGATCACTCCGCGCAAGGTGGCGCCGGTCTCGTGCACGGCCTCGACGAGGCCGCGCGCGGTGCCGGGTTCGGCGATGTCGCCGCGCACGACGACGACCTGGGCGCCGGTGGCGCGCATCCGCCGTATCGCCTCCTCGGCCTCGGGGGAAGGCGCGGAGCGGGCGTTGAGGACGACGCAGCCCGCGCCCTGCTCGACCAGGCGGCCGGCGGTGAACAGGCCGAGGCCCGTCAGACCGCCGGTGACGAGGTAGCCGCCGCCCGGGCGCACGACGGGGACCGTGGGATCGGCGGCGGGCAGGTCGGTCGCGGTCAGGCGGGCCAGGCGGCGTTCGCCGGCGCGCCAGGCGATCTCGTCGTCCGTCGCCCCGGACGCCACCTCGGCGGCCAGCTCGGCCAGGCCGGCGGAGCCGGGGTCGAGGTCGAGCAGGGTCGGCCGCAGTTCGGGGTGCTCGAAGAGCAGGCTCCTGCCCAGTCCGCGCAGCGCGACCTGGGCGAGGTCGGGCCGCTCCCCCGGGTCCACGCTCTGGGCACCCCGGGTGAGCAGCCACAGCCGGGGCGGCGGCGCGCCCCGGGCGGCGCGTCCGGCGAGCCCGGCGACGACCCGGCTGACGGCGAGCACCCGGGCGGCGCCTTCGGCGAGGGTGTCCTCGCCATGGCCCGGCGCGGGGCCGTCGGCCCGGAAGAGCACGTCGGTGCAGTCGGTGTCGGCGGCGAGCGCGGCGGCCACGGCGTCCGGGTCCCGCCAGTCGGCGCGGGCCAGCACCTGGCCGGTCTCGGGGCCGCTGCCGTCGGCTCCGTCGTCGAGCACGAGCCAGCGCACGGGACGGGGGTCGGCGGGCGGTTCGGGCAGAGCGGCCCGTTCCCAGGTCTGGGCGTAGAGCTTGTCGTGCAGCGACACGGGCAGCGCGGCCTCGTCGAACTGCTTGAAGTACAGGCCGTCCAGCTCCGCGACCAGGTGTCCCTGGGCGTCGAGGAGGTGCAGTCGAGCCAGGTAGCCCGCCTCTTCGGGCGCGGCCCGGACCTCGGCGTGGCAGTAGGTGACCGTGCCGAAGTCGCCGTGGACGTCGAGCCGGCGGATGCCCGCGGGGAGGTGATGGCGGCCCGGCACCTCGGGCACGCACGCGACCGCCGCGTGCAGACACGCGTCGAGGAAGGCGGGGTGGACCCGGTAGTGCGGGTGCCGGGTGGCCGCCTTCGGCCACTCCACCCGGCACAGGGTCGAGGCGATCAGTCCCTCCCCCGGCTCCCCGGTGGGCCGGCGCACTTCGACGAGCCCGGCGAACGCCGGTCCGTGGAACTGCCCGAAGCGGCGCATCCGGGCGTAGACCTCGGCGGGGTCGCCGAACCCGGGGTGGTCCGCCATGAGCGTGGAGAGCGAGGGCGCGGGACGGTCCGCCGCGAGCGGGTCGCGCCGGTGGACCCGGGCCGTCGCGTGGACCACGCGGGCGCCGGTGTGCGAGGCGGTGGCGATCTCGACGAGCGCGGTGCCGTCCTCCTGCCGCGTCAACTCGGTGGTGACGTCCACCGGTCGGTTCAGCACCAGCAGGTGCCGGTACTCGACGTCCGTGACCCGCAGCGCCTCGGGCGGGGCACCGAACGCCTCACCGGCCGCGGCCAGCGCGATCTCGCAGTAGCCGGTGCCCGGCATCACCACGAGGTCCCGCGAGCTGTGGTCCGCCAGCCACGGCAGCCGGTCGAGACTCACCCGGGCCTGCCAGACGTGCCGTGCCGGGGAGCCGGGCAGCCTGATGTGCGCGCCCAGCAGCGGGTGGGCTCCCGTGTCGGCGGCAGGGGTGCGACGCTCGCCCTCGCTCAGCCAGTACCGCCGGTGCTGCCAGGAGTTGAGCGGCAGGTCGACCGCGGTCCCGGCCGGATGGAACAGGTCCGGGTCGAGCGGTACGCCGAGGCAGTGCAGTTGGCCCAGGTGCGTCAGCAGGGTGGCGACCTCCGGCTGGTCCCGGCGCAGGGTGGGTACGACCGCGGCTTCCTCGACGCCGGCGTGGTCGAGGGTCTCGGTGACCGACTGGGCGACGATCGGGTGCGGGGAGACTTCCACGAACACCCGCAGTCCGTCCCGCGCCGCCGCCTCGACGGCCTGGGTGAAGCGCACCGGGTTGCGCAGGTTGGCCGCCCAGTAGTCGGCGTCGCAGGTCGGCGTGGTGTGCGGGTCGGGGTGGGCGGTGGAGTAGAAGGCGACCCGCGGCCGAGCCGGGGCCAGGTCGGCGAGACGGGCCCGCAGTTCGGGCAGCAGCGGGTCCACCTGCGGGCTGTGCCCCGCTCCCTCGGCCCCCTTGATCCGCCGGGCCAGCAGCCCCTCGGCCTGCCAGTCGGCGACGAGTTCCTCGATGGCGTCGACGGCTCCGGAGACCACGGTCGAGCGGGGTGAGGCTCCGACGGCGACGGAGACGGACGCGTGCCCGGCGAGCCGTCGCTCGGCCTCGTCCCAGTCGAGTTCGACCAGCGCCATGGTGCCCTTGCCCTGAAGGCCGCGGCGCAGCAACGCCACGCGGCGGCACAGCACCCGGGCACCGTCCTCGAGGCTGAGCGCCCCGCTGACCACAGCGGCGGAGACCTCGCCCATGGAGTGGCCGAGGACGGCGGCGGGTTCCAGGCCCCGGGAGCGCCAGACGGCGGCCAGGCCCACCTGCACGGCGAACAGGGCGATCTGGGTGGGCACCCCGTCCGTGTAGTCACCGGCGAGGAGCGTGGCGCGCAGTGACAGGTCCGACTCGGCGGCCACCACCGGTTCGAGCCGGTCCACGACGCGGGCGAACTCCGGTTCCCCGGCGAGGAGTTCGCGCCCCATTCCGGACCACTGGGAGCCGTGTCCGGAGAAGATCCAGACGGCGCCCGCGGCGGCCGCGGGCAGCACGGATCCCACGGGGTTCGGGCCGGGTTCCCCGGCGGTCAGCGACTTCAGGCCGACCGCCAGGGCATCGGGCGAGTCGGCGACGACCACGGCCCGTTCGGACAGCTGGGCGCGGCGTCGGCCCAGGGTGTGCGCCAGGTCGCGCATCCGGACATCCTGGCCGGGGCCGCGCAGCCAGTCGGCGAGACGCTCGGCGTTGGCGCGCAGCCCGCCCGGGGAGGCCCCGGAGACCGGGATCAGCCACGTCCGCTCCGCCGGCTCCGGCGGGCCGGCGGGAGCCGGCGCGGCCTGTTCCAGCACGACGTGCGCGTTGGTGCCGCCCATCCCGAAGGAGGACACCGCCGCCAGCCGCGGGCCGCCGCCGGTGACCGGCCAGTCGGTGAGCGAGGTCGGCACGAAGAGCCGGGTGCCGTCCAGGTCGATGTCGGGGTTGAGCCGCCGGAAGTGGACGTTGGGCGGGATCCGGCCGTGCTGGAGACACAGCACCGTCTTGATCAGGCCCAGGACCCCGGCCGCCTCCTCGCAGTGGCCCATGTTGGTCTTGGCCGCGCCGAGGGCACAACGGCCCTGCCCGCCGCGGCCGTAGACCTCGGTCACCGCCGTCACCTCGATCGGGTCGCCGATCGGGGTGCCCGTGCCGTGGGTCTCCACCAGACCGACGGCTCCGGCGTCGACACCGGCCCGCTCGACCGCCTCGGCCAGGACGGCTCGCTGAGCGGCCACGGAGGGCGAGGTGAGGCTGTTGGACAGGCCGTCCTGGTTCACCGCGCTGCCCCGGATCACGGCACGCACCGGGTCGCCGTCGCGCAGGGCGTCGGAGAGCCGTTTGAGGACGACGACTCCGCAGCCCTCGGCGCGCACGAACCCGGCGGCGTCGGCGTCGAACGCCTTGCAGTGACCGTCCGGGTCGGTGATCCCGCCCTTGTACAGCGCGATGGTCACCAGCGGTGAGCTGATCACGTGGACCCCGCCGGCCAGCGCCAGGTCGGTGTCGCCGGTGCGCAGGGCCTGGCAGGCCAGGTGGACCGCCACCAGTGAGGAGGAGCAGGCCGTGTCGACGGCGATGGAGGGGCCGCGCAGATCGAGCAGGTACGACAGCCGCCCGACCGCGGTGCTGTGCGAGCCGCCGGTCACGGTGTGCGGGTCGTCGAGACCGTCCGGGTCCAGCAGCCGCTCCATGAGGTAGTCGGGGGCGGCGATGCCCGTGTAGACGCCGGTGCGGGTGCCACGCAGGCTCGCGGGGTCGGTCCCGGAGTGTTCCAGCGCTTCCCAGGCCACCTCCAGCAGCAGTCGCTGCTGTGGATCCATGGCGAGGGCCTCGCGGGGCGAGATGCCGAAGAACTCCGCGTCGAATCCGGCCGCGTCGGCGAGGAAGCCGCCCCGCACGTGCGGCATCCGGCCGGGCATGTCGGGGTCCGGGGAGTAGTACGCGTCGACGTCCCAACGGCCGTCGGGGATCCGCGTCACCGCGTCACCGCCCTCGGCCAACAGGTCCCACAGCCGTTCCGGGGTGTCGGCGCCGCCGGGGTAGCGGCAGCCCAGGCCGACGACCGCGATGGGCTCCGGCGTGCCGGGGCCGGCGTCGGCGGACAGCTCGCGGGCCAGCGCGGCCCGTGCCTTGGGGGAGAGCTTGCCTATGAGCCCGGCCAGATCGGTCATCGCTGGTCCTCCTCGGCGTCGGTGCCGGTCGCGGTCGCGTCCCCTGATTCGGCCGCGGCCAGGATCTCCGCCAACAGCTGGGCGTCCGTCTCGTCGTCGGCGGCGGCGAGGTCGCCCTCGGCCACCCCTTCGGGCTCGGGCCGCCCGGCGGCCTCGGCCGCGGGTGCCACACCGAGTCGTACGGCGAGTTCGGCGGCGAGCGAGGCCAGGTCCCCATGCGCCCAGACCAGGGCCGCGGACAGCTTCAGGCCCGTGCCGCCCTCCAGCCGGTTGCGCAGTTCCAGGGCCATCAGGGAGTCGAGCCCCAGGGACGACATCGGGGCCCGCTCGTCGACCGCTCCTTCGCTCCGCCCCAGGACGCCGCACACCTGCTCCACGACGTACCCGGCGAGGATCCGGCGGGCCCGGTCCGGGGATGCCTCCGTGACCCGGGTCAGCAGCGGAGCCGCCGTCGGGCCGTCGGACTCCGCCGGCGCCCGGAGCCGGTCGAACAGGGACGAGTCGCGCACCGCCGGCTGGTCCTTGAACCACTCGTCCGGGTCGAAGGAGACGAACGCCGTTTGGGTGCGCCGCCCGGAGATCAGAGCCTCCAGCGCCGCCATGCCGTCCTCCGGTTCGATGAGCCGGTACCCGCGCTCGCCGAGCTCCTGGGCGAGCCCGATCCGTGCCCAGGGGCCCCAGTTGACGGACAGGGCGGGCAGTCCGCGGGCCCGGCGCCGGTGGACGAGACCGTCGAGCCAGGAGCCGGCGGCGGCGTACCCGGCCTGGCCCGCGTTGCCGAACACGGCGGCGGTGGAGGAGTACGCCACCCACCAGTCCAGTTCGCACCCCTCGGTGGCCTCGTGCAGCCGCCAGGCGCCGAGGGCCTTGGCCCGCCAGACCTTCTCGAGCCGCGCGGCGTCCAGGCCGGCCAGCACCCCGTCGTCGAGGACCACGGCCGCGTGCAGGACGCCGCGCAGGGTGGCGCCGGGTGCTCCGGCCGCCTCGACGAGCCGCCGGGCGGTGTCCTGTTCGGCGATGTCCCCGCGGACGACGAGCACCTCGGCGCCGGCCTCGCGCATCCGCTCGATGGCCTTCTCGGCCTCCGGGGAGGGCGCGGAGCGGCCGTTGAGCACCAGGCGACGCGCACCGAGCCCGGCCAGATGTCCGGCGGTGTGCAGACCGAGGCCCGACAGACCGCCGGTCACGATGTAGCCGCCGTACGGACGGATCACGGGGACGGCGTCGGCGACGGTGACCTCGGTCTCCCCGGACTCGGGCACGGTGATCACGAGCTTGCCGGTGTGCTCGGCGCCCGCCATCGTCCGGAACGCGTCCGCGGCCCGGTCCAGGGGCCAGGTGGTGTGCGGCAGGGGGGCGAGCCGGCCCGCGGCGAACTCCGCGAAGACCTCGTCGAGCAGCTGCCGCATCAGCACCGGGCGGGTGCGGGCCAGCAGGTCGGCGTCGACCGAGGCGAAGGTGAGGGCGCGGGTGAAGGGCAGCAGGCCGAGGCGCATGTCGTCGTGGAGGTCGCGCTTGCCGATCTCCACGAACCTGCCGTGTTCGGCGAGGACTTCGACGCCCCTGCGCAGAGCGGGGCCGGTCAGCGAGTTCAGTACGACGTCCACGCCGCGGCCGTCGGTGGCGGCGAGCACCTCGTCGGCCCAGTCCAGGCTCCGGGAGTCCGAGACGTGCCGGATCCCCATGTCCCGCAGCAGGCGCCGCTTGGCCGGGGTGCCCGCCGTGGCGTGGATCTCGGCCCCGGCCGCGCGGGCGATGGCGAGGGCGGCCATGCCGACGCCGCCGGTCGCGGAGTGGACGAGGACGTGTTCGCCGGCCGTGAGCCGGGCGAGGTGCCTGAGCCCGTACCAGGCGGTGACGAAGACCGAGGGCACGGTGGCCGCCTGGACGGGCGTCATGCCCTCGGGGAGCCGGGTGACGAGGCGGGCGGCCGTCGTGACGTACGACGCGAAGCACCCCCAGCCGGAGGCCACGACCAGGTTCCCGACCGCGAAGCCGGCGACGTCCGGGCCGACCGCGCTGATCCGGCCGGCGCACTCGGTGCCGAGCGGCTGGTCGCCGTCGCCCTGGCCGGCGTAGACGCCCATCGCCTTGAGCGTGTCGCTGAAGTTCAGTCCGGCGGCGCGTACTTCGATCTCCACCTCGCCGGGTCCCGGCGGCCGGCGGTCGAAGGCCCGCAGCTCCAGCGCGTCTAGCCGGCCCGCGCGCCGGGTGACCAGCCGGAAGCCGTCCTCGCCGTAGCGGGCGGTGCGACGGGCCGGCGGGCGGGCGGGGTCGGACAGCGGGGCCGGCACGAAGCGGGCAAGGTGGCGTTGCCGGTCGCGGTGGGCGATGTCGTCCTCACCCGGGTCGCCGAGCAGTTCCTGGAGCACGCTGCCCGGGTCGCCGCCCCGCGGGTCGAGGTCGAGGAGGGTGGTGCGCAGGGCGGGGTGCTCGAAGCCGAGCGTCCTGGCGAAGCCGCGCACGGCGGTCTGGGCGAGTGTCACGGGCTCGTCCGGCCGCACCGCGTTCGCCCCGTGCGTGACCAGCCACAGCCTCGGCCGCTCGGGGGTGCCGGAGGCCTCCAGGGCCGCGTCGAGCCCGTTGACCAGTTCGGTGAGCCGCAGGGTCCTGCGCTGTGCCGTCTCGGCGGGGTCCGTCTCCTCGTCGTCCGGCGGCATGAGCACCACGACGCCCCGGGGTGCCGCGGCGGCCACCGCGCCGGTGAGCGCCGCCGCGCCCGCGTCGAGGTCGAGGAGCACGCACTGTCCGCCGGCCGCGGTCAGTGCCGTGCGCAACCGTTCGGCCTGCGGGATGCCGCCGGGCTCCGTCACGAGCAGCCAGCCGCCCGCGGCGGACGGGGAGTCGGGGGTGAGCGCGGGAGCGGGCTCCCAGGTCTGCTCGTACAGGCGGTCGTCGAGCGGATGCCGGTCGGGCGCCCGGGAGACGTCCAGGACCTCCACGCCCCGTGCGGAGACCAGCACCCGGCCCTCGTCGTCGAGGAGTTCGACGTCCCCGAGGAGCCCGCCGCCGTCGGCGCCCCGGCTCAGCCGGCTGCGCACCAGGCTTCCGGTCGCGGGGTCCGCCCAGCGGCGCAGCGAGCGCACTCCGACCGGCAGCAGCGCGCGGGACGCGCCCGGGTCGGACGCCGCCGGCACGGCTCCGAGCAGCTGCATGCACAGGTCGAGCCGGACGGGGTGCAGCAGCGGCCGCCGCAGCCCCACTCCGGCCTGCTCCGGTACGGCGATCCGGCCGACCGCGGCCTCGGACCGGCCCTCGGCCAGCCGAACGGACGTCACGCCCTGGAAGGCGGGCCCGTGCTGCTGCCCCGCGGCGCGCATCCAGGCGTACAACGTCTCGGGTTCCAGCGGGACTCGGTGCTCGGCCTCCAGCGCGGGCAGGTCGCGCGCCGGGGGGCGCGGCGCCTCGGCGGCGACCTTGGCGACGGCCTCGGCGTGGGTCACCCAGGCGCCGGTGTGGTCCCGGGTGCGGATCTCGATACGGCCGACGCCCGGTCCTTCCTCGGTCAGGACCGTGCTGACGGTGACCGTGCCGTCGACCACGAGCAGCGTGCGATAGGCGATGTCGTGGAGCTCGATGTCGTCGGGCGCGGCGTCCAGCGCCTCGCTCGCGGCGGCCAGGGCGGCCTCGCAGTACGCGGTCCCGGGGACGACGACGCTGCCGGCGACCCGGTGGTCGGCGAGCCAGGGCAGCCGCCGCTCGGACAGCGGCGTCTGCCACACGTGTTGCACGGGCGAGCCGGGCACGACGACCCGGGAGCCGAGCAGGGGATGCGTGCCGGGTTCCGACGGGCCGGCCTCGGCCCCGGTGTCGTACCAGTACCGCTCGCGCTGCCAGGCGGTGGTGGGTAGGTCGGCCAACTCGCCGTACGGGTGCAGGCGTTCGAGATCGACGGTGATCCCGTGGGCGTGCAGCAGGCCGAGTGCGGACAGCAGCGCGGTCCGGGTGGGTTCACCGCGGCGGAGGCTTCCGGTGACGAGGTGGTCGCCGACGCCTTCCGCGCCGAGCGTCTCCCCGATCGAGTGCGTGACGACCGGGTGCGGCGAGACCTCGACGAAGACCCGGAACCCGTCGCCCGCCGCCGCCGCGATCGTCTGGGCGAAGCGGACCGGGTTGCGCATGTTCGCCACCCAGTAGTCGGCGTCGCAGGCGGCCGTGGTGTGCGGGTCGGGCAGGGCGGTGGAGTAGAAGGTGACGGCGTGCTCGGCGGGGTTCAGGTCGCCCAGCAGGGCGCGGAGTTCGGGCAGGAGCGGGTCCACGTGCGGGGTGTGGGCCGCGACGGTGACGCCGGGAACCGGGCGGGCCAGCAGACCTTCGGACCGCCACTGCTCGACCAGGGGCATGACGTCCTCGGCGACGCCTCCCACCACGGTGGAACGGGGTGAGGCGCTCACGGCGACCGTGACGCCCGAGACGGCCGCCAGCCGCTCCTCGACCTCGTCGGCGGGGAGTTCGACCAGGGCGATCATGCCGCCGCCGGACCGTTCGCCGAAGAGCCGGGAGCGGCGGCAGATGACCCGGGCGCCGTCCTCGGGACTGAGCGCCCCGCTGACCACGGCCGCCGCCGCCTCACCCATGGAGTGGCCGAGCACGGCCGCGGGTTCCAGGCCCCGGGAGCGCCAGACGGCGGCGAGGCCCACCTGGAGGGCGAACACGGCGGGCTGGACGTGCTGCATCGGGGCGTCGCCGAGGTCCCGCCCGGTGATCAGCTCGCGCAGACCGATCCCCGACTCGGCCCGCACCACCGGTTCGATGGCGTCGATGACCGCCGCGAACTCCGGTTCGCCGTACAGCAGTTCGCGCCCCATGCCGGTCCACTGGGAGCCCTGCCCGGAGAAGACCCACACCGCTCCGGCGCCGGCCGACGGCAGCACCCGGGTCCCGGCCGACTCGTCGGCGGCCAGTGCCGACAGGCCCTGTCGCAGACCGTCGGCGGTGTCGGCGACCAGCGCGGCCCGGACGTCCCGGTGGGTGCGGCGGCGGCCCAGGGTGTGGGCGAGGTCCGGCAGTACCGCGTCCGGGTGGTGCGTGAGCCAGTCGGCGAGACGCTCGGCGCCCGCGCGCAGGCCGCGGTCGTCGGCGCCGGAGAGCTGGAACAGCCAGGGCCCCTCCCGCTCGGCGGACCGGGCCTCCTCGGACGCCGGGGCCTCCTCGACGACGACATGGGCGTTCGTCCCGCTGATCCCGAACGCGCTGACCCCGGCCCGGCCCGGCCTGCCCCGCTCCGGCCAGGGCACACCGTCGCCGGCGAAGGCGAGCCGGGCCGCGCGTTCGCTGATCCTGGGGGTCCTGCGCGCCAGGTGGAGGTGGGCGGGGATGTGCCGGTGACGCAGTGCCAGCACCGTCTTGATCAGGCCCGCGACGCCCGCGGTCGCCTCGGTGTGCCCGATGTTGGTCTTGACCGAGCCGACGACGAGGGGCCGGTCGGGGTCCCGGCCGGGCCCGAAGACATCGGCCAGTGCCTCCAGTTCGATGGGGTCGCCGAGCGGTGTTCCGGTGCCGTGCCCCTCGATGTAGTCGATGTCGTGCGGGGTGAGGCCCGAGCGTTCCAGCGCCTTGCGGATCGCGGCGCGCTGGGCCAGTCCGTTGGGCACGGTCAGTCCGCTGCTCGCCCCGTCCTGGTTGACGACGGTGCCCCGGAGGACCGCCAGCACGCGGTCCCCGTCGCGGGCGGCGTCGGCGAGCCGCTTGAGAACGACCACTCCGCAGCCCTCACCCCGGCCGAGGCCGTCGGCGGAGGCGTCGTAGGCCTTGCACCGTCCGTCCGGCGCGAGCGTGCCGAAGCGGGACAGGGAGATGCTGGACTCGGGCATCAGCATGAGGTTCGTGCCGGCGGCCAGCGCCAGGTCGGCGTCCCCGGTGCGCAGGGACTGACAGGCCAGATGGACCGCCGTCAGCGAGGAGGAGCAGGCGGTGTCCACCGCCATGGCCGGTCCCTGGAGGCCCAGCTGGTAGGCGATCCGGCCCGCGGCGACGTTGTGCACGCTGCCGGTGACGGTGTAGGCGTCCACGTCCTGCGGGGCCAGCGCGCCGAAGTGCCGGATGCCGTACTCGTGCAGGGTGATGCCGACGAAGACACCGCCGCGCTGCCCGTGCAGACGGTCGGCGGGCAGCCCGGCGTGTTCGAGGGCCTCCCAGGTGACCTCCATCAGCAGCCGCTGCTGCGGGTCCATCGCGGCGGCCTCACGCGGCGAGATGCCGAAGAACGCCGCGTCGAACGTGTCCGGCTCCCAGTGCGTCAGGAAGCCGCCGGAGGCGGACCGGATGGTGCCGGGCACGGTGAAGTCGTCGCACAGGAAGTCGGCGGCGTTCCAGCGGGCGGCCGGGACCTCGACGACGGCGTCCCGGCCCTCGGCGAGCAGCCGCCAGTAGTCCTCGGGGCCGTCGACCCCGCCGGGCAGCCGGCAGCCGACGCCGATGACCGCGACCGGCTCGGTGAGCCGGCCCTCGGCCGCGAGCGCCCTGCGCTCCAGCTGGTCGATGGTGTCCAACGCGCGCTGGAGGACGGCCCGTCGGTCCCCCTGCTGCATGTCCGTACTCGTCACAGGGGGCCCAGTCTTTCCGTCAGGCGGCGGATGAGTTCGTCCTCCGAGAGATCGTCGGTGGGGGATGTCCCGGAGGGGGACGTGCTGCTTGCGGGAGTGGTGGGGCGTGGGGTGCCCTCGGCGGGTGGGGTGTCCTCGGCGTCGTCGCCGCCGAGTTCCGTCAGCAGGTACTCCGTCAGCGACTCGACCGTCGGGTAGTTGAACACCGCGGCGGCGGGGAGGTCGCAACCCAGGTCGCGGGAGAGCCGGACCTGGGTCCTGCTGGCCGTCATCGAGTCCATGCCGATCTGGAAGAACCGCTGGTCCGTGCCGAGTTGGCGCGGCGATTCGAAGCCGAGCAGATCCGCGACGGTCGCCCGGACGAACTCGGTGAGCAGTCGGCCGCGGGCCTCGCCGGTGGCGGCGAGGACACGGGCGGCCTCCTGGCCGGGGGCGGTACGCCGGCCGGCCGTGGCGCGTGCCGGGGCGACCTCGTCGATCAGGTGCAGGGCGATGCGGGAGCGGTAGGCCTCGGCCAGGGTGGGCCAGTCGACCGAGGCGACGACGGTGTGGATGTCGTCCGCGAAGAGCAGGGAGTCCAGGGCGCGGACGGCGAGGGTGTCCGGCATGGGCCGCAGTCCCGAGTCGGACATCAGCTCGCTGTAGTGGACCTGCCCGAAGGCCTCTCCCCAGATACCCCAGTCGATCACCAGCGCCGGCCGGCCGAGGGCGCGGCGGTGGCGGGCGAGGGAGTCCAGGAAGTAGTTGGCGGCCGCGTAGTGGGTCAGTCCGCGGGCGCCGAGCAGCGCGGCGGTGGAGGAGAACAGCACGAAGTGGCGGACGTCGTGGCCGGCGGAGAGCCGGTGCAGCAGGACGGAGCCGTCGACCTTGGGCCTCAGCATGAGGGCGACGTCCTCGTCGGTGAGGTCGGCGAGTTCCGTGTAGCCGCCGGCCATCGCCGCGTTGAAGACGCCGTGCAGCTCGGGCAGGTCGGCGCCGAATCGGGCGAACAGCTCCGTCATGGCCCGCTCGTCGGCCACGTCGGCCCTGACCTCGGTGACCGCCGTGCCCTGCGCCCGCAGCCGTGCCGCGGTGTCGGCGGCGGCGCCGGTCAGTCCGCCGCGGGTCAGCAGGACCAGGTGGCGGGCGCCGAGGGTGGCCAGCCGGTCGACGAGGCTCGGGCCGATGGAGCCGCCGGCGCCGACGACCAGGTGACAGCCGCCGGGATCGAGCGTCCCGGTCGTACCGGCGTCGAGCTTGCCGCGCACGAGGCGGGTGACGTAGCGCTCGCCGCCGCGGAAGGCGACCTGGTCCTCGCCGTCGGAGCGGGTCGCCTCGGCGCACAGCAGCCGGGCCGCCGCGGCCGGGGAGGTGTCGTCGAGGTCGGTCAGCGAGCCCCAGATCTCGGTGAGTTCGACGGCGAGGCCACGTCCCAGCCCCCACAGGACGGCCTGGGCGGGCACGACGCGGGTCTCGTCGGCGACGGTCTGCGCGTAGCGGGTGACCAGGTGCAGGCGGGCCCGTCCGCGTCCCGGTCCGGCCAGCAGCCGGGCCAGCCGCAGCAGTTCGACGGTCAGCCGGTTCGCCCAGCGCGGCGATTCGGGCTCGTCGTCCGGGCTGTCGAGCGCCGCGCAGTACAGGACGTGGTCGACGTCCGCCACGCCGGGCAGCCGCGCGGCCAGTTCCTCGGACGTGAGGTCCCGGAGGTCGCTCGCGGGTACGACGGTGACGGTGCCGCCGTGGGCGGCGACCTGTGCGCGGACGGCGTCGCCGATGCCGCCGCCGTCGACGACGAGCCATCGTCCGGCGTCACCGGCGGGGCCGTCGGGCAGCGGCAGCGGCCGCCATTCGGTCCGGTAGACCCAGTCGGCGGGCACTCCGCTCTGCTCGTCCTCGGCCAGCCGGGCGTCGGCGAGCAACTGCCACGGGCCGTCCTCGGCACGCCGGTGCAGCTGCCAGTCGGCCGTGCCGGGGCCGGTGCGGCGCACCGTGGTCTGGAGGCGGGTCGTGTCCGCCCGTGGGGGCTCTTCGCGCGCGGCGAAGTCCGTCACGGCGGACGAGTCGAGCCCCATCGCCCCGGCGGCGGCCCAGGCGTGTTCCAGGCAGTACTGCCGGTCGAGTGCGGTGCCGGGTTCGACGGGCTTCTCCCACACGCGTGCGTCGGGGAAGGCAGCGAGTTCCGCCGGTGTGCCGAGCGTCGGGTGGGCGGTGCGCCGGAGCACCGCGGCGCCGGCCCGCCAGTGGCGGCGGTGCGCGAAGGCCGTGGGCGGCAGCGCGGCCAGTTCGCCCGCGGGGTGCAGGCGGGGCCAGTCGAGCCGCACGCCCTGGCAGTGCAGGGCGCCGAGGTGGGCGAGCAGGGTGGCCCGCTCGGGCTCGTCGCGGCGCAGCGAGGCGACCACCACGGCGTCGTCGGCGTCCGCCGCGTCCAGCGTCTGCCGCAGGGCGTGGCGGACGACCGGGTGCGGCGAGAGCTCGGCGAACAGCCGGTGACCGGCGGCCGCGGCGGCGGCCACGGCGGCGCCGAACCGGACGGGGTTGCGCAGGTTCGCCACCCAGTGCGCGGTATCGAGGACGCCGGTGTACCGGGAGCCGTCGTAGGTGCTGCTGTAGAAGGGGATCTCGGGCTCCGCCCACCTCAAGTCGGCGATGTCCGACCGCAGTCGGTCGCACAGCGGGTCCATCGCCGGGCCGTGGAAGGCGACGTCGGAGGCGAGCCTGCGCGCGATGACACCGGCCGCCGTCGCGTCCGCCACCAGGGCGTCCACGGCCTGCGGCGGCCCGGACACGACGGTGGAACGGGGGGCGGCGAGGATGGCGGCGGTCAGGCCCTCGTGCCCGGCGAGCAAGCGCTCGGCCGCCTCGGCGTCGAGGTCCAGCGCGGCCATCGCGCCACGGCCCGCGACGGCGCGCAGCAGCCGCGACCGGCGGCAGACGAGCCGGGCTCCGTCCCGGCGGTCGAGCGCTCCGGCGGCGACGGCGGCGGCGATCTCCCCCATGGAGTGGCCGATCACGGCGGCCGGAGGGACGCCGTGCGCGCGCCATACCTCGGCGAGGGCGACCTGGAGGGCGTAGAGCAGCGGCTGGACGCGGTCGGCCGGTGCCGTCCGCAGGTCCTCGCGCAGCGCGTCCCGCAGGGGTACGCCGGTCTCCTCGGCGTAGACCGGGTCGAGTTCGTCGATCACCTGGGCGAACACGGGGTCGTGCGCCAGCAGTTCGGTGCCCATGCCGGTCCACTGCGAGCCATGGCCGGAGAACACCCACACGACGCCCCGGTCGGCGGCCCGGGTGACCGTGCCCTCGCTGTTGCCGACGGCGATCTCGCCCGCGAGGAAGCGGCGCAGCCGGTCCACCAGGGCGGGCCGGTCCTCGGCCACCACGGTCAGCCGGGCCGGATGGTGGGTGCGGCGCAGCGTGAGGGTGTGGCCGACGTCGGCCAGGGGCGTGTCGGCGCCGGGGCCGTCGAGCCAGTCGGCGAGCCGTCGGGCGGTGCCGCGCAGGCCGGCGTCCGTGGCCCCGGACAGCGGGAACAGCAGCGGGGAGTCCACCGCGGGCGCGGGCGCCGTGCCGGCGGTCCGGGGCGCCTGTTCCACCAGGACGTGCGCGTTGGTGCCGCCCATGCCGAAGGCGGAGACGGCCGCGAGCCGCGGCGGGCCCTGGACCGGCCACGGTGTGTCCTCGACGGGGACGAACAGGCGGGTCCCGTCGAGGGAGATGTTCGGGTTCAGCTCCGTGAAGTGCAGGTTGCGCGGCACGACGCCCCGGCCCACGGCGAGCACCGTCTTGATCAGTCCGGTCACCCCGGAGACCGCCTCGGAGTGACCGAGGTTGGTCTTGACGGCGCCGAGGGCGCAGCGCCCCGACTGCCCGGCGCCGTACACCTCGGCCAGCGCCTCCACCTCGATCGGATCACCGAGGGCGGTGCCGGTGCCGTGCGCCTCGACCATCCCGACCTGGGTCGGGTCGACTCCGGCCCTGGTGACGGTGGAGCGCAGCAGGTCGCGCTGGGCGGTGCCGGAGGGCGCGGTCAGGCCGTTGGAACGGCCGTCCTGGTTGACGCCGCTGCCGCGGAGCACGGCAAGCACGCGGTCCCCGTCGCGGAGCGCGTCGGAGAGCCGCTTGAGCAGGACCAGGGCGCAGCCCTCGGTGCGGACGATCCCGTCGGCGCCGGCGTCGAAGGTGCGGCACCGGCCGCCGCCCGCCAGCAGCCCGAACTCCTCCAGCGAGTGGCTGATCCCGACGTCGAGGATGAGGTTGACGCCACCGGCCAGGGCGGTGTCGCTCTCCCTGAGCCGGAGGCTCTGGCAGGCCAGGTGGACGGCCGTCAGGGAGGAGGAGCAGGCGCTGTCCACGGCGAGACAGGGGCCGCGCAGATCGAGGAGGTAGGAGATCCGCCCGGCGAGCACGCTGTGCAGGCCGCCGGTGAGGGTGTACGCGTCGAGCGTCTCGGGGTCGGCGAGGCCGCGCTGGAGGTACTCGTTGTAGTAGGCGCCGACGAAGACGCCGGTACGGCTGCCCGCCAGACGGGCCGGGACGGTGCCCGCGTGTTCCAGCGTCTCCCAGGCCACTTCGAGCAGCAGCCGCTGCTGGGGATCCATGGCCTCGGCCTCGCGGGGCGCGATTCCGAAGAACTCCGCGTCGAACCCGGTGACATCGGCGAGGAAACCGCCGTGGTGCAGGCGCTCGCGGGCGGGCGCGTCCAGACCGTCCGTCCCGGCGGCCGGGGCGCGCCGGCTCCCGGGCACCGGGCCCACGACGTCGCGGCCCTCGGCGAGGAGCCGCCACAGGTCGTCCGGGGAGGCGACCCCGCCGGGCAGCCGGCAGCCCATGCCGATGACCGCGACGGGTTCGGAGGTCACGGCCCCGGCCGCCGCGCCGAGCCGTTCGGCGAGGGCCTCGCGCTGCGGGGGCGCGAGGTCGGAGAGTCGCTGGCTGATGCTCACCGGGCGGCTCCGTCACTCTCGACGGCGCTCAGCAGCAGTTCGAACCCGGAGGGCTGGGCAGCGCCGACCGCCACGAGGTCCGCGTCGGCCGTGTCGGCCAGCCGGGCGGCGAGCACGGGGACCACCTCGGCGATGGTGGGGTGGTTCCACAGCAGGGTGGCCGGGAGGGGGACGCCGAGGTGGTCCGACAGGCGTCGCCGCAGCGCCAGCGAGGCCACCGACTCCATGCCCTGTTCGGCGAGCGGTCGCTCGTCGTCCAACTCGGCAGGTTTGAGGCCGAGTTGATCGGTGACGAGATCTCGGACCGTTTCCGTCAGCCGCTCGGCCAGCTCGTCCGGGGGCAGTTCGTGCCAGTCGGAGCGTCGTGCGGGACCGTCCTGGCTCCGGGTCCGCTCCTGATCCTCGGCCGTCGGCCGCCGCCAGGTCCGGACGGGCAGGTCGACGAGCCGGCCCCGGGGAGCGCGTGCGGCCAGGTCGACCGGGGCGCCGTGGCAGTGCAGGGCGCCGAGCTGGGTGAGCAGAGTCGTCCGTTCGGGGCGATGGCGCAGCAGCGTCGGCAGCACGACCGCGTCGTCGACGCCCTGGGCCCCCAGGGTCTCCTGGATGGACTGCGTCACCAGGGGGTGTCCGGAGATCTCGAGGAAGATGCGGTACCCGTCCTCGGCGGCGGCCGTGACCGCGGCGTCGAAGCGGACGGTGTTGCGCAGGTTCGCCGCCCAGTAGTCGGGGCCGAAGTGGTCCGCACCGCGCGGGTCGTCGAGCGAGCTGGTGTACAGCGGGACCCGGGGGGCGCGGGGCCGAAGGGGCGCGAGACCGGCCCGGACCTCGTCGAGGAGCGGGTCCATGTGCGGGCTGTGCGGGGCGACGTCCGTGGCCACGGCCCGTACGAACCGGCCCTCGGCGGCCCATTGCCCGATGAGCCGCTCCACGGCGTCGAGATCGCCGGAGACCACGGTCGTGGTGCTGGAGGCCCGGATCCCGACGACGACGTCGCCCCGGCCGCGCAGCGCCGCCTCGACCTCGTCCGGCGGCAGGTCGACCAGGGCCATGGTGCCGGCGCCCGCGACCCGGGGCAGCAGGGCGGAGCGGCGGCAGACCAGCAGGGCGCCGTCGGTGGCGGACAGCGCGCCGGCGGCCACGGCGGCGGCGATCTCACCGCCCGAGTGCCCGATGACGGCGGCGGGTTCGACTCCGTGCTCGTGCCACACCCGGGCGAGCGCGGCCTGCATGGCGAAGCAGATCCCCTGGAGCCGGCCGCACCGGGCCTCGGCCACGTCCCAGGTGGCGAGCAGATCCCGCGGGGAGTAGCCGCCCTCAGCCCTGAAGACCGGGTCGACCTCGTCCAGGAAGGCACCGAAGGCGGGCTCGTGCTCCAGTAACTCCCGGCCCATTCCGGTCCATTGGGAGCCGTCGCCGGAGAACACCCAGACGACCCCGGACCCGGCGGCGGGCAGAGCGCGGCCCGTGACGACCCCCGGCACGGAGGCGCCGGCGGCGACGGCCCGCAGTCCGGCCTCCAGTTCACCGGGGGCACGCGCCACCACCACGGCACGCTCGGCGAGGTGCGCCCGGTGCCGGACGAGCGTCGAAGCGATGTCCGCGGGGTGCGGGGCGGGGGGTGCGGCCAGGAGTTCGGCGAGGCGTCCGGCGTCGGCGCGCAGGGCGGCGGGTGAGGAGCTGGACAGCGGGAACACGGCCGGGGACAACAACTCGGGTTCGGGCCTGGGGGGTTCGGGCGCGAGCTCCCCGGTACGCAGCACCGCCTCGGCGAGGTCGACGAGGGCGGTGCCGTCGGCCGAGGCCTCGGCGGGGTCGAGCACGCTGCGCACCGGATCCCCGTCCCGTCGCGCGTCCTCCCACAGCCGGAGCACGAGGACGGCGCAGCCTTCGTCGGCCTCAAGAGGGCTCACCGCGGCCAGCGCCGTGCGGCACTCGCCCTGGCGCAGGCTCTCGCCCGCGAGACGGACGGCGTCGAGCCACGAGGGACAGGCGGTGACGGGCGCGTCGTGGGGCCCGAGGCGCAGTCGCGTCGGCTCGGCGCCCTCGGCCGCGAGGAAGACCGCCGGCCGGTCGCCCTCCAGGCGACGGGGCGGGAGACCCGCGTGCTCCAGCGCCTCCCAGGCGACGGTCATCAGCCGTCGCCGGGCCACCGGAAGATCCTTTTCCGGGAGGCCGAAAAGATCGTGGTCGAACTCTTCCGCCGAAGAGACGCTGCCGACCGGCCGGCCCCCCGCTCCTATCACAGCGATACGGAGTCCGGCGGAAAACCGCCGCCGCTCATCGGCCATGCCGCGTCCCCCTACGTCAGCGAAGTCCGGAAGTCCGAGTGAATGGCACCCGGATTCGGGCGCCACCATCTTGCGCCAAATGGCCGACGGATGGCTAGGGCGCACGGCCTCCAATTCCCGGTCCGAGCCAATCGACTTCCGGCCAACCGGGAATGCGGAAGAAAATCTTCGAAATCCATGCGATCTACAACATGCCTGGTGGGGCCCCTATTGTAGTGCGCAATAATTCGCCGAACCGGAGCATAAAACCGGTCGGTCGACCTCTAATGAAATGCCCTCAAGTGGACATTGAGTCGAGTTCGAGGGGGGCACCATACACTCGACCACAATACGAGGCGTCCGAATTACAAAACCCCCCGGAAAACCAACGGTTAACGGGGAGGGAAGCGGTCAGCTGCCGCACTATGCACCCTGTGTATACACGCCATGTATAGTCTCGGCATGCCTTCTCTGACCAAGAAGATGACCAAAACGGGGGCCGCGTTGCTCGCCGCCATGACCTTGTCCGCCACCCTGGCGCTGACCGGGTGCACGCGCCTGGAGACCAGTTCGCCTGCCGACGCCCGCGCCGACGCCAAGGCCGACGTCCAGGCCCGGGCGGGGACCGTCGACTGCCGGGAGGCCAAGTGCATAGCGCTGACCTTCGACGCCGGGCCCAGCGAGAACTCGCCGCGACTGCTGGACATACTCAAGGAGGAGCAGGTCCCGGCGACCTTCTTCCTCCTCGGCAAGCGGCACATCGAGAAGTACCCGGAGCTCGTGAAGCGGATGGCCGACGAGGGCCACGAGATCGCCAGCCACACCTGGGACCACAAGATCCTCACCGATCTGGACCGGGAGGAGATACGCGAGGAACTGGAGCGCCCGAACAAGGAGATAGAGCGTCTGACCGGGCGCCGACCGACCCTGATGCGTCCGCCGCAGGGCCGCACCGACGACACCGTGCACGAGATCTGCCGGGAGCTGGGCCTCTCCGAGATCCTGTGGAGCGTGACGGCGAAGGACTACAAGACCAATGACTCGGCGCTGATCAAGAAGCGCGTCCTCGACCAGTCGGACCGGGACGGGATCATCCTGCTGCACGACATCTACAAAGGCACGGTGCCCGCGGTGCCCGGGATCATCGACGCGCTGAAGAAGCAGGGGTATGTGTTCGTGACCGTGCCGCAGTTGCTCGCGCCGGGGAAGGCCGAGCCCGGCAAGGTCTACCGCTGAGGCCGTGGTGAGCCCGGGTCACCAGGTCAGGCGGAGGCGGTACGGGGAGCGGTGGATCATCGTCGGCCGCATCACGACCGGGTCGTCCTCCGCCAGCCTGAGGCCCGGCAGTCTCCGGGTCAGCTCCTCCAGGGTGATCCTCAGCTGCTCGCGGGCGAGTTTGGAGCCGGGGCAGCCGTGCGCACCGAGCCCGAAGGCGAGGTGACGGCCCGGGGCACGGGTGATGTCGAAGGCGTCGGGCCGCGGATGGCGCTCGGGGTCCCGGTTGGCGCCGCCGAACGCGACGAACAGCGCTGCCCCGGCCGGGAGTTCGGTCCCGGCCAGGGTGACCGGGCGGGTGGTGACCCGGCGGAAGCCCTGAAGGGCGCTGTCGTACCGGGCGGCCTCCTCCACCGCCGCCGGGATGCGCTCGGGCTCGGCGCACAGCAGCGCCCACTGGTCCGGGTGGCGCAGCAGGTGGAGCACGGTCGTGCCGAGCAGGGCGGTGGTCGTCAGATGCCCGGCGAGCAGCAGGTTCTGGAGGTGCGCGACGAGTTCGTGGCGCTCTTCCAGGGTCAGCTCGGCCGCGCCGGGCGGCAGGACGGAGGCGACGAGTTCGCTGCACAGGTCCTCGCGCGGCTCGGCGTGCCGCCGCTGTGCGTACCGGTCCAGGAGCTGCTGCATGGCGACCACGTCCTCGGCCGCGGCGACCTGCTCGGCCTCCTTCAAGGGCCGGAACAGCAGCTCCTCGGCCCGGTGTCCGCCGTGCACGACGGCGGGCACGTCCGCCGGGTCGATGCCGACGATCCGGCCGATCACCTCACCGGGGAGCCGGTGGGCGTAGGCGGACATGAACTCCACCGAGCCGTCCGCGGCGAAGGAGTCGACCAGCGCCGCGGCCCGCTCGGCGGCGTACGGCAGCACCGCGGTGACCCGCGCCGGGGACAGGCCGCGCACGATCGGGGTGCGCAGCCGCTGGTGCAGCGCCCCGTCGGCGGTGACGACGACGGGGCGGCCGCCGAATCCGCGGCCGAGCACGGCGAGCGCGGCGGGCGAGGGCAGCACGTCCGGCCGTAGCGCGTTCGCCGAGGAGAAGTCCTCGGGGCGGCGCAGCACTTCGCGTACGTCGGTGTCCCGGGCGACCATCCAGGCGTCGAGTTCGGCGACATGGGTCAGGCCGCCGGTGTGCCGGGCGCGCTCGTAGTGCGGGTAGGGGTCGCGCAGCAACTCGTCCAGTCTTCCGTGCGGTTGACGGTCCACGAGACGCCCTCCGGGCCGGTGGCGGCGGTCGGGCTCATCGTGCCGTACGGGTGTGCGGGTGGGTAGGCGGCGATTCGGCCGCACGCGTCAGAACACCAGCGACCAGCCTTCCCTGCCCGCCTGTTCGGCGGTGTAGGAGACGCCGTGCGCCTTCAGGCCCTCGGGGTCGAAGAGGTTGATCTCCCCTCCCCTGTTGCCGAGTCCGGCGTCCTCGCCGAGGGCGACCAGGAGGCTCGCGCCCGCGGCCAGCGGGCCGGACGGCACGGGAACGCGCTTTCCCTGGCGGCTGCCGACGGTCCAGCCGGTCAGGTCGACGGGGTCGGGCGAGGCGTTGATGAGAGTGACGGTCTCCGCCTCCGGCGCCGGGCCGCGCGGGTTGACCAGCGCGGCGACGATCCGGACCGGCCGGGTGCCCGGCTCGGGACGGCTGCCGTCGACCGCGTCGAGGGCGTGCCCGGTGAGGTCGTCGGTGTGCCAGGACTGGCTCTGGAAGGCGAGGAAGATCCCCACCCAGCGCTCCTGCGCGGGGAAGTGCAGCAGGATGCCGCCGTCCTGCCAGACACCGTCGTCACCGCGGAAGCGCCGGCTGTTGCCCTGGTTCATGTGGACGTCGTGGACGCCGTTGCCGGGCTGGAAGCCGAACACCTTGTCCCGTACGCCGTCTTCGGGACCCCAGCGCTCACCGAAGACGTACAGCCGGGCCTCCGGGTCGTCCACCGCGCGCCGTACATAGTGGTCGAGGAGGTCGGCGAGGTCGTTGTCGGGCCCGGAGAGGTCCGGCGGCAGCTTGCGCATCCCGGCCGGGTCGAAGAGATTGCCGCGGACGAAGTCCAGATTGGCCCCACCGGATCCGGAGGGCAGCGTGTTCCAGCCGCCCGGCAGCCCGGCGAGCCGGGCGGTGACCGGGTGGCGGAAGTCGTCGGCGACGAAGTACAGCAGCTCCGAGGGCTGTTGCTGGGACAGGACGTTCACCGCGGCGCGGTAGTCGGTACCGTGACCGTCCGTCAGATGGATCTGGTAGTGCGGAGTGTCGGAGGCGCCTTCGCGCCGGGTGTCGACGGCGCGTGCGATCAGTACGCCGTAGGACCTCAGTGGCATGTCGATCAACTCCCCCTGTGGACGGGCGGACTGCCCGGCCGATGAGGGAAGGGTAGGGCGGGCGGCCGGCCGTGAACCGGGGTTCACACCGGTCCACGTCACCTGTACGCCTTCCCGTCGACGGGGTGTTGGTCCATGTGTGTGAGCCGTATACGAGAAGGCCGTTGAGCTGGCCGGATTCCTTAGGATCGGGCGGTGGTCAACTTTCAGCTCGAACGCACGGTGCCGCTCCGCCTCGACGAGACCTGGCGCCGCCTCACGGACTGGCCCCGCCATGGGCGGGTGGTTCCGCTGACCCGGGTCACCGTCGTCACACCGGGGCCCAACCGGGAGGGCACGGTCTTCGTGGCGCGTTCGGGCGTGGGCCCGCTCGCCTTCGACGACCGGATGGAGGTCACCGTGTGGCGTCCGCCGACCGAGGACGCGCCCGGTCTGTGCCGGCTGGAGAAGCGGGGCCGGGTGGTGCTGGGCTGGGCGGAGATCGAGGTGCGCCCCGGCCCCGGCGGACGGGCCCGGGTGCTGTGGCGCGAGGAGTTGCGGGTACGGCTGCTGCCGGGACTGTTCGACGGGCCGCTGCGGACAGCCTCGCGGTATGTGTTCGGGCGGGCGGTGAACAGCCTGCTGCGGATGCCGTGAGGGGCGCCTGACAGACTGGACCGCGTGATCCCGAAGCACGTCGTGGAGCCGGAAGTCGACGAGGTCGAGCAGCTCGCCGCGGACGCCCTGCGCTGGTTGACGGCGCAGGCACGCCCAGCCGGGGACGGCGGCCTCGGCTGGCCGGTACGGCCCTCCGAAGCGGCGACCGAGGCGATGTTCTACAACGGCACCGCCGGGATCGTCCCCGCGTTGTTGGAGGCCTGGCGCCACTTCGGTGACGACACCTACGCGGACACCGCGCTGCGGGCCGCCCGCGGTCTCGCCGCCGCTGTCGAGGAGACGGAGGACAGCTCCCTGTACTTCGGCCTGACCGGCATGGCGATCGCCCTGCGCGCCGTCCACGACGACCTCGACGACTCCGCCTCCGGTGCCGCCGCGGACCGGGCGATGGCGCTGGTGCGCTCCCGGTTCGACGGGACGCGCTGGGGCGAGCTGTTCGAGCTGATGGGCGGCAACGCCGGAATCGGCCTCGGTGCGCTGGCGCTCGGGGACCTGGAGTTCGCCGTACGGGCGGTGGAGCCTTATTCGGAGGCGGCGGAACAGACGGCAGCCGGGGTGCAGTGGGCTCATCGGCCCGGGGCGACCGGGCGGATGCACCACGTCTCGCACGGCACCCTCGGAATCGTGCCCGCTCTGGCCGCCATCGGGGTCGCCGCCGATCGCGCGGACCTCACCGAACTGGCGCTGGCGGGCGCCGCGGACGTCGCCTCCCGCGACGAGGCGGGGCCCGACGGCTTCCTGGTCCCCCACTCCGACCCGCGGCACGCGCCCGAGCACACCGCCCGTCACAACTACGGCTGGTGCCACGGCCCGGCCGGTGACGCCCAGGTCTTCCGGCTGCTGCGGGACACCCTGGGCGACCCCGCCTGGTCGGCGTTGGCCGACCGCTGCTGGCACACCGTCGTCGACTCCGGGCTGCCCGCGCGGCTGAGCCCCGGGTTCTGGGACAACAACGGCCGCTGCTGCGGCACCGCGGGCGTGCTGGCGCTGGCCTGCGACCGGATCGCCGAGCAGGACGACGCCCCGGACTTCGCCGGGGTCCTGGTAGCGGACCTCGCCGCTCGGGCCACCCGGGACGCGGCCGGGGTCCGCTGGTCGAACGAGGAGTACCGGAACGCGCCGAGCACGCTGGAGGCGGAGACCGGCTGGGCGATGGGCAACGCGGGCATCGCGCGTGAACTGCTGCGCTGGGTACGGCTGAACCGGGGCGGCGCTCCGGACTACGCGTTCGCGTGGCCGGACCAGCCCGCGGTGCGGCGGGCCGGGACAGGCCCTGGGGTTCAGGCCACCGAGCCGATCCGGCCGGCCGGTGCCGAGGCCGCCTCGTGATGGATCGGCGTGTGGGCGCCGGTCAGTGAGACCCCGCTGCCGCCGCGCCGGTTCGCCACGATCTCGGAGGCGATGGACAGGGCCGTCTCCTCGGGCGTACGGGCGCCGAGGTCGAGGCCGATCGGCGAGCGCAGCCGGGCGAGTTCCAGCTCGGTGACGCCGACCTCGCGCAGCCGTTCGTTGCGGTCGAGGTGGGTGCGGCGCGAGCCCATCGCGCCGACGTAGGCGACGGGGAGCCGCAGGGCCAGCCGCAGCAGGGGTACGTCGAACTTGGCGTCGTGGGTGAGCACGCACAGGACCGTACGGGCGTCGACCTCGGTTCGCTCCAGGTACTGGTGCGGCCACTCGACGACGATCTCGTCGGCCTCGGGGAAGCGGGCCCGGGTGGCGAACACGGGCCGGGCGTCGCACACCGTGACGCGGTAGCCGAGGAACTTGCCCATCCGCACGAGTGCCGACGCGAAGTCGATCGCGCCGAAGACGATCATCCGGGGCGGCGGCACGGACGACTCGACCAGAACCGTGAGCGGTGCTCCGCAACGCGAGCCCTGCTCTCCGATCTCCAGGGTGCCGGTCCGGCCCGCGTCCAGGAAGGCGCCCGCCTCGGCGGCGACCGTACGGTCCAGCTCCGGATGAGCCCCGAAGCCACCGTCGTACGACTCCCCGTCCGGGCGGACCACCAGGGTCCGGCCCATCAGCTCGGCCGGGCCCGAGACGATGCGCGCCACCGCCGCCGCCTCACCTCGGGCGGCGGCGGCCAGCGCGGTCGTGATCACCGGGCGGGCCGGATCGGCGGCCCGTACCGGGGTGACCAGGATGTCGATGATGCCGCCGCAGGTCAGTCCGACCGCGAAGGCGTCCTCGTCGCTGTAGCCGAACCGCTCCAGTACGGTTTCGCCGTCCTGGAGGGCCTGTTGGCACAGGTCGTAGACGGCGCCCTCCACACAGCCGCCGGAGACCGAGCCGATCGCCGTGCCGTCGGTGTCCACCGCGAGCGCGGCGCCGGGCTGGCGGGGTGCGCTGCCGCCGACCGCGACCACGGTCGCCACGGCGAAGTCACGCCCCTGCTCGACCCACCGGTGCAGCTCTTCGGCGATGTCCAGCATCTCTCGATCTCCTTAGGGCAGTTGTGGAGGGCGGGCGGCTAGTGAACGCCGAGCCAGCTCTCGATGGGGTTGAGGGCGAAGAACACCACGAAGATCACCGTCAGGGCCCACATGAAGGCCCCGATCTCGCGGATCTTGCCCTGCGCGGTCTTGATGGCCACGTACGAGATGACGCCGGCGGCCACACCCGCGGTGATGGAGTAGGTGAACGGCATGATCACGACGGTCAGGAAGACCGGGATCGCGGTGGCGCGGTCGCCCCAGTCCACGTGCCGGGCGTTCATCATCATCATGGCGCCGATGACCACCAGGGCCGCGGCCGCGACCTCGCCGGGCACGATCGCCGTGAGCGGGGTGAAGAAGAGACAGGCCGCGAAGAACAGTCCGGTGACGACCGAGGACAGGCCCGTGCGAGCGCCCTCGCCGACGCCGGTGGCCGACTCGACGAAGACCGTCTGGCCCGAGGCCCCGGAGACTCCGCCGATCGCACCGCCCGCGCCGTCGATGAACAGCGCCTTGGACAGGCCCGGCATCCGGCCCTTGTCGTCGGCGAGCTTGGCCTCGGTGCCGACGCCGATGATGGTGGCCATCGCGTCGAAGAACCCGGCGAGCACCAGCGTGAACACGATCATGCCGACGGTCATCGCGCCGACCTCGCCCCAGCCGCCGAACTCGACGTCACCGAAGATCGAGAAGTCGGGCATGGAGACCGCGCTGCCGTGCAGTTCGGGAGCACCGGCCGCCCACTGCTTGGGGTCGATGGCGTCGAAGGCGTTGAGGACGACGGCCAGTACGGTGCCGCCGACGATGCCGATCAGGATCGCGCCGGGGACGCCGCGGGCCTGGAGCATGAAGATGGCCAGCAGGGTCACGGCGAACAACAGCACCGGCCAGCCGGCCAGTTCGCCCGCCGGGCCGAGGGTGAGCGGGGTCGACTCGCCCTGGTGGACGAAGCCGGCCTTGGAGAAGCCGATCAGGGCGACGAACAGGCCGATGCCCATGGTGATCGCGTGCTTCAGCGCGAGCGGAATCGCGTTCATGATCATCTCTCGCAGGCCGGTGACGACCAGCAGCATGATGACCACGCCGTACATCACGCACATGCCCATCGCCTGGGGCCAGGTCATCTGCGGGGCGACCTGGGAGGCGAGCACGCCGGAGACGGAGAGGCCGGCGGCGAGGGCGAGCGGCACCTTGCCGAAGAAGCCCATCAGCAGCGTGGTGAAGGCCGCCGCGAACGCGGTCGCGGTGATCAGCGCCTTCTGTGCGAGGGTGTCCCCCGCCGCGTCCTTGCCGGACAGGATCAGGGGGTTGAGCAGGAGGATGTACGCCATCGCCATGAAGGTCGTGACGCCGCCGCGCACCTCGCGCGCGACCGTGGATTGTCTCTTGGATATGTGAAAGTACCGGTCGAGCCAAGACCGTCCGGCCGGGACGAGGGTGCCTTCACCCGCGTCGTCGGCAACGGTCTTCGGCTCCAGTGACTGCTGGGTCATGTGGGCCTACTCCCAAGGTTCACAGGGGCACCCGTATCGGGAACCGCAGGCGCGGCTACGGGATTTGGGAAGGTGCTTCGGCCGCACGACCCGGGGGACGGCCCGAGACGAACGAACTGGATCCTCCGGACGGCGCGGCGAAGTGTGACGTTCCCGGCGCCGCCCGGAGAGACTTGCGTGGACGTGCTACGCCGTACCCGTGAGGTGTTCGGGCCGTACCGGCGTCCTGTTCAGCTCCAGGCCCGTCGCGTTGCGGATCGCCGCAAGCACGGCCGGAGTCGAGGACAGGGTGGGGGCTTCGCCGATGCCACGGAGCCCGTACGGCGCGTGGTCGTCGGCGAGTTCGAGCACGTCGACCGGGATGATCGGCGTGTCGAGAATCGTGGGGAGGAGATAGTCCGTGAAGGAGGGGTTCCGCACCTTCGCGGTCTTCGGGTCGACGATGATCTCCTCCATCACCGCGATGCCCATGCCCTGGAGGGTGCCGCCCTGGATCTGACCGAGGACGGACAGCGGGTTGAGCGCCTTGCCGACGTCCTGGGCGCAGGCCAGCTCGATGACCTTGACCAGGCCGAGCTCGGTGTCCACCTCGACCACCGCGCGGTGCGCGGCGAAGGAGTACTGGACGTGGCCGTTGCCCTGGCCGGTGCGCAGGTCGAAGGCCTCGGTCGGACGGTGCCGCCACTCGGCCTCGACCTCGACGACCTCGCCCTCCAGCACGTCGACCAGGTCACCGAGGACCTCGCCGCCGTCGGTCACGACCTTGCCGCCCTCCAGGAGCAGCTCGGCGGTGGCCCAGGCGGGGTGGTAGGAGCCGAACTTGCGGCGCCCGATCTCCAGGACCTTCTCGCGGACCAGCTCGCAGGAGTTCTTGACGGCGCCGCCGGTGACGTACGTCTGACGCGACGCGGACGTCGAACCGGCGCTGCCCACCTGCGTGTCGGCCGGGTGGATGGTCACCTGGGTGACGCCCAGCTCGGTGCGGGCGATCTGCGCGTGGACGGTGACGCCGCCCTGGCCGACCTCCGCCATGGCGGTGTGCACGGTGGCGACGGGCTCACCGGCGATGACCTCCATGCGCACCTTGGCGGTGGAGTAGTCGTCGAAGCCCTCGGAGAAGCCGACGTTCTTGATGCCGACGGCGTAGCCGACGCCGCGGACGACGCCTTCGCCGTGCGTGGTGTTGGACAGACCACCGGGCAGCTGCCGTACGTCCGAGCCCTCGCTGGACTCCCACTGGCGCTCCGGCGGCAGCGGCATCGCCTTGACGCGGCGCAGCAGTTCGGCGACCGGGGCCGGGGAGTCGACCGGCTGCCCGGTCGGCATGATCGTGCCCTGTTCCATGGCGTTGAGCTGCCGGAACTCCACCCGGTCCATGCCCACCGCGTCGGCGAGCTTGTCCATCTGCGCCTCGTAGGCGAAGCACGCCTGGACCGCGCCGAAGCCGCGCATGGCGCCGCAGGGCGGGTTGTTGGTGTAGAGGGCGATGGCCTCGATGTCGACGTCGTCGATGACGTACGGGCCGACGCTCAGCGAGGAGGCGTTGCCGACGACGGCCGGGGAGGCGGAGGCGTAGGCGCCGCCGTCCAGGACGATCCGGCACTTCATGTGGGTGAGCTTGCCGTCGCGCGTGGCGCCGTGCTCGTAGTAGAGCTTGGCGGGGTGGCGGTGGACGTGCCCGAAGAAGGACTCGAAGCGGTTGTAGACGATCTTGACCGGCTTGCCGGTGCGCAGCGCCAGCAGACAGGCGTGGATCTGCATCGAGATGTCCTCGCGGCCGCCGAAGGCACCGCCGACACCGGCCAGCGTCATCCGGACCTTGCTCTCGGGCAGGCCGAGGACGGGGGCGATCTGCTTGAGGTCGCTGTGCAACCACTGGGTGGCGATGTAGAGGTGGACGCCGCCGTCCTCCTCGGGCACCGCGAGGCCGGACTCGGGGCCGAGGAAGGCCTGGTCCTGCATGCCGAAGGTGTACTCACCCTTGACGACGAAGTCGGCCTTCTTGGCGGCCTCTTCGGCGTTGCCGCGGACGATCGGCTGGCGGTGCACGATGTTGGGGTGCGGGACGTGGCCGATGTGGTGGTCGTCGCGGCCCTCGTGGACGAGGATCGCGTCGGGGGCGGTCGCGGAGGCCTCGTCGGTGATGACGGGCAGCTCGCGGTACTCGACCTTGATCTTGGCGGCCGCGCGACGGGCGGTCTCCGGGTGGTCGGCGGCGACGATCGCGACCGGCTCGCCGTGGTGGCGTACCTTGCCGTGCGCGAGGACCGGGGTGTCCTGGATCTCCAGGCCGTAGTTCTTCATCGCGGCCGGCAGGTCGTCGTACGTCATGACGGCGTAGACGCCGGCGGTCTTCAGCGCCTCGCTCGTGTCGATGGACACGATCTCGGCGTGGGCGACGGTGGAGCGCAGGATCTGGCCCCAGAGCATGTCCTCGTGCCACATGTCGGAGGAGTACGCGAACTCTCCGGTGACCTTGAGGGTGCCGTCCGGGCGGAGCGTGGACTCGCCGATGCCGCCCTTGGTCTGGGAACCCTGGGTGATCTTCGTAGGAGCGCCGTTGGTGGGCATGCTGCTCAGACCGCCTCTCCCTGCCGGGCGGCCGCGAGGCGGACCGCGTCCATGATCTTCTCGTAGCCCGTGCAGCGGCACAGGTTGCCCGAGAGCGCCTCGCGGATGTCCGCGTCGCTCGGGTTGGGGTTGCGCTCCAGCATCTCGTCGGCGGCGACCAGCAGCCCCGGGGTGCAGAAGCCGCACTGGACGGCGCCGGCGTCGATGAACGCCTGCTGGATCGGGGAGAGTTCGGCGCCCTCACCGGTCTGCGAGTCCTGGCCCTTGGCGGCCCACTGCTGAGCCTCCTGGACGGACGTACCGCAGGCGCCGGAGGCGCAACCGCCGTGCTCCGCACGCTGCTTGGCGAAGTCGGCGAGCCCCTCGACGGTGACGACCTCGCGGCCCTCGACCTGACCGGCGGCGACGAGACACGCGCACACGGGCACGCCGTCGAGGCGCACGGTGCACGACCCGCACTCGCCCTGCTCGCAGGCGTTCTTCGAGCCCGGCAGGCCGAGCCGCTCGCGCAGCACGTAGAGCAGGGACTCGCCCTCCCAGACGTCGTCGGCTTCCTGCGGACGTCCGTTGACAGTGAAGTTGACACGCATCAGGCGACTCCCTCCGTGTGAGCGGCGGTGCCGCGGTAGGACTCCCAGGTCCAGGTGAGCGTGCGGCGGGCCATGACGCCGACCGCGTGGCGGCGGTAGCCGGCGGTGCCGCGGACGTCGTCGATCGGGCTGCAAGCGGCGGCGCAGAGGTCCGCGAACTGCTTGGCGACCGACGGGGTGATGATCTTGCCGTTGTCCCAGAAGCCGCCCTCTTCGAGCGCCGCGTTCAGGAATTCCTCGGCGGCCTTGGCCCGTACGGGGGTGGGCGCGGCCGAGCCGATGCCGGTCCGGACGGTCCGCGTGCGGGGGTGCAGCGCGAGCCCGAAGGCGCACACCGCGATCACCATGGCGTTGCGGGTGCCCACCTTCGAGTACTGCTGGGGCCCGTCCGCCTTCTTGATGTGCACGGCGCGGATCAGCTCGTCGGGCGCCAGCGCGTTGCGCTTCACGCCGGTGTAGAACTCGTCGATCGGGATACGGCGGCTGCCGCGCACCGACTCGACCTCGACCTCGGCGCCCGCCGCCAGCAGGGCGGGGTGGGCGTCGCCGGCCGGGGAGGCGGTGCCGAGGTTGCCGCCGACGCCGCCGCGGTTGCGGATCTGCGGGGAGGCGACCGTGTGCGAGGCGAGGGCGAGGCCCGGCAGCTCGGCGCGGAGGTTCTCCATGATGCTCGTGTAGGGCACGGAGGCGCCGAGCCGCACGCTCCCCTCGCCGACCTCCCACTCGTAGAGGTCGCCGATGCGGTTGAGGTCCAGGAGGTACTCGGGCCGGCGGTGGTCGAAGTTGATCTCGACCATCACATCGGTGCCACCCGCAATCGGCACAGCTGTGGGGTGCTCGGCCTTTGCGGCGAGCGCCTCCTCCCAGCTGGCGGGGCGAAGGAAGTCCATGACCGGCTCTCTTCTTCGTCTCGTGAGTCGTGCAGATTGAGCCAATCCGTGTGCGGCGGGCCCGGCTCGTTCATGTGCTGTTAACGCGGAGTGAGGCCAGTACACAGCGCTGTGCTCCGCCGGGGTCAGTCACGGAAACCATGAAGGAGTTGGCTGGCCAGGCTGGTCATCTTGTAGATTCGTATGAACGGAGGGCATCAGTAACCTCCTGGTTTTCCTGTGGAAACGTGAGACGCACACCACGTGACCTGGGACACAGCCGAAACGCGAGCCACGGGACGGCGAGCGGCGCTCACCGGCCCGCCGGACGAGCCCCGGACCTCACCCATACCTAGATCCATCGTAGATTTCGAGACAAGGAACGGCGGCGACGAAATGCGGCTGCGCGCACTGCTGGACACGGACGCGCTGGGCCTCAAGCTGCTCGGCGGCGAAGAGGAACTGGACCGCACCGTCCGTGGCGTGATGACCACGGACCTGCGGGACCCCAGCCGCTATCTGGCGGGCGGCGAGCTGGTGCTCACGGGCCTCGCCTGGCGCCGCGACTCCGCGGACTCCGAGCCGTTCGTCCGGATCCTGGCGCAGGCCGGGGTGGCCGCCCTGGCCGCGGGCGAGGCCGAGCTGGGCGATGTCCCCGAGGACCTGGTCGCGGCCTGCGCCCAGCACCGGCTGCCGCTGTTCGCGGTGCACGAGTCGGTGGCCTTCGCGTCGATCACCGAGCATGTCGTCCGGCAGGTCTCCGGCGAGCGCGCCGGTGACCTCGCGGCGGTCGTGGACCGGCACCGCCGCATGATGACCTCGGGCCCGGCGGGCGGCGGCCCGGACGTCGTCCTGGACCTCCTCGGCTCCGACCTGGACCTGCGGGCCTGGGTGCTCTCCCCCACCGGACGGCTGATCGCGGGCTCGAAGGTGGGCGGCCCGGCCCTCCCCGCCGACCTGTGCGCCAAGCTCGCCGCCGAGCACCTGGCCGCCGCCCGCACGGGCCGGCGCGGACCGCACCGGATGACGCTCGGCTCGACGGTGTACTCCCTGTTCCCCATCCGCAGCACCGGCCGCTCCCCGCAGGCCGCGCGGGACGTGCGCGAGACGGTGCTGTCGGACTGGCTGCTGGCGGTGGAGGCGGACGCCGGGGACTGGCCCGACGAGCGGCTCGACCTGCTCCAGGGCGTCACCCAGCTGATCGCGGTCGAGCGGGACCGCCGGGACGCGGCCCGCACGGTGCGCCGCCGGCTCGCCCAGGAGGTGCTGGAGCTGGTCCAGACGGGCGCCGCGCCCGCCGAGATCGCCGCCCGTCTCCGGGTCGCCGCGCCGGTACTCCTGCCGGGGCTGGGCGCGGCCCCGCACTGGCAGGTCGTGGTGGCCCGGGTGGAGTGGGACGGCGGTGCGGTGGAGGGCGGTCCGGTGGCGCAGTCGCTGCTGGAGGAGATCCTCGTCGACCCACTGACCACCGGACCGGAGCCCTCGGACCGGATCGCCGTGGCGCACACCGGCGACGAGGCGATCGCGCTGGTCCCGCTGCCCGCGGTCTCCGCCGAGCACGACGGCTCGGAGGAGGGCATCCTCGCGGATCTGCTGCTGGAGTCGGTGCGGGACCCGCTCTCGGCCGGTCTCGACGACGACGGCCGGGTCACCCTCGGCGTCAGCGCGGCCGTCCACTCGGCGGAGGGGCTGCGCGGGGCGCTGGAGGAGGCGCGGCACGCCCGCAGGGTGGCGGCGGCGCGGCCCGGGCGGGTGTGCGCGGCGGGGCACCAGGAGCTTGCCTCGCACGTCCTGCTGCTGCCGTTCGTCCCCGACGACGTGCGGCGCGCGTTCACCGCGCGGCTGCTGGACCCGCTGCGGGACTACGACCGGCGTCACCGCGCCGAGTTGATCCCGACCCTGGAGGCGTTCCTGGACTGCGACGGCTCCTGGACGCGCTGCGCGACCCGGCTCCACCTCCACGTCAACACACTGCGCTACCGGGTGGGGAGAATCGAGCAGTTGACGAGCCGGGACCTGTCCCGCCTTGAGGACAAGCTGGATTTCTTCCTGGCGTTGCGGATGAGTTGAACCGAGGCCATCCTGGAGGGCCACGAGGTTAGTGGCTGTCCCATGACTTTGTGAAATCCTTCACCTACCCCCTTGGCCAGCATGGTCCACAGATGCTGGAATGCGCCCACCACCAAAGCTCAATGGCGTGCTCGGGGAGGGCAACGTGGCGCATACCGCCATGTCTGGTTACGGAACGACCGCCGGTGACGATCCACTCCAGACCGCGGTATGGCGGCTGCGCTCACGCGCGTGCTGGGCCGACGCGGCGGCGCTGCTACGTCCGGACACCCCGGCGGCCTCCCTCCAGCGGGCCTCGCTGCTGGTGGAACGGTGTCTGTACACCGAGCAGGGCTGGGAGGACGCGGAGGACGCGCTGCGTACGGCGGAGGCCGTGGCGCACAGCGACGAGGAGCGGGGCGCGGCCGCTTGTGAACGAGGGCAACTTGCTTATGCGGCCACGCTGCACACGGTGCGGGACCGGGCCGACGAGGCGCGGGCGGCGCTGGGGCGGGCGGCGGCGTTGATCCCTCCGGGGGCGCCGGGGCGGGCGTTGCTCGACTACCGGCGGGGGCTGCTGGCGGAGAACCTGTCGCGTTCCCCGCAGGCGGCGCGGGCGGCGTACCGCCGGGCGCACGCGGCGGCGACGGCCCACGCGGACCCGCTGCTGCTGTCCTTCACCTGGCGCCACCTGGCCGGACTGGCCCTGCGCGACGGCGAGTTGGCGGAGGCCCGGCACGGCTTCGCCGAATCCCTCCGGATCCGCGAGGAGTTGGGCTACCTGGTCGGCACGGCCCCGGCGCTGGCCTCTTTGGCGGACACCGAACCGGAACCGGAGGCATCCCGCCTCCGCGAGGAGGCCCGCCGCCTGTTCCGCCTCCTGGGCGGCGTACCGACGTGGCTGGCCCGCCACTTGGCGACGCAGGGACCACCGGCTACGGGGGCGGCTACGGCGTAACTCCGCTACGCCCCGGCGAAGTGCTCCCCCACCAGGGCCCGCACCACATCCAGGTCCCGGGCGATCAGCGCCTCCAAAAGGGCCGTGTGTTCGGCCGCGTCGGCGATCAGGTCGGCGCGGGCCCGGGTCGGTGGGGTGACGGACAGGGGCCATTGGGAGCGGCGGTGCAAGTCCTCGGCTATGTGGACCAGTTGTTCGTTGCCCGCCAGGGACAGGACCGCCGAGTGGAAGGCTCGGTCCGACTCCGCGTACGTCGCGCGGCAGCCGGCCGCGGCGGCCCGTACCGTCGCCTCGGCGAGGGGGCGCAGGTCCGCCCAGCGGTCGGGCGGGATCGTGCGGGCCAGGCGGAGCATGACCGGGACCTCTATCAGGGCCCGTATCTCGGCCAGTTCCGCCAACTCGCGTGCGCCGCGCTTGACCACGCGGAAGCCCCGGTTCGGTACGACCTCCACGGCGCCTTCGAGGGCCAGTTGCTGCATGGCCTCGCGGACCGGGGTGGCGGAGACGCCGAAGCGGTCGCCCAGGGCGGGGGCCGAGTAGACCTCGCCGGGCGTCAACTCCCCGGCCACCAGCGCGGTGCGCAGTGCGTCGAGGATCTGGCCGCGTACCGAGGACCGCTGCACGGCCGGCCGAGGGCGCGGGATCGGCGCCTCGCTGTGGGTGTGCTCGCCGCGGACCCGGTCCCCCTCCGCGGCGCCGGGCTGCACCGGCACCCGCGCCGCGCCCCTGACCTGGGCCATCCCCGCGATCTCGGCGGCCCGCACCTCGGCGGAGCCCTGCGCACCCTGGTTCACGGGCTCCTCCTGGGGACGTTTCGGTACTTGGGGTCATTACGGCGGGTTGTTACTCGTCCGTCAAGCACCATAAGCGCACCGGCCGTCAGTTCAAATCCAGGCGATCTTGGGTAAGGTAAGGCTTACCTCAAAACCGCATCGACTCAGGAGTCCCGGATGCCTGTGCCCCGTTCGGCCACCACGGACGCGTACATACGGCTCACCGAGGTCCTCCCATCACTCGGGGTCACCGAGCTCGGCCCCTCGGACCCCATGCCCACCGGCTCCGGCTGGGTCTCCGCCGCCGACCTCGCCGCCGCCGAGGCCCCCCTCGACGCCTTCCTGGCCTGGGACGACGCCCAGATCCTGCGCGACTACGACCAGCGGGCCCGCCCGGACGTCACCGCCACCTTCGGCCTGCACCGCTACGCCTGGCCCGCCTGTCTGCTGATCACCGTCCCCTGGTTCCTGCACCGCCGCGTCCCGCGCCTGCCCGTGACACATGTCTCCTACGACCGCACCGCCCCCGGCCTCGCCATCGGCCGGCTCGCCGTCCGCCCGACCGCCGGCTTCGCCTGCCTGCCCGGCGACCCGGCGGCGCACCTGCCCGGCGCCCGGGTGGTCCCCGACGAGGAGGCCCTGCGCACCGAGGTCCGTGCGGCCGTCGCCGAACACCTCGAACCCGTCCTCGCCGGATTCGGCCCCCGGATGCGCCGCCGCGGCCGCGCCCTGTGGGGCATGGCGACCGACGAGATCGTCGAGAGCCTGTGGTACGTCGCCCATCTGCTGGGCGAGGAGGAGCGCGCGACGCGCGAACTGGAACTGCTGCTGCCCGGCTCGACCAAGCCGTACGCCGGTTCCGCCGCGTTCCGTGTCCTGACCGGCCCGAACGGTGAGTCGCTGCCCACCCGGGACCGGGTGAGCTGCTGCATGTTCTACACCCTGCGCCCCGAGGACACCTGCGCCACCTGCCCGCGCACCTGCGACGCCGAACGCGTCACCAAGCTTCTGGCGACGGCGAGTTGAGCAACGCGCGCGGTCACGAGCACCCCGCGCGCTCCCCTAGGATCGACTCCCCGGGTCCGCCCGCAGGGTTACAGGGGTTTCACAACTTCCTCACTCGTCGCGGGAACTTTCCGTGGAACCACCCGTACGGGTAGTCTTATTCGAACTCAACTCCCGCCCCTCACGCGGCAGTTCGAGCAGAACGCCGCCCTGGGCATCCCCTTGCACCTCCTTGGCGGCCTCTTGCCCCGAAACCCCCTGAGGGCCGGATGGATTGGGCCACTATGGCGGGCGTTACGCCCTATCCCAATGCAAGGGACCCCAGATGAGACTTACCGACATATCGCTGAACTGGCTGCTTCCGGGCGCCGTACTGCTCCTGGGCACGCTGGCGGCGGTGGCGGTGCTCGCGCGCGGAAAGCGCTCCTCGGGGAAGGACACGAGTGCCGACGACTCGTGGGAGCGCAGCGAAGAACGCCGCAGGCGCAAGGAGGCCATCTATGGGACCGCCTCCTATGTGCTCCTGTTCTGCTGTGCCGCGGTGGCCGCGGCACTCTCCTTCCACGGACTGGTCGGATTCGGCGAGCAGAACCTCGGCCTCACCAACGGCTGGCAGTACCTGGTCCCCTTCGGCCTGGACGGGGCCGCGATGTTCTGCTCCGTGCTCGCCGTGCGTGAGGCGAGCCACGGTGACGCGGCGCTCGGCTCCCGGATACTCGTGTGGACGTTCGCGTTCGCCGCGGCCTGGTTCAACTGGGTGCACGCGCCCAGGGGGATCGGCCACGACGGCGCCCCGCACTTCTTCGCCGGCATGTCCATGTCCGCGGCGGTGCTCTTCGACCGGGCTCTGAAGCAGACCCGCCGGGCCGCGCTGCGGGAGCAGGGCCTGGTCCCGAGGCCGCTGCCGCAGATCCGCATCGTCCGCTGGCTGCGGGCGCCCCGGGAGACGTACAAGGCCTGGTCCCTGATGCTCCTGGAGAACGTGCGCAGCCTGGACGAGGCGGTCGAGGAGGTGCGCGAGGAGAAGCTGAAGAAGGACGAGCAGCGGATGCGGCGCCGCGAGGCGCATCGCGTGGAGCGCGCCCAGCTGCGGGCGATCAGCCGCGGTCACCGCGGTTTCGTCGGCCGCGGCGGCGGCCGCCAGGTCGAGATGCAGGCGGTGGAGCGGGGCTCCGATCGGGTCACCGCGGAGCCTGCCATATCGACGCCGGAGCAGCTGCCCGTACGTACGCGTCCCTCACTTCAGCCCGTACGCAAAGGTTCTGACCCGGTGACCGTCGATCTCACCGCGGAGGACGACACCATGGCCCTGCCGCGGCTGGACTCCCTGGAGCGCAAGCTCAAGGACCTGGAGCAGCAGTTCGGCTGAAAACCGCTCTCTCGAAGTGGGTCACGGGAGGGGAGTACGGCAGGCGCCGTACTCCCCTCCCGTCGTCATGCGGCCTCCGCGCCCAGCTCGAACCACACGGCCTTGCCCACCCCGTGCGGCCGCACCCCCCACGCGTCAGCGAGGGACTGGACCAGCACCAGGCCCCGGCCGTGCGTACCGTCGTCGGCGGTCGGTACGCGCAGCCGGGGCCTGCGGGCCACGAAGTCCCGTACCTCCACCCGTAGCCCACGTGGTCCCACGGTGGCGGTCAGGACCGCGTCGCGGTCGGTGTGGACGAGTGCGTTGGTGACGAGTTCACTGGTCAACAGCTCGGCTATCTCGGATCGCCCGGGCCTGCCCCAGTCGTGCAACAGCTCCCTGAGCTCCTTGCGCGCAGCGGGTACCGCCCTGAGGTCGGCGCGCCCGAGCCTGCGCCTGAGCCCGCAGGTCGACGCCGCTTCCGCGCCCCCGTCCGCCGTGTCCTCCGTGTCCGCCGAGAAGGCCCCGATCGCGATGGGACCGCCCCCTCGTGCCTGCCTCTTCATGACCCCCGCCCGCGTGCCGATGTTCGTTCCCCTCCTCGAACACGTTCACGGGATCCATGCCCGCTCGGACACGGGGCAGTCATGTCGAATCGTCAACTACCAGGCGTTCGGCCACGAAGGGGTCGCGAGCGGATGAACGGCCGGGCACACGACTGCGGAAGCGGAGGTTCCGCGTGCGGTTGTGTGCGGGATTCACGCTGGTGGGCACGGGGACGGCGAACCCGGCGCGAACGGCACACCGCCGGCGGGTGAAGCGCGGGTCCGGGGGCCGACCAGGGTGCATCGGCCGAACTGCGCAGCCACGTCTGCCGATCCGGCCGTATCCGACCGCCGAGGGGAATACGCGGGGCCGCCCTCCCGCCCCCGTGGCGAGAGGGCGGCCCTGGTGCCCCCGGCGGTGCTGCGGTCAGTAGAGCTTGTTGACCGCCGTCTTGGTGGTCTTCTTGAAGGCGGACACCGGAGCGTCCGAGAAGTCGCCCATCTGCGACCAGTCCACGACCGTCACGGTCCTGCCGTCCCGGCCGACGGAGAGCAGCCGGATGTCGGTGGCACCCCAGGAGGTCTCGGTGGCCAGACCGTGCACGCGAGCGCCCTCCTCGACGGACAGCGAGCCGTACGACTTGTACTTGGCCTCGACCTCCGGGTCGGCGGCCTCGATCCGCCCCGCGCAGGACTTGACGTGCTTGTTGAGGCTGCTCGCGAGGGCCTTGGCCTTGGCGGAGGTACCCACGACGACGGTCAGCTGCCGGGCGCTGGCGTCCAGGTCGGTGCGGAACGGGCGGTACCGGGAGTCATAGGCGAGCAACGCCTCCTCCAGACAGAACCGCATCTCGACCGGCACACCGTCCTTGACCCTTCCGGCGGTCCACGCGGAAGACGGGTGCGGCGGGAGTTCGGAGGCCGCCAGGAAGCGGGGCGCGCTCGCCGCCTTCGGTGCTGCGGCGCCGGCCGGTACGGTGAGGGCCGCGCCGACGGTGAGGCCGGCGAGGGCGAATACGGTGACCGCGCCTGCTCGGGTGCGCTTGGGCATGGGTGTCCCCCGTGGGTAAGTGTGGATGCGGGTCGTCGTCACCGCGCCGCCGGCTGGTCGGTCCTGCGGTCGTCGGTGCGACACCAAGAGCATCAGCGGTCACAGGACCCGGAGGCAACAGGGGATGCCGCTTCCGTGGCGGTGGAACCATCCCAGGCCGTCTGACGTGCAGGTATATGGGGTGCCTGGGATGCCGTCCCGGGCGGGAGCACACGGGGGAAGGGTGTCGGCACAGGACGAGGTAGCCGAGTTCGCGGCACTGCTGCGGCAGTTCAAGGAGCGGACCGATCGCAGTTACGGCTCGCTGGCCCGCCGGCTGGGCATGAACACCTCCACGCTGCACCGCTATTGCGCCGGGGACGCGGTCCCCCAGGACTTCGCCCCGGTGGAACGCTTCGCCGCGCTGTGCGGGGCGACGCCGGAGGAGCGCATGGAGCTCCACCGACGGTGGCTGTCGGCGGTGGCGGCTCGGCAGCGGCCTCGGGGGGCGAGCGTGGGGGCGGAGGAGACCGAGACGGAGGGCGCTGGGGCCAAGCCGGAAGCCGAAGCCGCCGTCGAGGCCGGACCCGCCGGCGAAGCCGAAGCCACCGTCGGCGCCAGCCCCGCTCTCGACCTCGACCCCGAACCCGAGCCCGAGCCCGAAGTCGACGACGCGACGCCCGATCCGGCCCGCACCCCACCGCGCCCCCGTCCCTGGTACCGCCGCCGAAGGATCACCGTCGCCGCGGCCGTGGGCTCCGTACTGCTCGCCACCCTGGGCACGCTCACCGCCCTGGACACCGACCGGGGCGAGCGAGGCGGCGGGAAGGGCGGGGCCGCGGCGCCCCGGACGTCCGCGCCCGGCGCGACGAAGAGCCCCTCCCCCACCACCTCCGCGTCGCCCTCCGCCACCGATCCGGCGCCCTCGAAGAGCGGTTCGGCGAAGCCCTCCTCGCCCACCACCGAGCCGAGCACCGGCGCGCCGGGCTCGAAGGGCGCGAACGTCGGCGGGCTGCCGCTCACCTGGACCGCCGATTCGCATGTGTGGGCGCAGGGGTGCGGCCACGACTACGTCGTCGACCGGCCTCCGGCGAAGGTGCCGCCGCCTCCGCCCCCGCAGGACGCCCGGACCTGGGCGGGGTCGCAGGGCGCGGTGCACGGGCGGGAGACGATGGTGCGGATCTCGGTGCAGGGGAAGTCGTCCACGGCCGTCGTACTGGAGGCGCTGCGGGTCCGGGTGGTCGGCCGCGCGGCGCCCGCCGAGGGCAACTCCTATGTCATGGACCAGGGTTGCGGCGGGGCGGTGACCCCGCGCTCGTTCGATGTGGACCTGGACAAGGACCGCCCGATCGCCCACCCGGTCGACGGCAACGACTCCGGCACCACCATCCCGGCGATGCGCCTGCCCTACCGGGTCTCCGCCGAGGACCCGGAGGTCCTGCTGGTCACGGCCCGCACCAAGGGCTGCGAGTGCAGCTGGTACCTCGAACTGGACTGGTCCTCCCAGGGCCGCACCGGAACGATCCGCATCGACGACGAGGGCCGCCCCTTCCGCACCACAGGGATCGAGGGCCTGCCCCGGTACATGTACGACACCCTGAATCGCGAGTGGGGGCCGTACAGCTAGGGACGGGGCACGTTGCGGAGGTTGGAGCGGGCCATCTGGAGCATGCGCCCCACTCCGCCGTCGAGGACGATCTTCGAGGCGGACAGGGCGAAGCCGGTGACCATCTCGGCGCTGATCCTCGGTGGGATGGACAGGGCGTTGGGGTCGGTCACGATGTCGACGAGGGCCGGCCCCTTGTGCCGGAAGGCGTCCTTGAGGGCGCCGGCCAGCTGCTTGGGCTTCTCCACGCGGACGCCGAAGGCACCGCAGGCGCGGGCCACGGCCGCGAAGTCGGGGTTCTTGTTGGTGGTGCCGTACGAGGGCAGTCCCGCGACCAGCATCTCCAACTCCACCATGCTGAGCGAGGAGTTGTTGAACAGGACGACCTTCACCGGCAGGTCGTGCTGCACCAGCGTGAGGAAGTCGCCCATCAGCATGGCGAATCCGCCGTCGCCGGACATCGACACGACCTGGCGGCGGCGGTCGGTGAACTGGGCGCCGATCGCCATGGGCAGCGCGTTCGCCATCGAGCCGTGGGAGAAGGAACCGATCACCCGGCGGCGGCCGTTGGGAGTGATGTAGCGGGCGGCCCAGACATTGCACATCCCGGTGTCGACCGTGAACACCGCGTCGTCGTCGGCGAGTTCGTCCAGCACCGAGGCGACGTACTCGGGGTGGATCGGGACGTGCTTCTCGACCTTCCTGGTGTACGCCTTGACGACCCCCTCCAGCGCGTCGGCGTGCTTCTTCAGCATCTTGTCGAGGAAGCGCCGGTTCTCCTTGCTCCGCACCCGCGGGATGAGACAGCGCAGCGTCTCGCGGACGTCGCCCCACACCGCGAGGTCCAGCTTGGAACGGCGGCCGAGGTGTTCGGGCCGGACGTCGACCTGCGCGATCTTCACGTCATCGGGCAGGAAGGCGTTGTACGGGAAGTCCGTGCCGAGCAGGATCAGCAGATCGCATTCATGGGTGGCCTCGTAGGCGGCGCCGTAGCCGAGGAGGCCGCTCATGCCGACGTCATAGGGGTTGTCGTACTGGATGTGCTCCTTGCCCCGCAGCGCGTGTCCCACCGGGGACTTGATCTTCTCGGCGAACTCCATGACCTCCGCGTGCGCGCCCGCGGTGCCGCTGCCGCAGAAGAGGGTGACCTTGTCGGCCGCGTCGATCATCCGCACGAGCTGGTCGATCTCGGTGTCGCCGGGGCGGACCGTGGGCCGGGTGGTGACCAGGGCGGTCTCGACGGGCTTGGCGGGGGCGGGCCGGTCGGCGATGTCACCGGGGAGGGCGACCACGCTGACGCCGGAGCGGCCGACGGCGTGCTGGATGGCGGTCTGGAGCAGCCGCGGCATCTGCTGCGGGCTGGAGATCAGCTCGCTGTAGTGGCTGCACTCGGCGAACAGTCGGTCCGGGTGGGTCTCCTGGAAGTAGCCGAGGCCGATCTCGCCGGAGGGGATGTGCGAAGCGAGGGCGAGGACCGGGGCCATGGAGCGGTGGGCGTCGTAGAGGCCGTTGATGAGGTGGAGGTTGCCGGGGCCGCAGGAGCCCGCGCAGGCCGTGAGCTTCCCGGTGATCTGCGCCTCCGCGCCGGCCGCGAAGGCGGCGGTCTCCTCGTGGCGGACGTGCACCCACTCGATGCCGGAGCTGCGGCGTACGGCGTCCACGACGGGGTTGAGGCTGTCGCCGACGACGCCGTAGAGGCGCTCGACCCCGGCGCGGACGAGGATGTCGACGAACTGTTCCGCGACGTTCTGCTTGGCCATGGCTGCGGGTGCCCCTTCGGTCGCCTCGGGTCGCCTTCGCTCCCTCTGGGTTCCATTGGAGGCACAGGGCCGCGTGCTTCGCTCGGTCAGCTCTCCCAGACGGCGGCGGCCGTACGGTCGTCGGCGTAGCCCTTGACCCGGACCTGGGTGTCGGCGAGGAAGGCGGCGAGGCCGGGCGGGGTGGGGCCGGACCAGCGGCCGGTGAGGTGGTGGGCGAGTTCCGCCTCGCCGCGCAGGGGTTCGGCGAGGCCGCCGGTGCACATCAGCAGCGTGTCACCCGGACGGGCCACCGAGGCGCGGAAGCGGAAGGGTTCCCGGGGTGGTTCGGGGGCGACCTCGTAGGGGCTCGGGGGTGTGGGGATGCCCAGGTCCATGGTGAGGCGGTCGCCCTCCGGTGTCTCGGACGGCAGCGAGCCGAAGCCCACGACGGCCTCGCCGACGGCGTCCGTGACCCGGGGTTCGATGTCCTGCCACTCGCCGTCCCGGAGGCGGAACAGGCCGCCCTCACCGATGCCGAAGAAGACGCGGGTGCGGCAGTCGGGGTCGGCGGGGAGGAGGAGACAGCGCAGGGTGGCCGCGTACTCCTCCGGGTCGATGCCCTGTTCGGCGGCGCTGGCGCGGAGTTTGCCGAGGCTGCGGTCGGTGAGGCGGTGCAGGCCGGACTTGAGGTCGCCGCGGCGGGCGGCGCGCAGGTCCTCGGCGAGCCGGGCGTGACTGCGTCCGACGGCCCTGCCGATCCAGAAACAGGCCTCGGCGGAGGCGCGGTGGGCGCCCGGGGTGGCGCGGGCGCCGGTGGCCATGGCGACGAGCACGAGCGCGGTGTCTCCGGAGCCGAACCGGGCCGTGAGGAGGGAGTCCCGGCGGGGTTCACCGCGGTAGCGGGCGGAGTCCCCTCGGACGGAGGCGGCGCGGAGAGTGCAGGCGCCGTAGTGGGCGCCGTCCAGGACCGTGTCGGCTACCAGGTCGTCCAGGTCGTCGGGGTCCGCGGGAGGTAGGGCTGTGGGTTCGGCTGCATAGGTGGGGGGACCCGAGCCTACGTAGTCGATGGAGGACGGTTGCTCGGTGCGCGGAGTCGGGATCTGCGTGGGGGCGGGATCGCTTGCCCGCGCCGCCGGGGTGCCGCCTTGCTTTGGGACGGGTGCCGCCCCAGCGGCACGACTGCCCGCGGAAACAGCGGACTCCGCCGAGGCGAACCTGTCGTCCAGGGAGTCCGGGGCCGCCGTGGGGCCCGTGTCCTCCCTGGAGTCGTCGTACAACTGCGTCCACCAGTCGTCGTCCCTACCGGTGGGCCTTCCCCCCTGCTGGCTCATGCCCCTAATTGTCCACCGGCAGGGCCGGATGAAAACGGGGCAACCCGAAAATCGGGTGAGGGGGCGAACAGGGTTGCGAAATAGGGGAGAAGTGAGCCGCCGGACGGTCCCGCCCCCCACGGGAGGACCGCCCGGCGACGTCCTGGTGACCGGTCAGCGCACGTCGTAGGCGCGCTGGACGGTCTGGCTGACGGAGTTGCCCTTGGCGTCGGTCAGCTCGGTCCTCAGCGTGACCGGCTTCCCCGTCGCCCCGCCGTGGTCGACGACCGCCTCCCACGTCCCGTCGCGCCGGACGGTACGCGCCTCGGTCCAGGTCTCGCCCTCGTCGTACGAGTACGAGAGCCGCACCTCGGTGAGCTCACCGGGCTGATAGCCCGCGTGCCCGGTCGCCGTGAGGGCGATGCGCTGTCCGTCCTCGGCGGGCAGCGCCTTCAGTCCGTCCTCGGGCAGGTCGTAGCGCGGAAAGAGCAGCGGGATGCCCTGCGAGGACACGTCCTCGTCGAGCGCGGAACGGAAGGACCAGGTGGTCGTCGTGGACGTCGAGCGCTTCCAGACGCGCGCCGGCTGACCGAACTTCGCCGTGTTCAGGGTCAGTTCGTAGGCCGAGTCCTCCGCCGGGACGGTGAACACCCCGAACGGGTACGGGCTTTCGCCGATCATCTCGCCGTTCCGCTTCAGGACCATGCCGCCGATGTCGCCGAAACTGCCCTGGAGGCCCTGGTGTTGGCCGTCGCCCCAGAAGCCGGGCGCGACGCCGATCAGGTCGCCCTGCCGTTCCGCGGCGAGCGCCGCGCGCCCGCTGTCGTCGAGCGGGGTGACCGGGGTGACGACCCCGCCGTACCACTCCTCGGTGCCGTGCTCACCCTCGGCGTAGGTCCGCGCCGGGTCGACCATGAACTCGCCCCACGGGAAACTGCTGGAGACGTCCTGCCGCCAGGCGGTGTCGCCCGTGCTGTGGTACTCGGTGCGGGTGAAGGGCGCGGGGACGGTCTCCAACTGGCCGAAGTAGGCGGACAGTCCGCCCGGCCGGGTCATCGACTCCATGTCGATGTGGTCGGTTCCGGTGCCCGCCATCGAGCGGTACGTCGCCCTGGTCGCCGCCAGGTCCGAGTCCCGCACGCGATAGGTGCGCTCGGACCGGACCGGGCCGGACTCCGGGAAGGCGAGGTTGTAGACGTAGGGGCTCTTGGCAATGGCCTTCCAGCGCAGGGTCACGTCCCCGGCGGCGAGCAGGGCCGCCGCCTCGTCGGCAGGTACGGCGAGCACGGGCAGAGGGCCACCGGCGAAGCCGACGGACGGGTACCAGCGGCCGGGTGCGTCGCGGTGCACGATCAGCGCCACGGCGCCCGCGGCCTGCGCGCGCGTCGCGACCGTCCCGGCGCTGTCCCCGTCCGGCAGCCGCACCAGCGCGATCCTCCCCTTCGCCCCCGAAAGCTCCTGGGCGGTACCGGACTTGGCGTCGTACAGGTCCGCCTGCCCGGCGCCGTCGAGGTTGGCCGAGCCGAGGTGGCCCGTGGTCGGGTGGAGCGACGGGCCGCCGACGACCGCGAGTTCGGAGATCTGCGGGGCCGCGGCGCGCCAGAAGCTGTCGAACTCGAAGTCGCCGTCGCGGGCCAGACCGGTGACCGAGGCGTAGTAGCCGCCGAGGGTCCGGCCGCCCGCCGCGGTGCCCGCGTGCAGCCAGGTGTCGTCCCAGCTCCGGGCGAACCCGAGGGTGGCGCTTCGGACTTCGGCCGGCCGGTCGGTGTCGATCTCCAGCCGGTGGGCCTCCCGGGCGTCGAGGACGACGGTGGTGTCACCGCGGATCTCCAGCTGCGGGCGGGCCAGATAGGCCAGGGAGTCCACGAGCGTCCCCTCGGCCTGTGGGGTGGTGATGAAGGAGGAGAGGAAGTAGCTGCCCGGCCGGACGGCGTACGTCTGGTCCGTGGCGCCCTCGTTGAACCGGCGCTCCCCGCTCGCGTCGTCGGTGCCGATCAGGTCGACCGAGGAGGAGCCGTCGGCGGGCTTGCCGAGCCGGTCGAGGAGTTTCACCCGCAGGGTGACCGTCTCGGGCTGGACGTACAGCGCGAAGGGCGTCGAGACGGTGACGCCGTCGGCCGTGGCCAGCACGCGTCCGGTGATGTCGCCGTACTGGGCCCGGGTCAGGGTGGCCGTCGGGTCGAGCGTCAGCGGGACCTCGGCGGTGCCGCCGGCCGGGACGGTGACCGTGCGGTCGGTGAGCCGGGCGATCCGTGCGCGGACAGCGGAACCGTCGTTGCCGGTGACCCCGGCCACCGAGAGCCTCAACTTCACCGGCTCGTCGGAGGTGTTGGTGTAGGGCACGGTCACCGTGGTGCGGTCGCTCGGGTGCTGCGGCCAGTCGAAGGTGCCGCCCTGCACGGCGGGCGCGCCGAGCACCGTCTGCTCGACGGCCGCCCGGACGTCCAGGCGTCCGCCGCCGGTGGCGCGGACGTCGCCGGGGATGCCGGTCTCGGCGGAGGAGACGAGGGCCGCCTTGACGCGCTGGGCGGACCAGTCGGGGTGCCGTTGGCTGACGATGGCGGCGGCACCCGCGACATGCGGGGTCGCCATCGACGTACCGCTCATGGACTGGTAGGCGTACACGCCCCGGCCGCCCGCGTTGGCCGCGGAGATGCCGACGCCCGGGGCGGTGATCTCGGGCTTGAGGGTGTGCGCGCCGTACACCGGGCCGCGGCTGGAGAAGGAGGCCGTGGAGTCGTCGCGGTCGACGGCGCCGACGGTGAGCACGCCGGGGGCGCAACCGGGCGACGAGACCGTGTTGTTGCCGGGTCCGGTGTTGCCCGCTGCGATGACGAACAGGGTGTTCTCGCTGGTGCGGGCCAGCTCCTCGGCGGCCAGCGCCATCGGGTCGGAGCAGTCGGTGCGGGCGGGGTTGCCGAGGCTCATGGAGACGACGTCGGCGCCCTCGTCGACCGCCCACTGCATTCCGGCGATGATCCAGGAGGTCTCGCCGTAGCCGTAGTCATTGAGGACCTTGCCGTTGAGCAGCTCCGCGCCGGGCGCGACGCCCTTCTTCTTCCCGTCGCTCGCGGAGCCGGAGCCGCCGACGGTGGAGGTGGTGTGGGTGCCGTGGCCGTCGCGGTCGCTCGCGTCCTGGGAGTCGGTGAAGTTCTTCGAGGCGGCGATCCGGCCCTTGAGGTCGGGGTGTTCGGCGTCGACGCCGGTGTCCAGGACGGCAACCTTGGTTCCCTTGCCGTCGTAACCGGCGGCCCAGGCCTCGGGAGCGTTCACCTGCCGGGTCGAACGGTCCAGCGTGGCCTCGACCTTGGCGTCGAGCCACAACTTCCGTACCGGGCCGCGGGACTTGGTGACCTCGGACCAGAACCCGGCCGCCTGCTCCTTGTCCGCCTCCAGGGCGACGCCGTCGATGGCGTCGAGAGTGAGCCCACGTTCGGCGCCGCGCGGCAGGGCACGCGGGACGGCGTCGGTGCCGTAGGTCGCGATCAGCGGGAGCGTGTCGCGGTGGGCGTCGTCGTAGCCCTGCCGGACCAGCCCGGTGACATTGAACAGTTCCTCGTCGACCCGGCCCGCGGCGAGCGCCTCGACCGCGCTCTCGGGGTAGACGTACAGGTCGTCGCCGGAGCGGCGGGTCTGGGTGAAGGGGGTCCGGCCGTCGTCACCGGGCAGAGCGACTGCCCCGTCCTTCGTGACGAGGACCCGGTCGCCGGTGACGAGAGTGACGACGGAACCGGCGCCGGTGGCGGCCGGGCTGCCGGTCAGCGCTCTCGGCCCGCCGTCGGACGCTTGCGTGGGTACGGCTGCCGTGACGGCCAGGACGGCGGCGGTCGCCGCGCCGAGGGCCGTCCTCGATATCGCTCTCCCCAAGGTCGCCTTCTTCCGGTGCTGCCGTCTGCCCGGCGGACGCGAAACGCGCAGGCCAAGAAGCCCAAGGCGGGCAATACGGGCGGTGGTTGATGCTGCGGTGGCGTCACCTTGGCAGAGCGGCGGGCGGTACGGCGATGATGTGCCGAGGCGGCTTTGCGCCGTGGCCGTTTCCCGCCATGGACCCTCGGGGAGAGCGATGCTGGCAGCGATAGGGCTGGACGAGAGGCACGAGTCGGCGTACCGGGCGCTGGTGTCGGTGGGCGCGGCGGACGTCTCCGAGCTCGCGCGGCGGCTGACCCTCGGCGAGCGGGACACCGAGCGCGCCCTGCGTCTGCTGGAGCGGCACGGTCTGGCCGCGCAGTCCTCGGCCCGCCCGGGGCGCTGGGTCGCGGCGCCGCCCGGAGTCGCTCTCGGGGCACTGCTCACCCAGCAGCGGCACGAGCTGGAGCAGGCGGAGCTGGCGGCCGCGCTGCTCGCCGAGGAGTACCGGGCGGGCGCCGCCGAGGCCGCCGTGCACGATCTGGTGGAGGTGGTGACCGGCGCGGACGCGGTCGCCCGACGGTTCCTCCAGATCCAGCTCGGGGCGAGCCATGAGGTGTGCGCGCTGGTGACCGGCAACCCGGTGGTGGTGTCGGGGATGGAGAACGAGGCCGAGGAGCGGGCCGCCGACCGCGGAGTGCGCTACCGGGTGGTCGTGGAGCGTTCGGTGTTCGCGCTGCCGCACGGCATCACCGAGCTGGCGGCCGCGCTCGGCCGGGCCGAGCAGGTGCGGGTGGTGGACGAGGTGCCGACCAAATTGGTGGTCGCCGACGGCACGCTCGCCCTGGTGCCGCTCACCTCGCACGCCTCGGAGCCCGCGGCGCTGGTGGTGCACGCCAGCGGGCTGCTGGAGCTGCTCTCGGGGCTGTTCGAGTCGGTGTGGCGGGACGCGCTGCCGCTGCGGCTCGGGACGTCGGGCGGCGTGACCGAGCAGGAACCGGACGGGCCGGACGCCACCGATCTGGAGGTGCTCTCGCTGCTGCTGGCCGGGCTGACCGACGCGAGCGTGGCCAAGCAGCTCGATCTGGGCCTGAGGACCGTGCAGCGCCGGGTCAAGCGGCTCATGGAGCTGACCGGGGTGACGACCCGGCTCCAGCTCGGCTGGCACGCCTACGAGCGGGGCTGGGTGGCCCGGGACCGCTGACCTGCGGGTGTCCCGGGGCTCCGGCACGCTGGTCACATGGGCGTGTGGGATCTCCTGCTGGTCGGCATGGTCATCCTGTTCGGCCTGTGCGGAGTGCTCGTGCCGGGTGTGCCGGGGTCGTGGCTGGTGTGGGCGGCGGTCATGTGGTGGGCGCTGAAGGATCCGCGGCCGGAGGCGTGGGTCCTGCTGTGCGCGGCGACCGTCGCGCTGTTCCTCTCCCAGGTGGTCCGCTGGGCCCTGCCGCCCAGGCGGCTGCGCGAGAGCGGCGCCACCCGCCGGATGGCCGTGTACGCGGGGGCGGGCGCCTTCCTCGGCTTCTTCCTGATCCCCGTGCTCGGCGCGATCCCCGGCTTCCTGGGCGGCATCTACCTGGAGGAACGCCTGCGCCTCGGCCGCCACGCGGAGGCGAGGGCCGCCCTGCGCACGGCGATGCGCTCGGGCGGCTGGAGCGTGCTGGCGGAGCTGTTCACCTGTCTGCTGATCACGGGGGCGTGGCTGGGTGTGGTGCTCTGGGGGTGACGTAGGGCCACGGGACCAGGGCTCCGGTCCGATGTGCGGGGTGGGGCGGCCGTGTTTGGGTGGCCGTATGACCGAATTCAGCGAGGCCGAGCGGGCCTATCTCGCATCGCAGCGGCTGGGGCGTCTGGCCACCGTCGACCCGCACGGCCAGCCGCAGGCGAACCCGGTCGGGTTCTTCCCGCAGGACGACGGAACGATCCTGGTCGGCGGCCTGGCGATGGGCCGCACCAAGAAGTGGCGCAACCTACAGAAGAACCCGAAGGTCGGCCTGGTCGTCGACGATGTCGTCAGCCTGCGGCCCTGGAAGGTGCGCGGTGTCGACATCCGCGGCGAGGCGGAGCTGCTCATCGGCCCGCACGAGTTGGGCCCGCACTTCAGCGAGGAGGTGATCCGCATCCATCCGCGGCGGATCCACAGCTGGGGCCTCGACGACTAGATCGCGTGTTCTAGCGTGAGCAGGGCCGTCTTCCGCTCCAGGCCGCCCGCGTACCCGGTCAGGGAGCCGTCCGCGCCGATCACCCGGTGGCAGGGGCGGACGATCAGCAGCGGGTTGGCGCCGATCGCGCCGCCGACGGCCCGGACGGCGGCGCGGGAGGCGCCGATCCGCGCGGCGATCTCGCCGTAGGTGGTGGTGGCGCCGTAGGGCACGGTGTCGAGCGCGGCCCACACCTTCCGGCGGAAGTCGGTGCCCTCGGCGCGCAGCGGTAGCCGGAACTCCTTCAGCTCCCCCGCGAAGTAGGCGGCGAGCTGCTCCTCGGCGTCCCGGAAGGCGCCCGGGTCGTGCAGCCAGCCCTCCTGGACCGTGCGGCCGCCCTTCTGGTCCGGCACGGACAGCGAGGTCAGCGCGCCGGTCTCCGGGTCGGCGGTGAGCAGGAGCGGGCCGACGGGGCTGTCGAGGCGCGTCCATTGCGTGGTCATGACGGTTACTCCAACTCCCCTGCTGCGCACAGGTGTTGTACGGCGTACGAGCGCCAGGGGCGCCAGCTGTCGGGGACGTCGACCCCGGGCGGGGCGACGTCCGGGTCGCCGAGGGCGCGGGTGCGCACGACGGCGACGGTACGGGGGTCGAGGCCGGGCAGGGCGAGCAGTGCCGCCTCGGTGTCGTCCCGGTCGGCACCCGCGTCCAGGCGTACGGCGCCGTCGGCGAGGGCGGCGGTGAGCGCGCCCAGGGTGCCGTGCGGCTCGGCCTCGGCGAGGACGGCGGGTTCCGGGAAGAGGTGGGTGAGGTTGCCGCAGGGCGCGTCCAGCGCCTTCCCGTAGGCCCGCACCAGCCGCTCGGCACCGGCCGGCCCTACCAGCGCCCGTACGGCGAGTTCCTCGGGGTCGGCGGCGCCGGGTGAGCGGAGTCCGGGGCGGGCGGCGACCAGCGGGGCGAGCCGGGCGTCGGCGCCGAGCCGCTCGTCGATGGCGTAGGGGTCGGCGTCCAGGTCGAACAGGCGGCGCAGGCGCTGGACGGCGGTGGTGAGGTCGCGGGGGTCGGTGAGGTGGAGGTGGGCGTCGAGCCAGCCGCCGGGGTGGGTGCCGTGGCCGGTGCCCCCGGGGCGTTCGTCCAGGGCGACGATGCCGGTGCCGTGCGGCAGGCGCAGGGTGCGGCGGTAGGTGCGGCGGCCCGGGGTGCCGCTGACGTCCTCCACGCCGGGTACCGCTTCGGCCTGGAGCAGGTCGAAGACGGCGCCGGAGCGGTAGGGGCCGCGGTGGGCGAGCCGCAGCGGGATGCCGGCGGTCGGGGTGGCGGGTCGGCGGGAGGCTCGGGCGGCGGTCCGGCGCAGCTCGCTGGGGGTGCGGGCGTAGACGGTCCGGATGGTGTCGTTGAACTGTCTGACGCTGGCGAATCCGGCGGCGAACGCGATCTCGGTGATCGGCAGGTCGGTGGTCTGGAGCAGGACGCGCGCGGTGTGGGCGCGCTGGGCGCGGGCCAGCGCGACGGGTCCGGCGCCCAGCTCGCCGGTCAGCTGGCGCTGTACCTGGCGGGGGCTGTAGCCGAGCCGTCCGGCGAGACCGGCCACGCCCTCGCGGTCGACGACGCCGTCGCCGATCAGCCGCATGGCCCGGCCCACGACGTCCGCGCGGACGTTCCACTCGGCCGAGCCGGGCGCGGCGTCCGGGCGACACCGCCGGCAGGCCCGGAAACCCGAGCCCTGCGCGGCGGCGGCGGTCGCGAAGAAGCGGACGTTACGGCGCTTGGGGGTGACGGCGGGGCAGCTCGGGCGGCAGTAGATGCCGGTGGTCTCGACGGCGAAGAAGAACTCGCCGTCGAACCGCGCATCCCGGCTGCGCACCGCCTCGTACCTGGTGTCTTCGTCCATCACGCGTTCCAGTCTCGGCGATGACCGGGACCGGCGCTGGCGGGATTCGGACACCACGGTGCCGTCGGCCTCACAGCCGCCCGTTGCGCTTCACCTCCATGGCCGCCCGGCCCTCCGCGTGCTTGCGCTTCCAGTCCCGGCGGATCTCGGCGCGCAGCCGGGCGTCCGTCTTGGCGACGATGCGCTGGTTCTCGCGGATCAGCTTGCGATAGCTGTCGAGCCGTCGCTCGGGCAGCTCACCGGAGTCGATGGCGGCGAGGACCGCGCACCCCGGCTCGCTCTCGTGGGCGCAGTCGTGGAACCGGCACTGCCCGGCCAGCTCCTCGATCTCGGCGAAGACCTGCCCGACCCCGGACTCGGCGTCCCACAGCCCGACGCCGCGCAGCCCCGGGGTGTCGATCAGCACCCCGCCGCCCGGCAGCGCCAGCAGGTTCCGCGTGGTCGTGGTGTGCCGTCCCTTGCCGTCGACGTCCCGGGTGGCCTGGACGTCCATGACGTCCGCCCCGAGCAGCGCGTTCGCCAGCGTCGACTTGCCCGCGCCGGACTGCCCGAGCAGCACGGACGTACCGCCGCCGACGACGGCGGTGAGAACGTCGAGCCCCTCGTCGAGATGGGCGCTGACGGTCAGCACCGGCACCCCGGGCGCGGTCGTCTCGACGTCCTCGACGAGATGGGAGAGCGTCACGGCGTCCGGCACGAGGTCCGCCTTGGTCAGCACGACCACGGGCTGCGCGCCCGATTCCCAGGCCAGCGCGAGGAACCGTTCGATGCGCCCGAGGTCCAGCTCGACGGCGAGCGACACCGCGACGACGGCGTGATCGACGTTGGCCGCGAGGATCTGCCCCTCGGACCGCTGGGAGGAGGTGGAGCGCACGAAGGCGGTACGGCGCGGCAGATACGTCCGTACGTAGCGCGGGTTGCCCCCGGGTTCGACGGCGACCCAGTCGCCGGTGCACACGACCCGCATCGGATCGTGCGGCGTGACGAAGGCGGTGTCGGCGCGCAGGACTCCGTCGGCGGTGATGACGTCGCACTGCCCGCGGTCGACCCGGACGACCCGTCCGGGCAGCAGCCCTTCGGTGTCGTACGGGGTGAACGCGTCGGCCCAGTCGGCGTCCCAGCCGTAGGGAGCCAACGCGGAGAAAACAGAGGTGGAAGTCAACGAGGTGACCCTTCACAAGGGCGGGCCCCGGCGGCGGGTGTGGTTCAGCCGGTGGCCACGGAGGTGGACTTGATGGATTCCTGGATGCGGGCAGCGCCCATCGCAATGACAGCCATCGGTCGACACCTCCTCGTTCGCGCTCGTCCTTCTCGCATCGGTGTGATGCGCCGCCACTGTAGCCCGGCCGTGCGGCGGCGCGTCAACGCATTTTCCCGGCTCAGGCCGTGCCGCACTCCCGGCCGTTCAACTCGAAGGAGTGCGCCGGGGAGTTCTTGCCCTGCCAGGAGGCGATGAAGCCGAAGCTCAGGGTGCCGTCGGCGGGGACCGTCTTGTTGTAGTCCGCGGCGGTCGCGGTGACCCGGGAGCCGTTCTGGCCGAAGCTCGCGTCCCACATCTGGCCGACGTGCTGGCCGTCGCGGAAGGACCAGGCCACGCGCCAGGTGTCCAGAGGCCGTTCGGTGGTGACGGTGACGGTGGCCTGGAAACCGTCGGGCCACTGGTTGACCAGGTCGTAGCTGACCCGGCAGTCGGGCGGGGCGCTCGTCTCGGGGTGCGCGCCCGCCGTGGTGGTGGAGGTGCCCTGGGGTTCGGGGTCGGGGTCCTCGCTCGCCGGGGCGGACCTGGTGGCGTCGGCGGAGGGCGACGGGGAGTCACTCGCCCCGGTCTCCGTGTCCTCCGCGGAGGGCTCGAAGGACGCGCCGGGGTTGTCGGCCACCGGCTGGCGGTCCCCGGGGTCCCCGGCCGCGTCGCTCCCGGGTCCGGAGCCCGAGCCGCCGAACGGCATCATCGACACCGCGAGGGCGAGAGCGGACACCAGGACGGCCGCGACCAGCAGCCCGCCGCGCACCGCCTTCGCCTTCTGCGCGGCGGGATCGGCGGCGTCCAGGGCCGGGGTGTCGGGGCGTCCGGCGCCGAGGCGGACCTCGGCGGCCCGGCGGCGGCGCTCCAGGTAGGCGAGGCCGCCCCAGCCGATGACCCCGCCGGCCAGGGCGGCGGGCAGTCCGAGGCCGTGCAGCCGCAGACAGGCGGCGGCCTCGGAGCAGTCCACGCAGGTGGCGAGGTGGCGGGAGAGGTCGTCCGGGGTCTCGGCGATGGGTGAGCGGGTCACCGCGTCGAGCAGCCGGACGTAGCCCCGGCACTGCGGGTCCTTCGGCGCGTCCAGGTGGTTGCGGTGGCAGCGGTCCCGGAACAGGCCGCGCACCTGGGCGAGTTCGTCGGAGAGGGTGGCGGGGTCGAGGCCGAGGCGGCGGGCCACCACGGACAGCGGCAGGGCCTCCACCTCGGCCAGCCACAGCAGTTCGGCGTCCGGCTGCTGCATGTCGCGCAGACCGCGCAGGGCGAGCGGGCGGCCCTGCGGGGGTCCGGTGTAGCGGGCGGCCTTGGTGGAGTTGAGCCACAGCCGGAGTTCGGGGTCGAGCCGGTTGCCCCGTCCCGAGACCTCCCAGTCGGCCGCCGTGGTGCGTACGGCGGTCAGCAGCAGCGGTATCCGGGGCAGTCGGGGTGAGCGGCGGCCGGCGTAGCGGGTGCCGTGCGACTCGGCGGCGCGGACCTCGCGCATACCGGCCGAGAACGCCTCCGCGGCCAGTTCGTTGGCCGCGGTGGAGCCGGCCGTGCACAGGTCGGCGTACGAGAGCACGGCGTCCCAGCACTCGGAGAACAGCGCGGCCTCGGTGGCGTCCTGGGGGGTCGGCAGGTCGGGCATAGGTCTCCTGCATCCACGAGCGAGGTCAACTCGCCATATTGGCAATGGAGTTGGGGGGAACCTCGCGGCAGAGCACGACCCTTTCACGTATTCGACACAACTGACAAGCGCGCTATTCAAATGTCACGGGCGCCCGGCCGAGCCCTCCACTCCAAGGAGTTGTACGGATCCCGGGCGCCCCCTGCTCAACTCTCGTCACACGGGGGTCGGCTCTGCGGCGGGCAGACTATCCATGAAGGAGCTGACCGAGAAGACCGCGCGACCGGGTCCGGGCGGGCCGTAGCCGGGAGGCGAGGAGAGCCCGAACTCCTCCATGGTCTGGCGATAGGCCTGGAGCAGCCGGATGTGGTACTCCAGCGGGGCGCCCTGCGGGTTGGCCTTGCCGAGCGGCGTCGTCGGCTCCGGGCACCAGGTGGTGAAGCGGGGCGTGATGCCCTGGGACATGAAGAACCGAAGGCCCTCGGTGGTCGAGGCGATCGCCTCGTCGACGGTCTTGAACCCGAAGGGCTCGGCCATCTCCACGCCCGCCACGAAGTTGGGGATCACATTGCGCGCGCCGAAGATCTCCGCCGAGTCCAGGATCCGCCGGTGCCACTCGTCCCGCCCGACGTACCGCTCCTTGCCCGGGCAGTACATCTTGAACAGGTACTCGTCCCACACCTCGTAGTTGGGGTGGTAGATCTGCACGCCGTAGTCCTTGAACCGCTGGACATCGTCACGCGGCAGCGCCTGGGCGACGACCTTGCCGATCCACCGCCCCGGGAACCGCTCCTCGATGGCCTTGGCGTACCGCCCGTAGAAGTCGGCCTCGTCGCGACCGCCCACCTGCGACGTGATCGCGCCGCCGGTCAGCGTGTACGCGGTGGACGCCTTGGCGGTGTCGTACCGGTCGATGATCTCCAGCGCCTCCAGCACCTCCTCCACGTCCTTGACCCCGGTGTACGGCCGCCCGGCCGCCTTGTGCTGGCGCCAGTTGTGGTTGATGTCGCAGTACTGGCACTCCTCCTTGGCGCCGAAGTACTGGCAGACCCGGAAGACGGTGAGGTAGATCAGATAGCCCCACTGGATGGTCGGGGCGACCTCCATCACGGACTTCCCGTTGGAGAGCTTGTGCCGGTAGTACTCCGGCATCGGCGGCACCCCGACGTCCGAGATCCGCTTGCCGTCGAGGTACAGCCCGAGCATGCCGTCCCCGTCGGCGGCGACGCGATACGGCGACGACGGATTGACCCGCACGGACACCACGGTCCGCCGCAGGTCGTACGGGCCGCCGGTGAGGATGATCTCCTCGGGCGGCCTTCTGAGGGCGGCCTCGCCCAGCTCGGGCAGGGTGCCGTGGTCGAAGGAGAAGATGAAGTACGACTTCGGCTTGACCTCGCCGGACTCGTTGTCGCTCAGCGCGGACGCGTCGAAGGCGACACCGCCGCGGAGCAGGTCCTCCTTGAAGACGGCCTCCCGCGGCACATGCGGAAACCGCTCCATCAGATCCTCGACCAGCGCGGTACGGCTGCCCATCCCGTGTCTCCTCCCGGCTCAGGCGTTCGACTCCTCACGGTATGCCCCCGCGTGCCCGTCCGGCGTACCGGGTCCCCTCGTGCCGCCCGGCGGGAATGAGAAGGTCTCTCCGGAAGCACTCTCCGGGAGGGACTACGTATGACGGACAAGGTCACCAACTGGGCGGGCAACATCACCTACGCCACCAAGGAGCTGCACCGGCCGCACTCGCTCGATGCGCTGCGGGCGCTGGTGGCCGGGAGCGGTCGGGTGCGGGTGCTGGGTAGTGGGCACTCGTTCAACGAGATCGCCGAGCCGGGCGCGGACGGGGTGCTGCTCTCGCTGGCCGGGCTGCCGACCGAGATCGAGGTGGACTCGGTGGCCCGGACCGTGCGGGTCGGCGGCGGGGTGCGGTACGCCGAGCTGGCCCGAGTGGTGCACGAGCACGGGCTCGCGCTGCCGAACATGGCGTCCCTGCCGCACATCTCGGTGGCCGGGTCCGTCGCCACCGGCACCCACGGCTCGGGGGTGGCCAACGGCTCGCTCGCCGCGCCCGTGCGGGAGGTGGAGCTGGTCACGGCGGACGGCGAGACGGTACGCATCGGACGCGAGGACGCCCGCTTCGGCGGTGCCGTCACCTCCCTCGGCGCACTCGGCGTCGTCACCACGCTCACCCTGGACCTGGAGCTCGCCTTCGAGGTGGAGCAGCACGTGTTCACCGAACTGCCGCTGGAACGGCTGGAGTTCGAGACGGTCGCCAGGGCCGCGTACAGCGTCAGCCTGTTCACCGACTGGGCGGCGCCGGGCTTCAGGCAAGTGTGGCTGAAGCGGCGTACCGACCAGCCGCTCGCCGACTTCCCGTGGGCCTCGCCCGCGACCGAGAAGCTGCACCCGGTGCCGGGCATGCCCGCGGTCAACTGCACCGAGCAGTTCGGGGTGCCGGGTCCCTGGCACGAGCGCCTGCCGCACTTCCGCGCCGAGTTCACCCCGAGCAGCGGCGCCGAGCTCCAGTCCGAGTACCTGCTGCCCCGGCCGTACGCCATGGACGCGCTGCGGGCGCTGGACGCGATCCGTACGGTGGTGGCGCCGGTGCTCCAGACCTGCGAGGTGCGGACGGTGGCCGCCGATGAGCAGTGGATGTCTCCGTCGTACGGGCGTGAGACGGTGGCGCTGCACTTCACCTGGGTCGAGGACGCGGCGGCCGTGCTTCCCGTGGTGCGGCGGGTCGAGGAGGCGCTGGAGGGGATGGACGCGCGGCCGCACTGGGGGAAGGTGTTCACCATGCCGGGCGAAGTGCTGCGGGCCCGGTATCCGCGACTCGGGGACTTCAGGGAGCTGGTGGGGGCGCTGGACCCGGCGGGCAAGTTCACCAACACGTTCGTACGCGACTTTCTCCACCCCCTTTCCTAACCCCTTGTCGAAAGTCCCCCGCAGGCCATAGCCTTGCGCCGCGCCGGTGCTGATGTCGACCCGGCCCGCGAGAAGGGACGGACGGCACCTCATGAAGCGCACCTCACGTGACATCCGCACCGCGAACCGCTACGAGGTGCTGCGCCAGATCATCGCCGCGTCACCGACCTCCCGGCAGGAGCTGGCGGCCGCCACGGGGCTGAGCCTCGCCACGGTCGCCACGCTCGTCGGGGAACTGCTCGACCTGCGGATGATCACCGAGGTCGGCTTCGAGGACTCCGCGGGCGGGCGCCCCCGCGGCCTGGTCGCGGTCAACGCGTCGGGGGGCGCGTTGATCGGCGTCGACATCGCGGAGACCTACGTCCATGTCGAGCTGTTCGACCTCGCGCTGAACGTCCTGGCCCGCGCCGAGGAGGACGTCCGCCCCGGCGAGAGCCTGCCGGAGCAGGTGGTCGCCCATGTCGCCTCCGCCGTCGGCTCGGTGGTCGCGCAGGCCGGGGTCGAGGGCTCCCGGGTGCTCGGCGTCGGGGTGAGCGTGCCGGGGCAGGTGGACCGCGCCACCGGCATTTCCGAGTACGCGCCCAACTGGGACTGGCACGAGGTGCCGCTGCTCGATCTGCTCACCGAGCACATCGCCTACCCCCTGTACCTGGACAACCCGCTGCGCGCCTCCGCGGTCGCCGAGCTCTGGTTCGGGGCCGCGCGCGGGCGCGGGGACGCCGTGGTGATCAACCTCGGGACGGGCGTGGGCGCCGGGCTCGTCCTCGGCGGGGCGCTGCACCGGGGGGTCAGCAACAGCGCCGGCGAGTGGGGCCACACCACGATCGTGCTGGACGGGCGGCTGTGCCGCTGCGGCAAGCACGGCTGTGTGGAGGCGTACGTCGGGGCCTCCGGGATCATGCTGACGCTGCGGGAGCTGAGCGCCGACAGCGCGCTGCTGCATCCGGAGGACCAGACGGCCACCATCGCCGCGCTGGCCCGGGGTGTCGAGGCGGGCGATCCGGTGGCGCTCAAGGCGGTCCGCGACACCGTCCGTTATCTGGGCGCAGGCATCGCCGACCTGGTCAATCTGTTCAACCCGGAAGTGGTCGTGCTCAGCAGCTGGGTCGCGACCGCCCTCGGCGAGCCGCTGGTCGCCGAGGTCCGCGAGGCCGTCGCCCGGCACGCGCTGCCGCGGCCGATGGCCGCCACCGAGATCGTCCTCTCCCCGATCCCCACCGACCCGGTGTGCCTGGGCGCGGCGACGTTCGCGCTGGAAGGGGCGTTGCAGTCCGTCGGGCAGAGGCAGCCCAAGAGGAGCCGTACCGCACCACCTTCATGACGACGGAAGGGATGCACGTGACTCACCCCCACCGCAGCAGACCGGCCCTCATGGCAGCAGCAGCCGCATTCGCTGTCGCCGGTCCGCTGATATCCGCCCCCAACGCTGTATCCGCCCCCACCACTTCGGCCGCAACCTCCATGGCGGCCGAGGTCTCCCCGTACGCGGCCCAGACCATCGACAACATCGGTGCCTCCGGCGCCTGGTGGGTCAACGACCTGAAGAACTTCGACCCCAAGGTCCAGGCCAGGGTGGCCAAGCTGCTGTTCTCCGCCGAGGGCCTGGACCTCAGCAACTACCGCTACAACATCGGCGGTGGCGGCACGGCGGTCACCACCCCGTCCCGGGCCCCGGAGGACTTCCGTAACGACGACGGCAGTTATGACTGGTCCAAGGACAAGGGCGGCCGCACCTTCCTCGCCTACGCCGCCAAGTACGGCGTCGAGGACCTGGTCGCCTTCGTCAACAGCGCCCCGGCCGAGTGGAAGACCAACGGCAAGAGCTGCGGCGGCTATCTGAAGGCGGAGAACGAGCAGGACTTCGCCAAGTACGTCGCTGATGTCACCGACCACTTCGCCGGGCTCGGCCAGCGGTTCGACTGGATCAGCCCCTTCAACGAGCCCACCAACAGCTTCGACTCCTGCGGCCAGGAGGGCATGCTCGTCGAGGTCTCCCAG